>JBKJUF010000164.1:0-25083 GCA_046590445.1 Kofleriaceae bacterium
GTGGCGGGTGACGCGGAACGTGAGGTGGCCGCCAGGGCGGTTGTACTTGATCGCGTTCGAACCGAAGTTCATCAGGATCTGCGCCAGCCGCGTGCGGTCGGCTGTCACGGGGACAAGGGCTGCCGGCATCGGTGCGGTCGCGACGGTCACGGTCGCGCGCTGCGCCATCGGCTCGAGCGTCGACATCACCTCCTGCAGGACGTCAGGCACCGCGACGGGCTCGGCCGAGATCGCGACGCCACCGGCCTCGATGCGCGAGAGGTCGAGGACCTCGTCGATCAGCTTCAGCAGCTGCTCGCCGCCACGCAGCACGTGGTCGATCCGCTCGAGCTGACGTTCGGATAGCGGCTGCTTCTTGTCACGCTGCAGGAGCTGCGCGAAGCCGAGCACCGCGTTCAGGGGGGTGCGAAGCTCGTGGCTCATCGATGCCAGAAACTCGCTCTTCGCCGCACTCGCGGCCTCGGCCTGCTCGCGCGCACGCTTGAGCTCGTCGGCGCGCCGTCGGTCCTCGGTCATGTCGACCATCAGCGAGACCGTGCCGTGCTCGGCGGTGGGGCGGTCGATGATGCGGAGGGTGCGCCCGGTGCGGGTGCGGAGCTCGAACGTCTCGGAGGGCAGCGCGTGGTAGGCGATCCAGCGCGCGCGAAAGTCCGCGGGGGACTCGGTTCCGAGCTCGAACAGATCGGCCGCGATCAAGCGATCGACGAGCTCCTCGAAGCGACGGCCGACGATCGGCCCGTCGAGCGTCGGCCCGAGCAGCTCGCGCAGGGTACTGTTGACGAGCACGATCCGGTCCTCCTCGTCGTAAAGCACGAACGAGTCCTGGATACTGTCGACGGCGGATAACAGATACGCGTTCGCACGCCGCGCCTCGGCCTCGATGCGCTTGCGATCGGTGACATCGCGGATCGCGGCGGAGATCAGCAGGCCCTGCGGGGTGCGGATAGGGCTGAGGCTGATCTCGACCGGAAACTCGGAGCCATCGCGGCGCTGGCCGTGGAGCTCGAGGCCGGATCCCATCGGTCGCGTACGCGGCTCTCGCGCGTAGTCGTGCACGTGCGTCGGGTGCCGTGGCCGAAACCGCTGTGGGATCAACTGCTCGATCGACTGGCCGATCAGCTCGATTCGCGGGTAGCCGAACATCTTCTCGGCCTGCACGTTGACGAGGATGATCTGGGATTCCTCGTTGACGACAACGATGCCGTCGGGGGCGGCGTCGATCAGCTCGCTGTACTGCAGGTCGTATGCCCGCGGGCGCTCAGCGGGCATGAGGGATCCGCAGGCAGAATACTGCGCCCGGCGATGCGTCCTCGATCCAGATCCGCCCGCCGTGCGCCTCGACTGCAAGCTTGCAGAAGGCAAGGCCAAGCCCACGGCCGCCGCGGGCCTCGGCGGGACTCCCGGCCTGCACGAAGCGCTCGAAGACGGCCGCGCGCAGCGGATCGGGGATCCCGGCGCCTCGATCGCTTACGCGAAGCTCGACGGCGCCATCGACCTCGACGGCACTGACGGTGACCGTGGTGTCCTCGGGCGCGTGCCGGATGGCGTTGTCGACGAGGTTCTCGAGCACGCGGCGCAGAAGGTCGGCGTCTCCAACGACCCCGGGGGCGCCGGCCGGCACCTCGAGCGCGATGCCAGACGCCTGCGCGCGCACGCCCATGTCATCCGCGAGCTCCGCGAACATGCCCGCGAGTGACACCTCGCTCGGGGCTGGCACCAGCCGACCTTCATCCGCCCTGCTGAGATCGAGGAGGTTCATGATCATCCGGAGCAGCGCACGACTCTCCGACTGGATCCTCACGCCGGCATCGCGCGCGCGCACGGTCGCGCCGGGATCGCGCAGGATCCGCAGTGCGTGGAGGTCGATCGCGTTCACCGGGTTCTTGAGATCGTGGACGAGGAAGGCGATCAGCTGCTCCTTCTGGAGCTGCAGCCGCATCACGTCCTCGCGCTGCTTGCGGACGAGCTCGTAGAGCTCGCTGCGCTCGGCGGCGATGCGGCGCAGCTTCACGGCGGCAGCGACACGCGTCAGCAGCTCGGGTGGTCGATACGGCTTCGTGATGAAGTCGTCGCCACCGACGTCGTGCGCGCGGTCGAAGGTTTCGAGATCGCGCTGCGCGGTGATGAACAGGATCGGGGTGTCCGCGCCCCCGGGCAGCGCGCGCAGCCGTCGGCACACCGCGAACCCGTCCATTCCAGGCATACGAACGTCGAGAAGCACGCAATCCGCGCGCTCCTGCGCGAAGCTCGCGATGGCATCCTCGCCGCCCGTCGCGAGCAGGACGCGATAGCCCTCGTCCTCGAGCGTGGCGCGGGCGAGCGCCCGATTTTCGGCGTTGTCGTCGACCACCAGCACGAGGCCGCTCTCTGGCGGGCTCTCTGGCGGGCTCTCCAAGCGGACAACCTAGCGCGTTTGCACGATCACGCACCCGACCCTGTCCGTGAAAGTGCGCAGGTGCCTCTGCTGGATCGCGCCTTGCGGCGTGATCACGCCCGCTTCTGGATGCCCTCGAACGCGACGACGCTCGCGTTGTTGAGGCCCGCCGCGTTGGCCTCGTCGGTGTCGAGGTGCAGATCGAGGGTGAACGCGTCGTTCACGCGGACCAGCACGTCGCCGATCGTCATCTCGCGATCGCCCTCGGCGCGGACCCTGATCACGTCCTTGTCGCCCACGCCGAACGCGCGCGCCTCGGTCGGATGCATGTGGACGTGTCGCATCGCCATGATGACGCCGCTCGCGATCTCGACCTCTCCCGCCGGGCCCCGGAGCTTCAGGCCAGGCGTGCCGGCGTGCTGGCCGGACTCGCGGAGCGGTGGATCGACGCCGAGCTGCAGCGCGTCGGTCCGCGAGACCTCGACCTGGGTCGCCTTGCGCAGCGGGTTGATGATCGCGACGCTGCGGACCTCGCCCTTTGGACCGATCAGGTCGACGGTCTCGCGGGTCACGAACTGGCCGGGCTGGGTCACGTCGCGGCGGCGCGTCAGCTCGTAGCCTGGGCCGAACAGCGCGTCGCAGTCGGCGCGCGACAGATGGACGTGACGCACCGAGACTCCGACCGGGATCGGCTTGGTATGCACGCTGCGCATCGCCGCGGTCGGACCGACGAGGCGGCGCACGACGTCGCGTGCGATCATGCGCTCCTCGTCGGTGGTGACCACGAGAATGCGCGCCTCGGCGTGGCGCGTGGCGACGTCGACGATGCCACCCGAGTCCGCTGCACGGGCGGTGCGGTTGCGCTCGGCATCGAGATCGACGCCGAGGAAGTTGAGGCGCTCGCAGACGCGCTCGCGCACCATCGCCGAGTTCTCACCGATGCCGCCGGTGAACACGATCGCGTCGATCCCGCCGAGCTCCGCCGCGTAGCCGCCGATGTACTTGCGGATGCGGCGCACGAAGATGTCGACGGCGAGGCGCGCCCGGACCTCGCCGCGCTCCGCCGCAGCCTGGACGTCGCGGAAGTCGGCACCGATGCCCGAGATGCCCGCGAGGCCGGACTTCTTGTTCAGCAGCTCGTCGACCTCGAGGACGTCGAGCCCCTGGCGGATCAACGCGAGCGGCACCGACGGATCGAGGTCCCCGCATCGCGTGCCCATGACGAGCCCCTCGAGTGGCGTCATGCCCATCGAGGTGTCGACCGAGACGCCGCCATCGATCGCGGCGATGCTCGCGCCGCCGCCGAGGTGGCACGTGACGAGGCGCAGCCGCGCGAGATCGGTGCGCAGGTACTCGGCCGCCGACTGCGCCATGAACTGGTGGCTCGGTCCGTGGAAGCCGTACCGGCGCACGCCGCGCTCCAGGTACATCTCGTACGGCAGGCCGTAGACGTAGGAGGCCTCGGGCATGGCGGCGTGGAACGCGGTGTCGAACACGGCGACGTGCGGGATGTCGCCGAACGCCTGCCGCGCCGCGCGGATGCCCATGAGGTTCGCCGGGTTGTGCAGCGGGGCGAACACCGCGCACTCTTCGATAATCGCCTCGGCTGCAGCATCGATCAGCGTCGGCGCGATCAGCCGCTCGCCGCCGTGGACGACCCGGTGGCCGATCGCGTCGATCTTGACCCCGCCGAGGCTCGCGGCGACCACCTGCAAGGCCACGGTGACGTCGGGCGCCGCGACCTTGGTCTCCTCGCCACCCCGGATGTGGACCGCCGCCGCGGTGCACATCCGCTCGATGCGGCCGCGCGCGAGGCTCGCCTCGATGTCCATGTCGTAGACGTCGTACTTCAGCGAGGTCGACCCTGCGTTGATCACGAGCACATTCATGGTCCGTGTTTGTCACGACTCCCTGGGCGGCGGCCACGCGACGCGTCGAGATTCCGTCCCCGACCGGCTCGGCGCCGTCCCGCGTATGACCTGTACCGGCACGAGCGAAGCGCTACTTGTTCGTGGCGTGCAGGCGATTCGCCGCGACCTCGAGATCGTGCGCTGCGCTCAGCTGGACTTCGCGGACGAGAAGCGGGTCGGCGACCGAGATCTCGATCGAGATCCCTGCCTTGTCGCCGTGGGCCTGGATGTGAACGTTCGCGATGTCGAGCGGACAGACATCCTCGCCGGTCACGGCGAGCATCATCCACGCGCGATGGCACCGGATCTCGGCGAGCAGGCGATCCGGCGCGCCGGCATCCGGTCTGAGGAACACGATCACGCCGTTCGCCGTCGGCGTGCTGTCAAGGCCATGGCGCTGTAGCGGCGAGCTCGTCTGATGTGCCGGCGGCACGCCGATGCATGCCTCGTCGTACGTGCCCTTCCGCCCAGCCTCGCTGGCGTGCACCGGCGCGGCCCGGTACGGATCGTTCGCGGTCTCCCAGCTCCGATACCAGAGGCCGGTGCCAGCATCGTCGAACCGGTCGGGGTCCCCGCGACGCGCCTCCGGCCAGCGGGCCAGTGCCTCGGCGCGCCGGGTGTGTTCGCGAGCGGCGGCGAGCTGCTCGTTGGCGTGAGGCCCGCGCGCCGCCGGAGGCTGCGCAGGAACCTTGGGGACGGAGCAGCTGGCGAAGGCGGCGAAGCCGAACACGGAAGCCAGGACGGAGACGAGGAGTGTGGGACGCATGCCGCGAGGTTCAGCAATCCACGTGCCCCCGGATCCGGCCGCTCAGAGGCGTTCGCCGGCAATCGCTGCGAGCGAGGCTGGGAGAGGTGCAAGCCGTGCGGGATGCGATGGACCGAAACCGCGCAAATCGTGCGGGTGTCCTGAAGAGCACGCAAGGCTTGCGCAGGTACCACTGCAAGTGCTCGACTTTCCCTGGCACGTCGCTCGCTAGGCCCCCACACACATGTCGAGAACAGGTCGGATCTTGGTCGTGGATGACGAGGCCAACGCGCGGACCGCGCTGGCCGAGCTCCTTCGCGACGAAGGCTTCGACGTCGAGACGGCGGCGGATGCGTTCAAGGCGCTCGGCAAGTACGAGAGCTTCGCGCCACACGTGGTCGTGACCGATCTCAAGATGCCGGGCATGGACGGTATCGAGCTGGTCAAGAAGATCCGCACGGCCGAGGATCCGGCGATCGTCGTCGTGATGACGGCGTTCGGCGCGGTGTCGTCGGCGGTGGATGCGATGCGTGCCGGCGCGGCCGAGTACCTGACGAAGCCGATCAACTTCGACGAGCTGCTCGTCGTGCTCGACAAGGTCTTCGAGCAGCAGGAGCTGCGCCGTGAGACCCGCCAGCTTCGCGCCCGCGTACGCGATCGAGTCGCGCCGGACAGTATCGTCGGCTCGAGCCCGCCGATGCAGCGGGTGTTCGAGATCGTCGATCAGGTCGCGCCGAGTCGCGCGACCGTGCTGATCACGGGAGAGAGCGGCACGGGCAAGGAGCTCGTGGCGAATGCACTGCACCAGCGGTCGACGCGCGCGCGGGGCCCATTCATCAAGCTGCACTGCGCCGCGCTCGCCGAATCGCTGCTCGAGAGCGAGCTCTTCGGTCACGAGAAGGGCTCGTTCACCGGCGCGGTCGCGCGCAAGGACGGGCGGTTCCAGCTCGCGGACGGTGGCACGCTGTTCCTCGACGAGATCGGCGAGATCTCGCCCGCGATCCAGGTCAAGCTGCTGCGCTTCCTCCAGGAGCACGAGTTCGAGCGCGTCGGCGGCAACCAGACGATCCGCGTCGACGTCCGCGTGATCGCCGCGACGAACCGCAACCTCGTCGAGGAGGTCGCGAAGGGTCGGTTCCGCGAGGATCTCTACTACCGGCTCAACGTGGTCGGGCTCGAGATGCCGCCGCTGCGTGATCGTCGCTCGGACATCCCGACGCTCGCGAAGTTCTTCCTCGATCGCTACGCCCGCGAGAACGCGAAGGCGATCGAAGGGTTCGGCCCCGACACGCTCGAGCGCATGGTGGCCTATGACTGGCCGGGCAACGTGCGCGAGCTCGAGAACGCGCTCGAGCGCGCGGTCGTGCTGTGCACCACGCCGACGATCGAATCGCGAAACCTGCCACCGACGATCCAGCCGCGGCAGTCGCCCGCCGGGATGCCGGTGATCCCCGGTGCGACGATGGGTGACCTCGAGCGCTACGCCATCCTCGAGACACTGAAGGCGACGGGCGGCTCGACGTCGCGCGCCGCGGAGATCCTCGCGATCAGCGTGCGCACGATCCAGTACCGGCTGCATCAGTACAACGAAGCACCGCGGTCCGAGGTCGATGTCGTGCGCAAGCCCGACGGTGCCCCCGGATCCTCCGAGACCTGATGTCCGATCTCGACGGGCTCGTCGCCTTCATGGAGTTCGACGAGCAGGACGTCGCCCGACTGCGCGCACTGCACCCGATCCTCGAGCCCCACTTCTCGGCCGTCGCCTCGCGGTTCTACGACGCGGTGTGGGCCAGCCCCGGCGCCGCCGCCGTGCTGTCGGGCCCCGAGCAGGTCGAGCGGCTGCGCGTCACGCTGATCGACTGGATGGCGAGCGGCCTGCTCGGCCCCCACGATGAACGGTTCTACGAGAAGCGCTCGCGCATCGGTCGGCGCCACGTCGCGATCGGCCTCGCGCACCAGTACATGTTCAGCGCGATGAACGTCGTGCGCGTGGCGTACCACGCCCTGATCTTCGAGCTGTGCCCCGACGACGCGCAGGCGTCGATCCGTGCGGTCGACAAGCTGCTCGACATCGAGCTCGCCATCATGGTGCGCCACTACCAGCTCGACTCCGAAGACAAGCTCGTCGCGCGCGAACGCCGGATCCTCGCGGACCGGATGACCGCGATGCAGACGATGACGACCGGCATCGCGCACGAGGTACGAAACCCGCTGAACGCGGCGAAGCTCCAGCTCGAGCTCCTCGGTCGACGGCTCTCGCGCGCGGGTCTCGACGCGAAGCTGATCGAGCCCTGCGAGCTCGCGCAGAACGAGATCGAGCGGCTGACCGCGCTCTTGAACGACTTCCTCGCGTTCGCGCGGCCGCCCCAGCTCCACGCCGAGGACCACGACGTCACCGGCATCCTGCGCCAGGTGGTCGAGCTCGAACGGATGACCGCGGAGCGTCGGCGAGCAACCCTCGAGCTCGTCTCTGCGCCGCCGCGCCTCCTCGCTCACGTCGATGCGGGCAAGCTGCACCAGCTCGTTCTCAACCTCGTGCGCAACGCGATCGAGGCGGTGCCAGCGGGTGGCCACGTGACCGTCGAGCTCGAAGCCGACGAGCAGCAGCTGACGATCCGGGTGCAGGATGACGGTCCCGGCATCCCCGAGGCCCTCCGCGATCGGATCTACGAACCGTTCTTCTCGACGAAGGAAGGCGGCACCGGACTCGGCATGTCGATCGTGCACAGCCTCGTGCAGCTGCACGGCGGCACGATCAGACTCGACACCGGCCCGCGCGGCACGCGCTTCGACGTCCAGCTGCCACGTCGCACATGAGCGACGCCGGCGTCGCCAGCGTCGCCAACCTAGCGCTCGAGCTGACGCCGGGGTGTCCCGCGTGCGCCCCGACGCAGTTGTTCGAACGGCGCACCGGGCTTCCAGTCGAGTGTGACGGCGGTCGCCGAGAACCGGAGCGGGCGCCGGCTCGCGTCGTCGAGACACGGGATCACGATTGCGAGCGCCGAGGCAAAGCCGCGCGCGCTGTCGAAACGATCCAGCGGATCCTTCTCGAGCGCTCGCATGACGATGCGGTCGAGGATCGGAGGGATCGCGAGGTCCGGGCAGCGTAACGAAGGCGGGACGACGGCGTCATCGAGGTGGCGCGCCGTGACGTGCGACATGGTGCGGCCGGCGAACGGCGTCGTGCCAGTGATCACCTCGTAGAGCACGCATCCGACGGCGTAGAGATCGGACGAGGGAGTCGCTCGGTGGCCGCGGAACAGCTCGGGCGCCATGTACTCGGGCGTTCCGAACATCGTCACCTCGCCGCTCGGTTCGCAGTCGCCGTCGATCGCGACGCTCGCGAGGCCGAGGTCGATGAGCTTCGCGACGTCGAGACCGCGAGCCATGCGCTCGACGAGCACGTTGTCACTCTTGACGTCCCCGTAGACAATGCCACTCGCGTGCATCAACGCCAGCCCTTCGAGGACCTGACGCACGATGAGCACGCAGCTGCGTAGCGACCGCCGCCGATGCACGCTCAGCGGCAGGCCGTGGACGTGCTCCATCACGAGGTAGGGCAAGCCTTCGGCTGTCTCGCCGCGTTCGAACACCGAGGCTACGTTGGGGATGCACGATCGCACCGGCCGTTGCCTCGTCGCGAAACCGTCGGAGAGCGTACGCGTCTGCCATGGTCTCGCGATAGAGCAGCTTGATCGCGACGCTGCCGCCATCGGGCGACTGCGCTTCGTAGACGACCCCCATGCCGCCGGTCCCCAGCCGAAGACCGAGGATGTATCGGGCCACCAGTTCGCCGGATTTCACCGGCACCGTGCATCGCATCTCCATGACCATCGCAACCGGGTAGTTCACGTGGCATGCCGGCGCCGCGGCCGCCTCTCTCGGTGCATGCGTCGATGACGCGATAGCGTTGCGAGACGTTCCGCAAGCCGCGCACGCCCTGCGCGAATCGTCAGCGACCGTCGCGCCAAACGGGTGGCACGCCGCGGCGGCTGGTGACACAGCCGGTCACCGCGCCCTCGCGATCGGCAACTGATCACTGCCCGCGACGATCGACCGGCGCCCGATCGTCACGCGGATCACGGCGACCACGAACGCGACGGCACCGGCCGCGAACACGGTGTCACCGATCACGCGCAGCCAGCGGAACGTGTGCAGCACCGGGGACTGCAAGAACTCGGCGCTGCGCGCGTACCAGTAGCCGTGCTCGACAGCGGCCCAGGTCTGGAGGAGCCCGACGGGCAACACGCTGATGAGCACCATCGCTGCGAGGCCGAGGTTGATGCTCCAGAACGCAAACTTCAGCAGGCGCTCGGGCCACACCAGCGTCGGCCGCACCGACTTCGCGGTGAACAGGATGAGCCCCATGCCGAGCATGCCGTAGACGCCGAACAACGCCGTGTGCCCGTGGACGGGCGTCGTGTTGAGGCCCTGCATGTAGTAGAGGGCGATCGGTGGGTTGATCATGAAACCGAACAGGCCCGCACCGACGAGGTTCCAGAACGCGACCGCGATGAAGAAGTAGATCGGCCAGCGATACCCGGTCATCCACGGCGTCGTGCGGGTGTGGCGCCAGTTCTCCCAGGCATCGAAGCCGAGAAACACGAGCGGTACGACCTCGAGCGCGCTGAACACCGAGCCGAGCGCGAGGGCGATCGTCGGCGTGCCGCTGAAGTAGAGGTGGTGCAGCGTGCCGATGATGCCGCCCGATAGGAAGATCGCCGCCGCGAGGACGGTCGCCTGGCCCGCGAGCTTCGCGCGCACGAGCCCGAGCCGCACGAACAGGAACGCGATGATCACGGTCGCGAACACCTCGAAGAAGCCCTCGACCCAGAGGTGCACGACCCACCAGCGCCAGTACTCCGCGATCGCGAGGTTGGTGTGGCGGCCCGCGCCGAGCGCGGCGAGGTAGAAGCCGCCGATCGCGACCGTCGAGATCAGCAGCATGATGATCAGCGGGCGCTGTGCGTCGCGCCGCTTCAGCGCCGGCCACAGCGCGCGGACGACGAGAAACACCCAGAGCGCGAGGCCGCCGAGCAGCGCGATCTGGAACAGCCGGCCGAGATCGATGTACTCGTAGCCGGTGTGACCGAGCCACCACACCGCGTCGTCGCCGAGCTTGTGGTTGATCGCGAGGAGTTGCCCGACCAGCGAGCAGATCACGACGAGGACCAGCGCGCCGAACAGCACGTTGACGAGCACGCGCTGCCCACGTGGCTCTCCGCCGATCGACGGAGCGAGCGCCAGTCCTGCGGCGAGCCACGCGGTCGCGATCCAGAAGATGCCAAGCTGCACGTGCCAGGTCCGCGCAACCGCGTAGGGAAACACCTTCGCGAGCGGGATCCCGTAGAACGCGCTGCCCTCGACGCCATAGTGCGCGGCGATGATCCCGACGCCGATCTGCAGCACGATCAGCCCACAGACGACCCAGAAGTACTTCAGCGTCGCGAGCTGCGAGCGCGTGGGCGTCGAGCCGAGCAGCGGATCGTGCTCGGGGAGCGAGTCCGGGGGCTCGTCCTTGCGCCGCGCCGCGTGCCAGAACGCGAGAGCGCCGATGCCGGCGAGCAGCACGAGGATGCTGACGCCGGTCCACACGATCGTGTCCGAGCTCGGCACGTTGTTGATCAGCGGCTCGTGCGGCCAGTTGCTCGTGTAGGTGATGGTCTCGCCGGGCCGGTTCGTCGCCGCGGCCCACGCGCTCCAGTAGAAGAACGCCGCGAGTGCGTGCGCACGAGCGGGCTCTACGACGGTGCCGCGAGGTAACGCGTAGTCCTCGCGGCCGTCGCGAAACAGCGCCGCGTAATACGCCGCCGTCGCCGCGATGGCGCGGGCCCGATCGACGGACACCCGGATCGTGCCGGTCGCGGGGTCGAAGCCGTTCGCCTTGTACTCGAGGCGGAGCCGTTCGCGGAGCGCGGCCTGCGCTTCGGCAGGCAGTGCGGCGTACGAACGCTCGTGATCGCGCTGCGCCCAGCCCTCGAGCACCTCGACGAGCTCGCGGTGCAGCCAGTCCGCGGTCCAATCCGGCGCGACATAGGCGCCATGTCCCCAGATCGAACCGAGCTGCATGCCGCCGAACGCACGCCACACGTCCTGGCCGAGCGCGATCTCGCCGCGATCGAAGACGACGACCCCAGCCTCGTCGACCACTCGCTCGGGAACCGGCGGCGCCTGCTGGTAGATCTTCGTACCGACCCAGCCGAGGACCGCGAACGAGAGCACGATCACGAGCACGAGTCCGATCCAGAGGCGGCGCATGCCCGGGCCGAAGTGCACTCCATGGACCCGGGGCGGCCTGCCTCGCGGGCTGCCGCGAACGTGGACAAGCGTTGTGGCCGCCGCGACGCCGCAAAGCGTGCGCTTCGATGCGCAAGATCTGCGTGTTCGGCGAGGCGCGCACAGACGTCCAGCGCGCGGCTGCACTCATGGCACGCGGCCCTCGGGGTTCGACGACTCGCGAGCGATCTCGGCCGGCGCGCTCGGCCCAACCGCGTCGTCGAACAAGATCCGCCGCGGCGGGGTGTCGACATCGTCGAGCTGGCCCGACCGGACGCTCCACACGAACGCGGCGACCGCGATGCTCGCGATCAGCAGCGCGAGTGGCAGCACGAGGTAGAGCGCGGTCATCGGCGCTCCCGGAACGCAGCGGACCGCAGCGAGCTCGCGAGGACCGCGCCCGAGGACAGTGGCATCAGCACGGCGGCGAGCAGCGGATGGACGAGCCCGGTGACCGCGAGCGTCCCGACGAAGATGTTGTAGGTCAGCGAGAACCGCAGGCTCCGGCGGATCGTCGCGAGCGTGTCGCGGCCGCCGCGCGCGGTGTCGGCGATCGCACGGATCGAGGGCTCGCGCAGGTAGACATCGGCGGCCTCGATCGCGATCTCGGCGGCGCCGGAGACCGCGATGCTCGTCGTCGCTGCTGCCATCGCGGCGGCATCGTTGACGCCGTCGCCGACCATGACGACCGGGCCACGCTCGCGCGCGAGCGCGACGGCCTCGACCTTGTCCTCGGGCGACATCCCGCCGCGGCACAGGCCGGCCTCCATCCCGAGCGCCTCGCCGACCCGGGCGACCACGCGCACGTCATCGCCCGAGAGGATCGCGACAGTCCAGCCGAGCCGCTCGAGGTCGTCGATGGCCATCCGCGCGTCGTCGCGGATCGGATCGCTGAGGCCGGCGACCGCCACGGCCATGCCATCGACGGCGATCACGACGGGGGTCTCGCCGCGTTCTGCGAGCTCGCCGACCCACTGAGCGATCGGTTCGCGCACGGTGCAGCGCGCGTGGATCCACGCAGACGAGCCGACGAGCACGCGGCGTGCGCCGATCATCGCTGCGATCCCGCGACCGAGCTCCTCGCGGACCGTGTGCGCGACCGCGACCGGCGGTGCCGAGGCCGCGATCGCACGTGCGATCGGATGGCTACTACCGGCCTCCGCGGCGGCGGCGAGCCCGCGCGCGTCGAGATCGCCGCGCCAGGAGACGACCGCCAACCGGCCGGCCGTCAGCGTGCCCGTCTTGTCGAGGAACATCATGCCCGGCGTCGCGAGGCGCTCGAGCGCGTCGGCGCCCTTGATCAGGATCCCGCGACGCGCGGCACGACCGAGCGCGATCGTGACCGCGAGCGGTGTCGCGAGGGCGAGCGCGCACGGGCACGTCACGACGAGCAGCGCCATCGCGTGCTCCGCGCCGGCCGCGACCGAGACCGCCGACCAGCCGACCAGCGTGAGCGCGGCGACCGTGGTGACGACCGCCACGAAGCGCCCGGCGATCTGGTCGACCATGCGCTCGATCGGCGCCTTGCGCGAGGACAGCGCCTCGATGCTCGCGACGAGCGCGCCCACACGGGTCGCCTCACCCGTGGTCTCGACCTCGACGTCGAGCGGGCCCGCGAGGTTCACCGTGCCGGCGTGGACGCGCGCGCCGGGCGCCACCTCGACCGGCCGTGACTCGCCGGTCAGCAGGCCGGCATCGATCGACGAGGCACCGCTCGCGACGTGGCCGTCGACCGGGATGGTCTCGCCGGCAAGCACGCGGACGCGATCGCCAGGCACGAGCGCGTCGATCGGGACGTCGGTCGCGATGCCCTCGACGACACGCCGCGCCCGGCTCGGGGTCAACGCGAGCAGCAGCTCCGCCGCCGAGGCGGCCCGGCGCTGGTGACGCAGCACGATCCAGCGCGCGACGAGTAGCAGGAACACGAGCATCGCGAGCGAATCGAAGTAGATCTCGCCGACGCCGCGGATCACGTTCGCGGTGCCCCAGCCGAGGCCCGCGAGGATGCCGATCGAGAGCGGCAGATCGAGGTGAAGGCGGCGCGAGCGCAGCGCGCCGAGCGCGGTACGAAAGAACGGCGTCGCCGCGTAGCCGAGCGCGGGCACCGCGACGGTCATCGAAGCCCAGCGGAAGAACGTGGTGTCCTGTCCGGACATCCCACCGAACATGCCCGCGTAGAGCGCGATCGCGAGCAGCATGAGGTTCCCGACGGCTGCACCCGCGACGCCGAGCTTGACGAGCAGCGCACGGTCCTCGCCGCGGCGCAGGCGATCACGGTCGAGGCCGCGATACGGGTGCACGGCATGGCCGATGCGATCGAGGTGACGCGCGATCTGCGAGAGGGACGTGGCACCTGGATCCCAGCTCACGTCGGCGCGCCCACGGCCGATATCGGCGCGGACGTCGGTCACACCGGGAACGCAGCGAGGCGTCGCCTCGACGAGCCAGACGCAGCCAGTGCACCGCAGATCCTCGAGGTAGAGCGCGGCGGTCGCACGATCGCCGGTGTGCCGCACGTGGACACGCTCGAAGGCCGGATCATCGAGCTCGGCATAGCTGCGCGTTGTCGTACGCGCGGGCACCGGCGTCTCACGCAGCGCGTAGAACTGGTCGAGACCGTGCTCCGCGATCGCGGCCGCGACGATCTGGCAGCCCGCGCAGCAGTAGCCATCGTCGCGGCCCGCCGGCACGCCTAGCCCGCAATGGCTGCATTCGCGGGCGGCAGGCCGGGCGACCGCGGTCATCGCGTGGCTCCGCGTGGCGCGTCGTGGCAGCTCGGTCGCGAGAGCTGCGTGGCACCGGCGTCGGCCCACCGGGTCGCGAGCGTCCCGATCCCGAGGACGATCAGCGTGACCGCGGTGACGGCGGGCATCCGCTCTCGGAGCCAGTGCACGAGCGGACCACCGAGCGCGAGCACGCCGGTCATCGCCGGCACGGTGCCGAGCCAGAACACGCCCATCACGAGCGCGCCGCGCAGCGGATCGCCGGTCCCGGCGGCCGTGATCACGAACGCCCACAGCCAGCCGCACGGCAACAGGCCCGTCAGCACGCCGACCAGCCACGCGCGGGTCGCCGGCTTCCGCGTGCCGATGCGGACGAGCCCGGCGCTGAACGCGGTGCCGCCGGCGCCACTCGACCGCGCGCGCCAGCCGAGCGCGATCGCGAGCTGGTACACGCCCCACCCGATCACGACACCACCGGCGACGATCGTGGCGGCGCGCTGGACGGCGCCGAGATCACCGGCGAGATCGACCGCGCGGCCGACGAGCCCGGCGAGCGCGCCGAGCATGGCGTAGGTCGTCAGCCGGCCGAGCGCGTGGAGGCCGGCGAGTCGCAGCGTGTGCACGCCGCCGTGGAGCCCGAGCAGCGGACCGCACATCGCGACGCAGTGCAGGCTGCCGACGACGCTCGACAGCATGATCGCGGGCAGCAGCGCGGTCACCGCGCCTCCACCAGGGCGTGCGCGGAGAACCGCTCCGATCCGCGCTCCACGATCACGATCACGTCGTGCAGCCCCGGACCGGTCACGAGCTGCGCGGCGTGGCGCCCGCCGCCCGCGGCGACGAGCCGGACGTCGACCAGGCGCGTCGCGTCGGCACGTGGCGTGGCGATCGCGCGGACGTCCACGGTCTCGAGCGGGGCGCCGTTGCGATCACGCACGGTCGCCGTGATCGCGCCGTCGACGATCGAGACCGCGACCTGCCAGCCGAGCGCACGGCTGCGTGCCGCGGCATCGAGCTCGGCGTCGTAGCGGGTCGACCTCGCGTAGTAGTCGGGGATCACCTGCGCGCGACTCGTGCTCGACGCGAGGATCAAGAAGCCCATCGCGAGCGCGTTCGACAGGAGGAAGCCGATGATGATCAGGGTCCAGCGGACGGTGGCGTTCATGGGGTCGATCCATTCCGGCCCTCGGGGCCCAACAGCGTGACGGTGAGGACGCGGTGGAAGCCGGCCTCGTCATCGATGCGCATCGAGATCCGGCGCTGCCCGTTCCGGAAGCTCTCGCGCGGCACGTCGATGAACAGCGGGATCTCGACGGACTTGCGCGCGCGAACCTCCCAGCGCGGCTGCGTCCGCAACCTCGCATCGGCCGCATCGCCGATCGTCAGCGTGTAGTGCCGCGCGGCGTCGGATTCGTTCTCGACCTTGATCCGCACGGACGAGGAGATCTGGCCGTCGGGCAGCTCGATGAAGCTCGGCCCCTCGATCCGCCCGATCGAGATCTCGGTCGCGGCTCGCGTCCCGACCGCCCAGCCCAGCAGCGATGCCGCGATCACGAACAGCACCGGGTATGCGAGCGTGCGCGCACGGATCAGCCGCTTCGCCGCGCCGGCAAGGACGGCCTGTGACGTGTAGCCGATCAGCCCGCGCGGCCTGGCGAGCTTGTCCATGACGCCGTCGCACGCATCGATGCACTGCGCGCACCCGATGCACTCCATCTGCAGGCCTTGCCGGATATCGATGCCGGTCGGGCACACCGTCACGCACGCGCCACAGTCGACGCAATCGCCGGCGGGCTTCGGCTCGGCGATCACCGGGAGCTTGCGCAGCTTCGGCTGCACGCGCGGCTCGCCGCGGCGCTCGTCGTAGCCGACGATCAGCGACTGGCGATCGAGCAGCACTGACTGCAGCCGCCCGTAGGGACACGCGACGATGCAGGTCTGCTCGCGAAAATACGCGAAGTCGAACAGCGCGAGCGCGGCGACCCCGAGCACGAGGCCGAAGCCGCCGGGGTGCGCGAGTGGCGAGCCGAGGACCCAGCGCGCGAGCCGGTCGACGCCGACGAAGTACGCGAGGAACACGTTCGCGAGCGCGAACGAGATGACCACGTAGATCGCCCACTTCAGGGCGAGCCGGCGCCGCAGGCTGCCTCCGCGTGCGAGCCGATCGCGCTGCGCTGGTGTCCCCTCGAGCCAGCGCTCGATCGGGCGGAACACGAGCTCGAGGTAGACGGTCTGCGGGCACCCCCAGCCACACCACACGCGCCCGAACAGCGCGGTGACGAGGAACACCGCGAGAGCGATCGTCAGCCCGAGGAGCATCAGGATGAAGCCGTCGCTCGGACGGAACACCGCCCCGAGGATCGACAGCTCGGCGCTGACCACATCGAGCAGCATCGCGGGCCGGCCGCCGATCTTCACGAACGGCAGCGCGACGAACAGCGCGATCAGCGCGTAACCGACGATGCGACGCTGCCGGAGGAACCGGCCACGAGCGAGGCGTGGACGGAGCCAGCGGCGCGTGCCGTCCTCGTTGAGGGTCGACAGGATGCGGGTGGTAGGTAACGGGGGGGTCACGGGGATCTCAGGGCGCGAACGGGCCGACCGCGCGGCCTTCGCGTGGCTTGCCGACGAGGTTCTGGCCGCGCACGGAGGAGACGAACGCCGCGAGCATCACCACGTCGCTCGCCGGCAGCTGCTCGCCCCACGCGAGCATCGCGGTGCCCGGCACGCCACCCTTGATCGCCGCGTGGAGATCCATCCGGGTCTCGCCGCGGATCTGGAACTGATCGGTGAGGTTGGGGCCGATCAGGCCGCGCCCGTTCTCGGTGTGGCAGCTCGCACAGCGCGCGACGAACAGCGCCCGGCCCTGCTCGACGATCACCGGATCCGCGGCCTTCCGCGCGAGCGCACCCTCGCTGACGTTCGCCGCCTCCGCACGATCCCGCAGCACGCGCGTCTCGCCATAGGTCGCGAGCGCGGCGCGGTAGCTCTCGGCGGGCATCTGCCCCCAGCCCGCGAGGTGGTAGTAGGCGCCGTAACCGGCGGAGAACACGATCGTCGCCCAGAAGATCGCCTTCCACCACCCGGGCATCGGATTGTCGTACTCGCGGATGCCGTCGTACGCGTGCCCGAGCAGGCGCGCCTCGATGCGCCCCTCGCTCCGCTCCTCGAGCTGCTCTCCTGGATCGACGTCGAGCAACCCGACCTCCGTGATCGTCGCGCTCGCCGCGGCGGGCGGCGTCATCGCGAACCTCCTGGTGCAGCGCGCAGTCCGATGTCGTCGGCGAGCGGCATCGCCGCGCATGCCGCGTGCTCGGCAGCCCGACGCTTGCCGCCGTGACGGATCGCGACGCCGATGAACACGAGCATGAACAGCAGCAGCGAGAGCTCGGCGTACTGCGTCGGCGAGAGCGCGGAGACGAGATCAGACAGCTTCACGGGGGACCTCCTTGCGGCTGCGCGAGCCGGATGTCGCGGCCGAGCCGCTGCATGTACGCGATCAGCGCGATGACGTCCTTGTTGGCCATCGTCGACGGGCCACCCTGCTTTGCGAGCCGGGCGGCAACCTCGGCCGCCTGCGCGCGCGCGATCCCCCCGGCATCGGCGAGCGCGGCCGCGTCGTACGGCACGTTCAGCATCGCCATCGCGTCGACGCGCGACTGGATCACGCCGTAGTCGATGTCATTGCGGAGCAGGTGTGCGTACGCCGGCATCACCGAGCCCGGGGACGTCGCGCGCGGGTTCTCGAAGTGCCGCAGGTGCCAGAGCTCATCGCGGCGGCCGCCCTCGCGCGCGAGGTCAGGCCCCGTGCGCTTGCTGCCCCACTGGAATGGGTGGTCGTAGACGAACTCGCCGGGCTTGCTGTACTCCGCCGGCTCGCCGTGCTGGCCGTAGCGGACCGTCTCGTCGAGAAACGGCCGGACCATCTGCGAGTGGCAGTTGTAGCAACCCTCCGCGAGGTAGATGTCGCGGCCGTAGAGCTCGAGCGGCGTGTACGGCTTCACCGTCTTGATCCGCGGCACGTCGTCACCGATCAGGAACGTCGGCAAGATCTCGAACGCCGACGCGACGAGCACCGCGAGCACCGTCAGCGTCGTGAACAGCGCCGGCAGGCCCTCCCACTTGCGATGCCAGTGCGCGGGCGGCTCGGCCTGGCGCTCGAGGACGCGCTGTTCCTTCACCGCGGCCTTCGCGGCGCGCACCATCGGCGGCACCGTGACCTCGACCTCCTCGTACTTCGCCGGGCGGCTCTGCCAGGTGCGGAAGATGTTGTAGGCGGCGAGCAGCACGCCGGCGACGTAGAGCGCGCCACCGAGCGCGCGGACCCAGTACATCGGGATGAGGCGCGTCACGGTCTCGAGGAAGTCGGGGTACTGCAGCCGGCCGGTGTCGTCGAACGCGCGCCACATCAGGCCTTGCGTGATGCCCGCCGCCCACATCGACACGACGTAGAGGACGATGCCGATCGTCGCGATCCAGAAGTGCGTCGTCGCGAGCTTCTTGGAGTGCAGCTTGGTCTGGAACAGCCGCGGGACGAGCCAGTAGATCATGCCGAACGACATGAAGCCGACCCAGCCGAGCGCGCCGGCGTGGACGTGCGCGATGTTCCAGTCCGTGTAGTGCGAGAGCGCGTTGACGCTCTTCACCGACAGCATCGGACCCTCGAAGGTCGCCATCCCGTAGAACGTGATGCCGACGACGAAGAACTTGAGGACCGGATCCTCAGCGACCCGGTTCCAGGCGCCGCGCAGCGTCAGCAGACCATTGATCATGCCGCCCCACGACGGCATCCACAGCATCACGCTGAAGATCATGCCGAGCGTCGAGGCCCACTGCGGCAGCGCCGTGTAGTGGAGGTGGTGCGGGCCGGCCCAGATGTAGATGAAGACGAGCGACCAGAAGTGGAGAATCGAGAGCCGGTAGCTGAAGACCGGGCGCTCCGCCGCCTTCGGTAGGAAGTAGTACATGAGGCCGAGAAACGGCGTCGTCAGCACGAACGCGACGGCGTTATGGCCGTACCACCACTGCATGAACGCGTCCTGGACCCCGGCGTAGATCGAGTAGCTCTTGAACAGCCCCGCCGGGACGACGAGGTTGTTGACAATGTGGAGGATGGCGACCGTGACGATCGAGGCGATGTAGAACCACAGCGCGACGTAGAGGTGCTGCTCCCGGCGGTTGCGCACCATCGCGAAGAAGTTCACCGCGAACCCGACCCACACGATCGCGATCGCGATATCGATCGGCCACTCGAGCTCGGCGTACTCCTTGCCCTGCGTGAACCCAAGCGGCAGCGTGATCGCCGCCGCGACGATGATCAGCTGCCAGCCCCAGAAGTGAAACTGCGAGAGCCAGCGGATCGGCGCGGCCTTGAGCAGCCGCTGCGATGAGTAGTAGACGGCCGCGAAGATCGCGTTGCCGGCGAACGCGAAGATCACCGCGTTCGTGTGCAGCGGCCGGAGCCGGCCGAACGTGAAGTACTCGCCGACGTTGAGGTCCGGCAGCGCCAGCTGCAGCGCACACCACAGCCCGACCAGCATCCCGACGGCACCCCACACGATGGTGGCGGTCACGAACTTACGGACGATCGCGTCGTCGTAACGCAGGGTCTCGGTGGACATCGCGGTGAGCCTTCGCAAGCTGCATGCCGCTGAAATCTGCAGCCGGAGCGGTCGGTCCGCGCAAGCTTTGCGGCAGTCCGGAGCGACGGCGCACCGGTTGCGGCGCTCAGGCTCCGCCTTCGATCGTGACGATGTCGTCGCGCAGAACCTTCGCGGTCAGCAGGTAACGCTCCTCGGCATCGAGGTGCGCCCGCAACGTGTCGATCACGTCGCGCAGCACCGACGTCTCGTCCGAGCTCATGCGCGCGCGCATCTCGCGATGCTCCGCCACGTGATCCTCGACCATGCGTTCGATACGGATCGCGGCGAATGCGTCGCCTTCGAGGAGCACGGGCCGCAACAGCTGCTCCTCGAAGATGTTGTGAGCGTCGAACGCGAGCCGCAGCCGCGAGACCTCGCGCGTCAGCTGCATCGGCCCCATGCGTCCGGCATCGAGCTCGTCCGCGAGGTCTTCGCAGCGCGACATCATGCCGCGCAGCGCGTCGTGCTGGGCCTTGAGCTCTGCGAGTGCGCGTCCAGGTGTGAATTTCATGGGTCGTCCTAGATGGTCGAAGGCGCGCGGCCGGAGGTTTGATCGACGTAGCTCTGATGCGCGGTCAGCGACGGTCCTCACATCAACTTCTGTGCCGCCAGCGCGCCCGGGTTTCGCGCAGGATCTGATGCGTCGCCCGCAGGTGTACGGGCCGCTGCGCAAGCCCTGCGCGAAACCTTCCCACCCATCGGGCACATCGGATGCTTGCCCCAAGAGCGTGACGAGCCCTCCGTCGACCAAGCCCCCGATCGAAGCCTGGACCATTCCATTTCACGTCGTGATGTGGACCGTTCTCCTGTGCGGTCTCATCATGGTGATGGTCGTCGTGATGCTGAACCCCTGAGCGGACGCGCCTGACAGCCGCAGCCGGACCGCGTCCGCGATCGGATCTGCGACGCAGATCCGGTTCGAGGCGTGCACGATCGTCGTCGGGATCGAGTAGATGCCATCGAGCGACTCGATGCGGTGGAGATGAGGATCGACGGCGACAAGCCAGTCCACGACCCCCGACACGAGGCGCGCGAAATACTGCTGGGTCACGGCCTCGCCCGACTTGAGCCGACTGTCCTGGCGAGCCGACTACCCAGCCGCTCCGCGTGGGCTTCGCAGCCGGGCACCGCGATCAGCACGCTCACGCCTCCGATGTTACGAGAGCGGAACATCCGTGATCGGTTTCGCGATCATGCATACAGCGGCATCGGCGCGAGTACGCGATCGGCGTTAAGGCGGCGTTAAATCTTTGCGACGCCACGCATGGATCGGCCGCCACGGTTGTCACCGGCGCACATCACAAGGTAGGGATGCAAGAGCCGACGAGCCGACGAGCCGACGAGCCGACGAGCCGACGAGCCGACGAGCCGACGAGCCGACGAGCCGACGAGGGCGGGGGAGACGAGGGAGGAGGCGATGATGAGGGAAACAGACGAAGCTGATCGTGCGACACCGTGCATCCACACGGCTCTCGTGGACGACCAGCCAATATTCCGGCTTGGCCTGCGCACGCTGCTCGACCGCGATCCCGGTGTCGCCGTCATGGCCGAAGCATCGAACGTCGAGGACGCCCTCGCCGAGGCTGGGCGTATCTTGTTTGATGTCGCGATCGTCGGCATGCAACCGCCGATCACTTCAGGGATCCTGCTCGCGAGCGAGCTTCGGCGGATTCAACCGGGGTGCAAGATCCTCGGGCTGTCAGCAAGCGCGGAGCCCGTGTGGGTCGCCGAGTTACTGCGCGCCGGCGCATCGGGCGTGGTGATGAAGACCCAGCCGCTCGGCGATATCGTCGACGCGGTCCGGCAGATCGCGACGGGCGCTCGTTACCTGCCACCGTCGATGTCACCGGCGCGTGTCGACGATTTCCTCGCGAACGCTGCCGTGTGGCCGCTCGACCGGCTGACCCGCCGCGAGCGCGAGGTGTTCGAGCTCCTCGTCGCTGGCCACTCGAACGAACGCATCGCGTCCGAGCTGTTTGTTGCACGGCGCACGATCGAGACGCATCGCCAGCACATCATGAGAAAGCTCGACGTCCGGTCGTTGCTCGAGCTCGCGCGGCTCGCGGTGGTTCACGGCATCACGCCGCTCTGAGCGCTTCAGACGGTTCTGGAGTTTTCCGACGAGGACTGCCCGGGGTTCGCGCGCTGCTGAAGTTTTCCGCCGATGCCGTGCTCGCCGCTAAGGCTCGGTCAAAGAACACGTAGATCTGCGCATAGTCAGTACCGACGCGTTCCGCTATATCAGTGAGGGTAGGGGCGTTGCGAAACACCGAGGAGGCAACGATGAGCACCATCGAACGACAAGCCCGGCAGTCCGTCGACGATAAGTTCGACTACGAGTACGAGTTGCCGCCGGGGGATCCGGATCCGGACACGCCCGCGAAGCGCCGGTTCGCTTGCGGCACGCTCAAGATGGCGAAACAGGAGCTCGATCCCACGAGTGCCGAAACCGATCGATTCACCGCTCTCGTCGAGCGCGACGAGCACGAATCGCGAGCTGCGCACGTCGTCAGCGTGCAGGACGTCGCCTCGATCGCGCACGATTTCAAGAATCCGCTGTCGACGATCCTGCTCGAGGTGACATCGATCCAGGAGAGCCTGACGGAGGAGGGTGGGTTCGACGTTCGGCGTTCGCTGGCGCGCGTCGAACGCAACATTGCATGCATCGATCACATGGTTCACGACCTGCTCGATCTGGCTTCGATCGATGCGCGCCAGCTCCGGATCCGCCGCCAGCGTCTCGACCTCGCGGTTCTGCTCGTCGAGCTCGTCGAGCGCGTCATCTCGACGCGCGATCGCCATCGCGTCTACCTCGATGTCTCGGCTTCTCTCACGTTGCTCGCCGACGGACCGCGGATCGAGCGCGTCGTCGCGAACCTGATCGAGAACGCTTTCAAGTATGCCCCTCGGGGATCGCCCGTGACCGTGCGGCTCGACGACCTCGGAGACTACGCGCGGGTCTCGGTGATCGACGCGGGTCCGGGGCTGACACCCGAGGAAGCTCGCTGTGTCTTCGACAAGTTCCGCCGCACGCGTGCCGCCGACATCGCCGAGGGCTCCGGGCTCGGGCTCTACGTGAGCAGCAAGATCATCGAGTCGCACGGCGGACGCATCGGCGTCGCCAGTGGCATCGGCAAGGGCTCCGGGTTCTTCTTCGAGCTGCCGATCGGGCCGGACCGCAGCGTCAGAACGCCTTGAGTGGCGTCACGCGGAGCAGCGTCGGGATCACCTTGCGGCTCGTCACGATCTGCATATGGCCGTACTGCGAGCGGACGTAGAGCAGCTTCGCGCCGCGCTCGCGCTTCGTGAAGCCCCAGATCCCGTCGGGCATCTTCTCGCGCGCGACCGCGAACTTGTACTTCTTCGAGAAGCTCGCCGACGAGTCCGCGGTGCTCGCGGCGACGACGATCAGCTTGTGATGATCGGCGCGCTTGCCACTCGCGATGAAGTCGTCGAACGCGCGCTCGCCGGCGTACATCGCGTCGAGCAGGATGATCTGATCGACGCCACGGTGATCGACCCACTGCATCACCGTGCGGAACGCGCCGGAGTGCCCGATCACGACGATCGGACCGTCCGGCAGCTTGACGTTCGCGCGCGTGACGGCGCGTCGCAGATCGGTGAGCGCCGGCCACTGCACGGACTCCTCGTTCGAGGACGGCGCGTCGGGGACGATGAACATCGCGTTCTGGCGGCTCGCGCGAAACTGCTTCGCGAGCTCGTGGTTGCGCCACGCGCCATCCGCATCGGTCCAGTAGCCATGCACGTAGACGACCGTGCCGGCAGTCTCTCGATCGTAGTCGGGAGGAACCCAGACGTGCACCGCACCCTGCGCCGTCTTGATCCGGAAGTGGCGGCCACCGAGCACGGTGTTCTCCTCCTTCTCGAGCCGACCGGTGCCGTTGTCCTGGACGCGCGCTCGCGGTGGTCGCTGCGTCGACAGCCGCGCACGCGCCACGCTGGTCGCCGGTGTGGTCGGCGTGGTCGGCGTGGTCGTCGCCGGGGCCGGCTCGTCTGGGATCGAATCCGCCGGGTGGACCGGCGCGAGCTCGTTCTCGCCGGGCGTGCCGGCCTCGTCGAGCGCCGGCTCCGCGGGCAGGAGCTCCTCCGCACGGACATGCGAGGACATCACCCACGACACCGCGAGCAACGCGACGACAAGACGGTTCATTGCTTGGGCTCCGCGGGCTTCGTGATCATGAGGTGGAGGTTCTTCTCGGCGTCGGGATAGCCGTAGCGGAATGGCAGCTTGCGACGCGGCTGTCCGGCCCACAGCTTCACCATCGCCTCGCCGATCACAAAGTCGGCGTCGGGGAGGAACGGCCCCTTGAACGTGCCGTACGTGATCTGCTGGAACCCTGCCTTGCGCGCGGGACGTGGCGCGATGCCCGTCGCATCGGATGCCATCCACACCATGTTCGCGAGCAAGTAATTTTGGATTCCCGAGAACGCGCCGTTCCAGATCAGGTAGCTCGCCGCCTTCGTCAGCGCGACGATCTTGCCCTTCGCGAGCAGGTGCTTCTCGAGCGGCGAGCCCTTGAACGCCTTGTCGGCGAGGTTCGCGGCGACGTGGCGGTGGACGATCGGCGGTGCCTTGGGATCGCCGGCCTTCTGGAACGTCAGCTCCATGTTCGTGAACGCCTCGGAGAAGTCCGTGTCGACCCAGCCGCCCTTCTTCTTCTTCGCCTTCTTCGACTCGAGGGCCTCGATCTCGGCCTGCGTCAGGTAGTGCAGCGTGCCGGCTTCCTCGAACGTGAAGTACTTCAGCGACACCGGCTCGAAGCCGAGCGCCGCCATGCCGGTCAGGTGAAACGACAGCTGCCCGGGGATGCCGCCGCGCTCGAGCTTGCGCATGTTCTCGCTCGTCGAGTCGTTGAGCGTGAGCAGGCCGTAGATCGCCGCCCGATACGCCGCGAGCGACTGCGCGAGCTGCCACTTCTTGTCGAGCTTGCCGAGCCGCCGCGGATCGCCGGCATGCTCGAGCGACATCGTCGTGATCTCGCGCGCGTCGGGATAGGTGACGAGCGCGCTCGCGAGGTCGCCGCCGCCGAACGGATACACCACCGTGGTCGGGATGCCGGCCGGCCGCACCGTCGCGAAGAAGGTCTGCGCGGGCGTGACGTACTTCTCGGTGAACCGGTCATAGCGCTTCGCCATCTCGGCGCAGTGCTTCTCGATGGTCTTCGCGTCGAGGTTCGCGGGCACCGGATCCGTGCCCTTGCAGGCGACGACCCGATAATACAGCTTCGCGTCGGCGATGAAATCGGCGCCGTCGTCGGCGCGCGCGACGCCCGCGCTCGCCAGCAGCAACGCGAAAACAGTCAGCGATCTCCGCATGGGGCCTCCCCACACATATGACGATCGATCGGACGGCGCCATTTCCTGACTAATTCACGTCGCCGCGGCGATCGCT
>JBKJUF010000354.1:0-4968 GCA_046590445.1 Kofleriaceae bacterium
GTTCGCGAGCACGAACACGCTGTCGTTCGTGCTCATGTCGCCGTCGATCGTGAGCTGATCGAACGTCTGTCGGGTCGCGGCCTCGAGCGCGTCGTCGAGCACCTCGGCGGTGATCGCGCAGTCGGTGACGATCAACGCGATCGTCGTCGCGAGCTGCGGCGCGATCATGCCCGAGCCCTTGCAGAGCGCGGCCACGGTCACCGGCTTGCCGCCGACGGTGATCGACCGCGACGCCAGCTTGCGCGTGGTGTCGGTCGTCATGATCGCCTCGGCGGCGCGGTCGGGCTCGCCGGTCAGGCCGTCGATGCACTTCGGCAGCGCGGCGATGATCTTGTGGGTCGGCAGCTTCATGCCGATCACGCCGGTCGACGCGCTGAGGACCTGCCCGGCCTCGATGCCGAGGCCGGCGGCGGTCGCGGCGAGCACCTCGGACACCGCCTGCAAGCCCTCGGAGCCGGTCAGCGCGTTCGCGTTGCCGCTGTTGATCACGATCGCCCGCATGCCCTCCGCGGGCAGCCGGTGCTCGGCATCGACGACGGGCGCGGCCTTCGCGCGGTTCACGGTGAACGCGCCGGCACACGCGGCAGGAACGTCGGACACGACGAGCGCGAGATCGGGGCGGTGCGGCTTGATCCCGCACGCGACGCCCGCGAACCGAAATCCCGGCGGGAACTTCATGCGTGCCTCGCGAGGTGCTCGAGGCCCGCGGTCCGCGGCACCCCGAGCATGACGTTGAGGTTTTCGATCGCCTGGCTCGCCGCGCCCTTCAGGAGGTTGTCGAGCGCGACGGTGACGACCAGCGCGCCGCGCTCGTCGGTGGCGACCCCGACCATGCACGCGTACGTGCCGACCACCCGGCGCAGCGAGACCTCCTCGGGCGTCCGCGCGATGACCACCGTCGGGTCCCCGGCGTAGTCGGCGCGGAATCGCTGGACGAGCGCATCACTGGCGATCGGGCTCGCGAGCTGGGCGGTCACCGTCGCGAAGATGCCGCGCGCCACCGGCAGGAGGTGCGTGGTCAGCACGACGCGCGAGATCGTGCCGCAGCGGGCGAGGGACGCCTCGATCTCGGGGACGTGCTGGTGGCGCAGCACCTTGTAGGCGCGAACCTCGCCGTACATCTCGCCGAGGCTCATGTCGTCGGCGCCCGTGCGGCCGGCGCCGGTCACGCCCGAGCCCGCGGATACCGCGAACAGGCCGTCGACGAGGCCATAGCGGACGAGCGGCGCGCACGCGATGATCACCGCGGTCGCGTAGCAGCCGGGATTCGCGATCAACGACGCATTCCGGATCTCGTCGGCGAACAGCGACGTCAGGCCGTAGACCGCGCCGGGTGCGCCACGGTGCGCGTGCGACAGATCGATCACCTTGCAGCCGGCCTCGCGGAGCGGCGCGGCGAGCAGCTTCGCCGGCTCCGGCGGCACCGCGAGCAGCGCGAACCCGCAGCGGGCGGCGATCGTGCGGGCCTCGTCGGTCGTGACGAACCTCAGTGGCCCGTGATCGCGGCCGGTCAGCTCGCCGACCGGCTTGCCGGCGTGGGTATCGCTCGCCGCGCAGGCGAGCCTCACGTGCGGGTGCGTTGCGAGCAGCTTGGCCAGCTCGAGGCCGGCATAGCCGGCTGCCCCGAACAGTGCGACTTCCATGTGCATAGGTTGCATGTCAGCGGCGCCGCGTGAAGGTCTCGTGGCGCCTACGGTAGCCACTGGTCAGTGGTGGCCGGGTTACCGTAGCCTGCGGGCATGCGTGTGATCTCGCTCGTCGTCCTGGCTGCGTGCGGATCGTCGGGCGGCGAGCCCGCGATCGACGGCTCGGTGGTCACCGACGCGTCGGCCGATGTCGCGCTCGATGGCAGCGTCGGGTTCGGCGCGCTCGCGGGCATGTGCGGCGTGCTGAACGATCCCGAGCTCACCGGGACGACGCCCGGGTTCGTGACGGTCTCGATGACGTTCGCTCGCCGCTACAACGATCCCGCCGACCGGCCGCTGCTCACCCTGGGTGGCCAGCGCCTCGCCGCGACCCCGAACGCCGGTGGCAGCTCGGGGTTCTCGGAGCTGTTCGCGTTCGAGCAGCTCGCGCGCTGCGAGCTCGCCGGGCTGCTCAAGACCGAGACCGAGATCGTCTACGACACCCAGGGCAAGATCACCGACATCCTGGTCACTGTCGACACCCACAAGATCGGGGTCAGCGTCGTCCGCGCGGTCGCATTCCCGTTCGGCTCGACCTACACGCTCGAGGCCGCGACCACGATCATCCGGCGCAAGCTCGAGGACATCCAGGCGTCGTCGATGAATGTCTCGGCGCAGGATCGCTGGGTCAAGCAGATCCTCGCGGTGGTCGCCTACGACGATGCCCACGTCGACACCGTCGAACAGGCCTGGCTTGGCATCGATTCCGCGATCAAGGCCGACACCGTCCTCGTCGTCACGGCGACCCACGGCGACGACACGTTCCTGTACTCGAACCAGTAGATCTCCGCGTCGATATAACTGTGCGAAATTAGTTGAATCCCGACCGGTGTCCACCTGATCACGGCCGTCGCCCTGTGGGACGAGCAACAGGCCGCCGATCGCCGCATCCGTTCCCTGGGCGAAGCGGCCGCATGGAACGCCGCCAGGATCTGGATCGCTTCATCGAGCCACGCGCTCGCGATCGTACACGACGCGGCTGCGGATGCGCCGACAACCGCGGCCGCCGCGTGGCAGGCTGAAGCCGCCGACCTCGATCCAATCGCCAGGAGGAACCCTGTGCAACGCACATCTGGATCGTCGCATTCTGTCGCGTGCGTGACCGCAGGCCGGAGTACCCTGGTCATCGGCATGGTGAAGCGACCCGGCGGATTCGATTCACGACGCGATCCAGATGACGACGAAGCGCCAATCGAGAACGCTGCAGAAAGACGCGTCGATCGCGTCTTCGCGTCACAAGCCCGTGCAGCGGCTCCGGGGACGTCGTCGCCACCCGCAGCGGCACCCGTCAGCGATGAATCGCAGCTGATCTGGCGCCGACAGATCGCGAAGCTGCAGCGCCAGGTCGCCGAATCCCAGGCCGCAATCGCCGACATCCAGGACGAGCTGCAGGCCGAGGTCGAGCACCGCATGTTGATCACGGCCGCGCGCGACCAGGCCGTCGGCCAATGTATCGACCTCGAGCAGCGCGTGAACGAGCTGGTCGGCAATCAGGGGCGCGCCGACGTTCTCGAGCAACAGCTCGTGGTCGTCACCGAGGAGCTCGCGAGCATGAGCGGCGCGCTCTCGCAAAGCGAAGGCAAGGCCCACGCCGCCGAAGCCAAGACCCGCGATGTCCGCGCGCAACTCGACGACGAGAACATCAATCGCATCGAGGAGCGCGCACGGATCGACGAGCGCCACTCGAGGGAGCTCGAGCGAATCGATCAGGAACGGCAGAAGGGGGTGGCGGACGTTGAAAGCCACCTCGAGGCGACCGTCGCGCGCATGCGAGAGCAGTTCGAGACGGAGACCGTGGCGCTCAAGGCTGGGCACGAGCGGTCGGTCGCGCTGCTTCGCGGAGAGCTCGAGCCCAAGCTCCTCGCGGCGCGCGAAGTTGCGGAGGAGCGCGAGCGCCTCGCGAACGAGCTCGCCGTCGTCCGCCGCGAAGCCGAGCGCGAGGCCACCGATCTACGCGAGTCGAACGCCCGCGATGTCGCGCTGCTTGCCGAGAAGCACACCTCCGAGCTCGCGGCGCAAGCACGCGCACACGCCACCGAGGTCTCGAAGGCCCATGGCGAGCGCGATGTCGAGATCCTCGAGCACCAGCAGACCGTCCGCACATTCGAGCTCGAGAAGCGCGGGCTCCAAAAGACGTTAGGCGAGCTGCAAGCCACCAACAAGCAGCTACAGACCCAGCTCGACCGCGCCGACGCGAAGGTCGCAGAGGTCACCGCAGAAAAGGCGGCGGTCCAAGGCCGGATCGCTGCGGCGTCCGCCGCACAGGAGCAACTCGCCGCCAAGTTGCTCGCCGCGCATGGTCTCGTCGAGCAGCTCGAGCGCGACACTCGCCGTACTGCGGCCGAGCGCAAGCAGCTGGTCGCCTGTCTTCAAGACGGGCTCATCCTGCTCGGCGTTGCGCCCGCAGAGGATATGACCGCCCACGCGGACGGGGACGAGGACGAGGAGGGCGAGGTCAGGACGATCGAGGCCGATTGACCGTGCGCAGTGATCAGCGCAGCTGCCGCTTGTCATAGATCTCGTCGTTGCCGTCGCGCGTGTCGTACCAGACGACGTGCAAGCGATCCGCCGTCGCCGCTGAGGTCGCGAACTTCGAGATCCCCGATGCGTTCGTGAGCCGCTCCTCGACGGTGGAGTGGAGGATCGACGACCAGCCGTTGAGCGTCGAGCTCTGGATCGACGGCGAACGTCGTCGCTTCGGCGAGCGCGTGACCCTCGCGCCTGGCGCGATCCCGGTCGCGATCCGTGGGCGCCTCGCACGTCCGCCCACCACGACCGCCGGAACGCTGGCGATGACGATCGCTGCGCGGCCCAGCGTCGTGCAGAGGATCGGCGTACCGGCGGATCTCGTTGCGGTCAGGGACGTCGCTACACTCGTGCGCGAGAGGTCTCGAGGGCAAGGATGAGTCCGATGGCCGTTGAAGGCTGAAGTCGTTAGTTGTGCCTGACCCCGAAACAGGTACGAGCCCGACTTTCGCCGGTCGGTGGAGAATGGAGTCCGTCACGGATCGAACTGAACGAACCGATGCGTCCGCACCTGATCGGGCGGCAAGGTCGTCTTCAGAACCGTGGTCCGGCGATCGACGCGGATGACCACGGCCTCATCGCCGCCGAGCAGCTTCTTTGTCGTGCCCTCGCGAAACCTCGCGTGCCATCCCTTCTGGATCCCGTGCTCCGAGCCAGCCATCACGATCACGATCGTGGTGTCGGCCATGATCTCGAGATCGACGACGCGGCCCACGATACTCGCCGGTCGTGGCCGCTTGTCTGCGTGTGCGAACGG
>JBKJUF010000587.1:0-5627 GCA_046590445.1 Kofleriaceae bacterium
GCCGAGATGGAGCGAGCCAGCGAACGCTGGCGAGCGGGGCCGAGATGGAGCGAGCCAGCGAACGCTGGCGAGCGGGCCCGAGATGGAGCGAGCCAGCGAACGCTGGCGAGCGGGGCCCAATCGCCGCGAGTTTCGCGCGGTTCACCGACGCACTTTCAAGCTATCCTGCGCCCAGATGCTGCTGACCCGCGAGGAGATGACGTTCGACTTCGGCGACGCGAAGCTCGACCCGACCCGGGATCGCGAGCTGCTCGAGTGGATGCTGAACCAGTTCCTCTACGGCGAGGTCACCGGCATCCAGTGCGGCCACTGGCTCTACGATGCCCCCGACTTCGAGGCCGCGAAGTTCCTCGCGCGCCAGGGCCTCGAGGAGATGCAGCACGTCGACAACTTCCTCCGCATCATGATGATGCTCGGCTGTCACCCGAAACCGGCGCACCCCGCGGTCCGGTTCCTCGCGACCGGCATGATGGGCGGCTCGTGGGCCGAGCACGTCGCGCTCGAGATGGCACAGGGCGAAGGCTTCGTGCTGAGCGCGTTCTATGCGGTGATCGACACGCTCGATCACAAGCCATCGGTCGACATCCTCCGCCGTGCGGTCAAGCAGGAGGAGCGGCACGTCGAGTTCGGCGAGCAACAGACCGGCAAGGCGATCGAGGGCAAGCCGTGGCTGCGCCGCCGCCTGCTCGGGCTGTCGCTGGTGTCGATGTGGGGCGTCGGCCGGCTCGCGAAGTTCATGGAGAAGCAGCTGCCGCCCGATCACGTCGTGCTGAAGCACTTGCCGGCGTTCCTCGACCACTCGAACCGCTGCGCCGAGCTCCGGCTGCGCCGGATCGGCGTGCTCGATCGGCCGCTCGCCGAGATCTCGAGGACGAAGCGCGCGGCGCTCGTCGCCGAGGCCTACGGCGGCAAGCTCGTCGGTGGGCTTGGTTCGCTCGTCATGTTGCCGCTGCGCATCCTGCCGTTCTGGCCGAAGAAGAAGCGGCTGACCGAGACCTATCTCAGCGATGTCCACATCACGGGGTATGCACTGCCGGCGGGCGACCCCCAGGCCCAGCCGCAGGAACCTTAGGCCGCCGGCCGTCGTCGCACGTCAGCTCGAGCGGCTTGGGCGACACCAGCGCGGTCCCGAATACCAGGCTCGCGAGATCGACGTATTCGCGCTGGTCGGGGTCGGGACCCGGCCCGTCATCGATCGGCTGCGAGACGTGACCCTGCACGACCGTCCACCGGCACCCCGCCGGATCGACGCTGCACGTCCGCGGTGCCGCCCGATTCGCCTCCTTGTTCGTCGGATCGATCGTCTCCATGCGGCGCTTCTCGAACACGAACGTACCGCGGAACCGCACCTTGCCGGCGGCGACGCCAGGCCGCGCCGGGAGATCGGCGACGAAGTTACCAACCCAGTATGCGATCGTCGCGGTCGCGAGCCGGCGGCCAACGATGCCGACCCGCCGATCCTCGGCGCGCAGGTTGCCGGCCGCGACGCGCGCGAGCACGACGTCGGGTCCATGCCATTCATCGGCGATGTCCGGACCGAGCAGCACGGCGTCCGGTCCGGTCGCGACCGCGCCCGGCACCTTCGCGATCGACCGCGACAGCACGGGCGCGAGCACCCGCGACAGCTCGTCGTGCAGATCTGGATCGAACCGCGCATCGCGGATCGTCCGGCCGCGCAGCGTGCCATCGCGCGCGGGGGCTGGGGTGCGCCCGAATGACAGGTGCTCGAAGACCGGGATCCAGCGATCGCCGTCGCGCGCATACAGTGCGGTCAACCGCAGCGGGATCACCGCGGTGCGGCCGCACATCGCGATTCGCCACGACACCTCGTCGAAGGCCCACGCCGCCGAGTTGTCCTGCGCGAGGTGGATCTCGAGCCGTTTGGAGCGCGCCTCGGTCGCCGTCGTCGGCGGAATGTCGAGCGGCCACCGGCTCGGCGCGCGCTCGAGCTCGCCGCCGATCAGCAGATCACCAGGACCGACGCCAACCCGCGCAGGCCCGATCTGCGGCGCGATCATCGAGGTCTCGACGTCGAACGAGCTCCACGACGCCTCGTCGCGCTCGTAGGACGTCAGGATCTCGTCCTGCAGCTCGGCGAGCATCCCGGCGCGCAGATCGCGATCGGTGATCGCCACCGGATCCGCGAGTGGCGGCTGCTCCTTGACCTGGCGCTTCGGACAGCCGCCGAGCGCGGCGAGCCCGAGTGCGCCGAACGCCACGACCACGCTGCGTCGGATGATCACGCTTGCAACGCCTCCGGCGTATCGACGTCGCGCACGACGCCGGGGTCATCGACCGCGACGGCGATGACGTCGGCTCCGGCGATCACGTCGCGGGCCGTGCGTGTTCCGGCCTCGCACGCCGCGAACGCCGGCCACAGCGCGCGCGCGACCAGCGGCGGGTGTCCTCCCCGATCCTGATAGCGAGGCTGCGCCACCCCGTGATCGTCCAGCATCGCGACCAGGGCGCGCAACGTCGCCGCGCTGACATCGGGATGATCGACGGGCCAGAGCCACGCCGCGTCACTGTCGCCATCCGCGATCGCGGCGAACCCGAGCCCGATCGAGCTCGCCATCCCACGCGCCGGATCCGGGTTCTCGACGACGCGGAGCCCGAGCTCGCGCGCGTGTACCGCGACCGCGTCGCCGAACGGCGGCCCGACGACCACCACCGCATCGGCGAGCCCGACCGTGCGCGCGGTCGCCACGATCCGCGCGAGGAACGTCTGCTCGCCGCGCTTGAGCAGCGCCTTCGCAACGCCGCCGAGCCGCGTCCCTGCCCCCGCCGCGAGGACGACCGCGCCGAGCCTCCCGGCTGTGGCTCCAAACGACCTCGTCGAGGTCATCCGTCGTCGCTTCCCCGGACCGGCCGCCAGTCGCTCGCCACCGGCTGCCCGCGCCGCCGCACGGCGACGAGCTCCGCCGCGATCGCGACCGCGATCTCCTCTGGGGTCTCGGCGCCGACGTCGAGCCCGATCGGCGCGCGCACGCGTGCCCACCGCGCCTCGCCGACCTCGCCCTCGAGCAGCCCTTTGGCCTCGAGCCGCTTGCGAAACCGGCCGACCTTGCCGCGACTGCCGATCATGCCGAGATAGCCGAGCTCGTCGTGCGCGATCAGCGCCTCGAGCAGCTGCTGATCGACGGCGTGATCGCGCGTCACGATCAAAACGCGATCGTCGGGGCCGAACCCGCCGAGCACCTGCTCGATCTCGCGCACGTCGAACGACTCGACGAGCTGCGTCGCCCACGCCGGCGTCTCCGCGGTCGCGCCCGTGTCACCGTCGTCGCACACGATCACCGCGAAGCCGAGCCCCGCGAGCAGGGGCCCGAGGTTTTTCGCGACGTGACCGAGGCCGAACACGATCGCCCGCTCGGCCACGCCGACGCGCTCGACGAGCGCACCGTCGATCACGCGCGGCTGGTAGGCGGGTGGATCACGCTCGGCCGGTGCCCGCATCACGAGTGGCTCGCCATCGAGCGGCGTCACCAGCGTCCTCGGCTCGCGTGCGTCGGTGGCGGCCGCGAGGACGTCGCGCGATCCAGCGGCCGGCGTCAGCACGACCTCCATCGAGCCTCCACAGCACATCGCGAGGTCGCGGACGAGGTGCTGCCGGATCACGCGCGGCGGCGCACCACCAGCGACCTCGCGCGCGGCCGCGACGACCACGTGCTCGATCCGCCCGCCTCCGATCGTGCCCCACTGCGTGCCGTCATCGGCGACCGCCATCCGCGCACCGAGGTGCCGCGGCGTCGAGCCCTTCGCGCCGATCACCGTCGCGATCGCCACGCCACGTCCTGCGTCGAGCGCGCGCAGCGCGGCGGCGAGGACATCGATGCGGGGCACGCCCCGACCGTAGCACTCCCCGAAACGTCAGCGCGCGGCCAGCGTCATCAGGTGCGCGATCGTCTCGCGCAGACCGGCGCCCTCGGCGCGCTCGGTCAGATACGCGGGCTTGTGCGAGAGCTCGTCCCACCAGTGCTTGACGTTCGCGACGCCGACCGAGTTCGGGAAGCCGCGGAACATCGGCGCGTCGTTGAGCGCGTCGCCGACGAACACGTACGGTGACAGGTCGTTCGCGTCGCTGCCGAGTACCTGACGCACGACGGTCATGCACGCCGACAGCTTGTCGAAGTGCGGGGGCCCGAAGTTGACGTGGATGCTCGACCGGCTCGCGAGGAAGCCGGCCTTGTTGATCAAGTGGACGCAGGTCTCGGCTTCCTCGCGGGTCAGCGAGCACTCCTCGTTCCAGTCGATCGCGAGATCGACTTCGCGATACTTGGAGTCACTCGATAGCCGCGCACCTGGCACGCGCGACATCACGTCGACGGCGACCTCGTTCATCCGACGACGCCACTCCGGCAGACTCGCCGCGGGGACGCCGTACAGCTTGTGCAGCTTGCGGCCCTCGCGGATGAACGTCACGCCGCCGTTCTCGCTGACTGTCGCGAGCACCGGCGTCATCTTCATGAACGCGTGCGCGAACCCTGCCGGCCTGCCGGTCACCATGATGAGCGGGATCCCGGCCTCGCCGAGTCGCTCGAGCGCCTCGTAGGTCGAGGCCTCGATCCGATCGCCCGTGGTCATCGTGCCATCGACGTCGGAGAACAAGGCACGTACAGGCCCATGCAGTTCCGAGAGGGGACGCGTCATGTGGCGCGCTTGATATCACCCCGGCACGTCCCCCGCACGCGCCGCCGCTCACGAGATCAGGCGCGCCGGGTCAGGCGCCAGTCAGGCGCCAGGTCACGCCAGGTCAGGCGATCAACCGCAGCGCCACGTCCTCGGCCGGCGCTGCAGCGGCCGGCGTCGGCACGCGCATCGACCGATCGCGCTGGCGTGCCAGCCAGTCCTCGAGGTCCTGATGGTTGAGACGAACGATGCCTCCAACCTTGAACACCGGCAGCGGATCACCACCACGACGGGCCATATACCTGCACCAGCGCTCCGAACGACCGAGCGCAGTAGCGATGCCCTTCCAGGTCTCGACAAAATTCGACATTCATTCCTCCGTGTGCCGGAACCGTTGTGCAGCGCGTGTGCCGAGGTCGGACCATCGCCGCAACTCGCCGAATTCCAAGGACAACGGGGATCGGCCCCATCTCGGTAAATGACGGACTCCCAACACTCCTCCACAGGGACCGACGCAAAACCTGACACACTTGTCGCGAAGTTGCCGCACTGCGGTCAGCGTCGGAGGCATCGCGGGTGGCAGGGGCTACCGCTTCCCAGTATCCTCGTTGCAATGCGTGGATTGTTGCGGCTTTGTGCCGCTGCTGGGGTTCTCGCGTGCGCGCTACCTGCGCACGCAGCACCACAAGAGATTTATCCGCTTTCCAAGGTCCACCGGGGTCAGACCGGCTACGGGCTGACGACGTTCTCGGGCAGCAAGCCCGAGCGCTTCACGTTCGAGGTCGTCTCGGTCGTCCACAACTTCCTGCCGAAGATGGACATCATCCTCGTCAAGTCCGACGACCCCAAGCTGGCGGTCAGCGGGTTCTGGCAGGGCATGTCGGGCAGCCCGCTCTACATCGACGACAAGCTCGTCTGCGCGTTCTCGTACGGCTTCCGCTTCAACAAGGTCGCGCTCGGTGGCTGCACGCCGCTCGAGTACATGAAGAAGGAAGGCG
>JBKJUF010000142.1:0-3252 GCA_046590445.1 Kofleriaceae bacterium
GAGGCCAGCGCGAAGGATGCGTTCCGCACCGGCGAGCTGCAGTTCTCGCCGGGCCCTGGCGAGGTGATCGAGCTCGGCCAGGTCCGCGCCGGCAAGGCGACGCCGTTCCTGATCCAGCCCGAAGGTGCATCCGCAAAGATGAGCCCCGCGCGGAATGGCGTACCCGGCAGCTACGCGACGCTGATCGACGACAAGCTCGTGATCACGGAGGTCAACGAGGTGCTCGCGGCGTCCGAGGACGACGCGATCAAGGATGGCCAGAAGATCACCGGCTACGTGATGGTGAGCCGCCCGCTGGAGCTCGGCCCGGCGATCGCGTCGCTCGAGACCGCCGGCGTCAACGGCCGCTTCGAGGTCACTGGCGCCGACGGAACGCAGCTGCGCGACGTCGGCAAGCCACTCGCTGCGAGCGCGAAGACCCGGATCCAGCCCCTGCCATCCGAGCCCGGCGCGCAGCTCGTCGTCGCGATCCCGCCGTCGGTGCGCGTCGTCCCGGTCGGCATCGTGGGCGCAGGTGGCGGTGCGGCAGTGCTCGGCCTGGTGCTGGTCGTGGTCGGGCTCATGCGCGGCAAGCCAGCGACGGCGCAGCCGGTTCTCGAGGCCAATCCGGCGCAGGCCGCCGTTCCAACGCAGCCTGGCCAGCCGATCTCGAACATGCCCTACGCGACGACGAAGCTGGCGGGCGGCGCGACCGCCGAGGGCACGCCGTCGCCGGTCGACCCTGGCGGCTCGGCCTCGATCAACCCGGCGAACCTCGGGCCGGGTGCGATGATCGGCCGCTGGGAGATCGTCCGCCGCCTCGGCTCGGGCGGGATGGCCGACGTCTACCTCGCGAAGAGCCGCGGCGAGGCGGGGTTCGAAAAGCTCGTCGCGATCAAGGTGATGCACGGCCACCTCGCGCGTAACCAGCGCGCGGTCGATCACTTCCTCGACGAGGCGCGGCTCGCGGCACGGATCCACCATCCAAACGTCGTGGCGATCCAGGACCTCGGCAAGATCGGCAACGAGTACGTGATCGTCATGGACTACGTCGAGGGCGTCGACCTCGAACGGCTGCTGATGTCGGCGCGCCAGGCAAGTCGGCCGGTCCCGCTCGACGTCGGGCTCGGCATCCTGTGCCGGATCTGCGACGGTCTCAACGCCGCGCACCGCGCGACCGCGACCGATGGCACGCCACTCGGCGTCATCCACCGCGACGTCAAGAGTGCGAACGTGCTGGTCTCGCGCCAGGGCGGCGTGATGGTCGTCGACTTCGGGATCGCGAAGGCCGCGACGCAAGTGCACCTCACGGTCGCGGGCGAGACCAAGGGCACGCCGTCGATGATGGCGCCCGAGCAGCGCGTCGGCGAGGTCGTCGATGTTCGCGCCGATGTCTATTCGACCGCCGCGGTCTGCTTCGAGGTGCTGACCGGCCAGGCCGTCAACCTCGACCTCGCGGCGCTCGCGCACCTCGGCATCGAGAACTGGCCGCACCTGCCGCCACCGAGCTCGCTGCGCGCGGACTTGCCGCCCGAGCTCGACAAGATCTTGTTGACCGCGATGGCGTACGACCGCGAGCTCCGTCCAGCTGACTGCATGGCCCTCGAGGCGATACTCGAGCGCGTGATGAAGACGCATGGGCTGTCCTGTGGCGACAAGGACATCGCGCGCTGGGTCGAGAGCGAGATCCGCGAGCTGGTGCCGCCGTTCCAGGGCGCGACGACCCCATCGAACCGTCCGGCCGGCGCGTCCTGATCAGAACCGCAGCGCGGCTGCCACGCCACCACCATCGCGGCGGACGGTCGGCGTGATCTGCAGGCCGGCAGCGGGCCGGCGATCGGTCGGGGCATCGCCGCGGGTCTGGTAGAACCACACGGCCGCGCCGATGCCGAGCGCGCCGGCGAGGCCGAAGCTGACCCAGGAGAGCTTCTCGTAGCGTTCGCCCTCGGCGATCAGATCGTCGTAGCGCTTCTTGGTGCGGGCATCGAAGGACGGCGGCGTGCCGGCGAGGCCGACGTAGAGATCGCTGAGATCGTTCTCGGCCGCGTTCGCGGAGTACGCGAGCACAGCGCCGATCGTCAGGAGCGCCACCGAGCCGCCGACGAGGAGCCACGGTCCGGCGTGCGAGGCGCGAATGTCGGTGGCCGGGCCGGCGCCCGTTGACAGCTCGGAGCCCCTGCTGGCCGTCGGCTCGCCGGCGGGCGGGGCGGAATTGCCGGTCGCGCTGGCCGCCGGGTCGCCGGTCGGCGGGGCGCTGCCACCCGCCGCGCCGGTGGGCGACGTGGCCGCGCTGCCGGAGTCCGCGGGTGGATCGCCGGCGGTGCCGATCACGCGCGGATCGCCGCCGCACGCGACGATGCGCTCCTCGGCGAGCTTCACGAACTCGGGGGCGGGTCGGGCCTCGCGGAGGTAGCGGCCGAAGTAGATCAGCGCGAGCTCGCAGTTGCCGGTCTTCTCGTGCGCGCCGCCTATCTTGAAGAACAGGACCGGGTCGTGGGTCAGTGCGTGGGCCTCGCCGTAGTTGCGGACCGCATCGGCGTAGCGGCCCTGGGCCATCGCAGTCTCGGCGGCCGCGTAGACCTCCTTCGCCCGTGCGAGATCGGCTGCGGAAGGTGACGCCGGAGGTGACGGTGGCGCCGGCGCGGGCTGCGCGTGCGTGATCGAGGCCGTGAACATCGTGCCGACCAGCACACCTGCGATGACGCCGGAGACGGCCGCGCGCATGCGAGGAGCCTACTCCAAGCGGGCCCCCGACTCACCCGTTCTGCGCTATACCGCCGTCGGAGTTTTTCATGGCGAAGATCGATCAGGTCCGCAACCTCGGCGTGGTCGCGCACATCGATGCCGGCAAGACGACGGTATCGGAACGGTTCCTGTTCCACTCGGGCAAGATCCACAAGGTCGGCGAGGTCCACGACGGTGAGACCGAGATGGACTGGATGGAGCAGGAGCGCGAGCGCGGGATCACGATCACCGCCGCCGCCACCACGTTCGAGTGGAAGAAGCACGAGATCCATCTGATCGACACGCCCGGCCACGTCGACTTCACGATCGAGGTCGAGCGCAGCCTGCGCGTCCTCGACGGCGCCGTCGTCGTATTCTGTGGCGTCGCGGGCGTGCAGCCGCAGTCGGAGACCGTCTGGCTCCAGGCCGACAAGTTCAAGGTTCCGCGGCTCGCGTTCATCAACAAGCTCGATCGCGTCGGCGCATCGTTCCCGGGCGCGGTCGCCGACATCCGCGATCGCCTCGGCGCCAACGCGGTGCCGATCCAGC
>JBKJUF010000284.1:0-7992 GCA_046590445.1 Kofleriaceae bacterium
GTTGTGAGTGACGACGAGCAGCGTCGAGCCGCGCTCGCGGTTGAGGTCGAGGAACAGCTGGTGAATCGCCTCGCCCGTCGACCGATCAAGGTTGCCGGTCGGCTCGTCGGCGAGGAGCAGGGCCGGCTCGAGCACCATCGCGCGCGCGAGGGCCACGCGCTGCTGCTCGCCACCCGAGAGCTCGCCGGGACGGTGGGTCAGCCGGTGCGAGAGGCCGACGCGACCGAGGATGTCGCGCGCCATCGTGCGCGCCCTGTCCATCGGGATCCGCTGGATCAACGCCGGCATCAGCACGTTCTCGAGGGCCGTGAACTCGGGCAGCAGGTGATGGAACTGGAAGACGAAGCCGATCTTGCGGTTGCGGAACTCCGCGAGCCGCGAGGAGCTCATCGTCGTGATCTCCTCGCCGTCGAACTTGATCGAGCCGGACGTCGGGAGGTCGAGGGTGCCGAGGAGCTGCAGGAAGGTCGACTTGCCGACGCCGGACGCGCCGACGATCGCGACCATGTCCCCGGCGGCCAGCGAGAGGTCGATGTCCCAGAGGATCGGCAGCGCCTTGCCGCTGTGCTGGTAGGCCTTGCCGAGCTTCTTGATCTCGATCCGGGCACCGCGCAGGTGGTGCGGCCGGTGGTCGATCTCGTCCCCCAAGGTGCTGCGGGTCGTCGTGCCCGATGCCGCGGAGGTGCCCGCCGCAACGGCAGAAGACGAGGACGCGGCTGGTGAGGTCACAGGGGAATCTCTAAACGGCGCAGGAACTTACTCAGCAGCCCTGCGGGTGTCAACGCGCGTTGGGACCATTGCCGCGTCGCAATGGTTGCCTGCGCGGAACCTCAGATCCCGATGGTCAGACCGAGCGTCCACATCCGCATGCTGGTGTCTCCAAGCGTGGAGCGTTCCGCCTTCAACTCGGCGCTGCTGTACTGGTAGTCAACGAACACCGAGCCCTGCCCCGCCACCGTCTTGATCCGGTATTCGAAGCCCGCGCCGAACAGCAAGCCGCTCCCCCCGACCTCGAGCTCCGGCCGCTCGTTGGTCCACCAGCTCTTGTGCAGACCGACACGACCGAATGCTTCGAAGTTGTTGCCCAGCGGCAAGCTGAGCTTGCCCGCGATCGAGGCCTGGTAGACGTCGTAGGCGATGGTTCCGCGGCTATCCGAGATGATCGTGTCGAAGCCACCGAGTGCACCTTCGACGGAGAGCTGACCGAATCGCGAGCCGAGCAGCAGGCGTGCACTGCGACCGTCAGGAGACTCCTGCGCGTCAGTTCCCGTGCTAATTGCGGGCGCGGTGCCGATCCCGAGCCCGACGTAACCTCCTGCCGAGGCGACTCCGGAAGACGTGGCGACGAGGATCACGGCGAGGGCAGCGCACTTCATGCGCGTTACACGAGCATCCGGCGTGCCACGAGGCAAGCCAGTGATTTCATGATCGTGATCATGTCTGGTTGTGGCCGGCGTTTCACACGTCTGCCCACATACCGGGCGTCAGTGGCGCATGCCGGCCGACGGGCGAACCCGGGCCGCGAGCAATGCCGGATAGAACGTCGCCGCGATCGAGATCAGGACGCCGGCTGCGGCGGACGCGATCACCGACGCAGGATCGACGTGAATCGGTAGCCGATCGATGTAGTAAACGTCCGGGTTGAGCGGCAGTCCGAAGCGCTTGCCTGCCCAGCAGCCGATGAGGCCGCTCGCGACGCCGAGCACGGTGCCGACCACGCCGATCAGGAGCCCCTGGATCGCGAACAGCTGCATCACGCCGACGTCGGATGCGCCGAGCGTCTTGAGCAGCGCGATCTCGCGGCCCTTCTCGACGACGACCATGATGAGATTTCCGACGATCGAGAACGATGCGACCAGGATCACGATCCCGAGCACGAGGAACATCGCGATCTTCTCGAGCTTGAGCGCGGAGAACAGGCTGCGATTGAGCTCGCGCCAGTCCTGGACGCGATAGCCCGGGCCGAGTGCCGCGACGATCAGCCCCGGCGAGTCATCGCTCGGGACGTAGTTGCCGGTCTCGTCAGGATCGGTGATCCGGACCTCGATACCGTCGATGGTGTCGCCGCGATCGAGGAAGTCCTGCAGGGACTCGAGCGTGACGTAGACGAACTTGAGATCGTACTCGTACATCCCGGTGTAGAAGACGCCGGCCACGCGGTAGTCGCGGTTGAACGGGATCGGAGTGCCGGTTGCGTCCGGGTTCGCGGGATCGGACAGCGGCGACACGATGCGGACTTCCTCGCCGGTGTAGAGGTGCGTCTGCTTCACGAGCTCGCGGCCGACGAGGATGCCCGGCAGCGCTTGCGTGCGACGCGACAGGCTGGGCTCGAGCGGCACGTCGATCACGCCGATGGAGCCGTCTGCGATCGCATCGGGACCGCTGTAGTCGACGGGATCCTCGTGACTCGACGCGAGATCGTCGGGCGGCGGATCGCCGAGCGTGGGGTCGACGCGGTCGTGCTTGATCAGATCCGCCGCGTCGCCGCCGAACGGTGCGTCACCGCCCGCGGCCGAGCCTGCACGCGCGGCCGGACCGGAGCTGGAGCCGGTGGCGGGCTGCGTATCGAGCGCTGGTCCGGGCGTGTCATCGTCGGGCCGTGCGTCGGGTGCTGCGGTGCCCGCGTCGTCGAGGAAGTCCTGCCCCGAGAAGTCGATCGGCTCGCCGCCATTCGGCATGTCAGGTGGCGGCGGGTCGATCGTGCTGGGCTCGTGCGGGACCTGCGGAGCCACGCGATCCTCGCCCTCGATGACGAGCGGCTGCATCCGATCGATCGCTTGCTTGTCCTCGAGATCCGCGATCAGGTCGGTCACGCCGCCCACGGTCTTCGGATCGATGCCCTTGATGATGACGGGCATCCCGTTGTTGTTCGCCGCGATCACGACCTCGCTGACCGCGTAGGGCGACGACGCCACGACACCCGGGATCCGATCGATGCGCGCCTTGACCTCGCGCCAGTTCACGAACTCGCCGTCCTCGCGCGTGATCTGGATGTGCGCGTTCGAGCCGAGGATCTTGTCGCGGAGATCGGTCTCGAACCCGCTCATCACGGCGAGCACCCAGACGAGCGCGCAGGTTCCGATCCACACGCCGCCGATCGGCACCGTCGTGAAGAACGTGAAGAACGCGCGAATCGACCCGAAGAACATCGCGAGGAACGCGATCACACCGGCCACGAGGTTCGTGATCACGAGCGCCTTGACCAGCCAGGTGTTCGACGTCGGTGGGTCGAACGGTGTCGGCGGTCGGTCGGTCACGAGCAGTCCGATCACGACCATGCTCGCGATCGCGATCGCGGTCCCGCCGATGAACGTGTAGAGCGCGAGCTTGGAGTGCGGGAGGAGGCCGAAGACGACCGCACCGAAGAAGCCCAGCCAGCACAGGTTCGCGAGGACCTGGAGGGGATCAGCCGGGTTGTCGGGGACGATGCCGACACCGAACACGCCCCACAGCAGGATGCGCACCGCGAGCGTGCCGACGAGCAGGAGCTTCACGGTGGACGTCACCCGCGCCGGATTGACGAGCAGGTAACGCCACGCGACGAACGTCTTGTACTGCAGCCCGCCGCCGAACAGCTCGCCACCCGTCTTCCAGAAGTAGATGACCGCCGAGATGACGATCAGGACGAGGATCGGGATCGCGATCAGGCTCAGCATCGCTACTCCGGCCGCATCAGGGGGAACAGGATGACGTCGCGGATCGACGGCTGACCGGTGAGCAGCATCGCGAGGCGATCGATGCCGATGCCCTCGCCTGCCGTCGGCGGCAGCCCGACCTCGAGCGCGCGGCAGTAGTCCTCGTCGTAGTCCATGGTCTCGTCGGCGCCCGCCTGCTTGGCCCGCATCTGCGACTCGAACCGCGAGCGCTGGTCATCGGGATCGTTGAGCTCGGAGAAGCCATTCGCGATCTCGCGGCCATTGACGAACAGCTCGAAGCGATCGCAGAACGCGCCGTCGACGTCGTTCTTGCGCGCCAGCGGCGAGACGGCGAGCGGAAACTCCGTGAGGAACGTCGGCTGCACGAGCTTGGATTCGGCGGTGGCTTCGAACACGAGATAGCCCAGGTGACCTGCAGTGACGCGCCGCTGCATCGGGGAGTCGTAGCGCTCGACGATCGATCCCGCCAGCGCGGCGCGCCGGGCCGGGTCCTTGAATCCGAGAACCACATCCGCGAGCACGAGATTCCCGCCGCGGTCAGAAGTCACACCGGCGAGCATGACGCGGGCGATATCGGCGGCCGGCACGCCGTGCGTGATCGCGATCTCGGCGGCAAACGCCGGCTCCTCGAAGACCCGCGTCGCCTCGGCGATCCCGCCGAGCTCGCGGACCGCGTCGCGGATCGACAGCCGGCGCCACGGCGGCGCGAGCTCGATCTCGACGCCATCCCACGTCGCCTGCGTGCTGCCGTTCACGGCGATCGCGAGCTCGCCGACCATCGCCTCGGTGAGGTCCATGAGATCGGTGTAGGTCGCGTAGGCCTGGTAGAACTCGAGCATCGTGAACTCGGGGTTGTGCTGGCGCGACAGCCCCTCGTTGCGGAAGTTGCGGTTGATCTCGTAGACCCGATCGAAGCCGCCGACGACGAGCCGCTTGAGGTAGAGCTCGGGTGCGATCCGCATGTAGAGCCGCATGTCGAGCGCGTTGTGGTGCGTGATGAACGGCTTGGCAGCGGCACCGCCGATGATCGGATGCATCATCGGGGTCTCGACCTCGAGGTAGCCTCGCTCGTCGAGGAAGCGCCGGATCCCGCGCGTGATCATCGAGCGCTTGCGAAACACCTCGCGGACGTCGGGGCTGACCGCGAGATCGACGTAGCGCTGGCGATAGCGCTGCTCGACGTCGGTCAAGCCGTGCCACTTGTCGGGCAGTGGGCGCAGCGACTTCGTGAGGATCCACAGCCGGCTCGCGAGAATCGACAGCTCGCCGCGCTTGGTCCAGAACGCCGGTCCTTCCGCAGCGACGATGTCCCCGGCGTCGAGCTGCGACAGCACGTTCGCGAAGTCATCGGCGGCGAGGTGATCGACGTTGAGGTAGAGCTGGAGATCGCCGGTGGTGTCGCGGATCGGCGCGAACACGGTCTTGCCCATGCCGCGCTTCACCATGACGCGGCCGGCGACCCGCAGCGGCGTGCCATCGATCGCCGTGATCGCCTCGGGCGCCGCCTTGACCTTCGGGGCACCGCGCACCGGTTCGACCTTGGCCTCCGGCGGCGGTGGCGGCGCTGGCTTGGTCGCTTCGTACTTCGCGCGGACGGCGGCGATCGAGATCGCCGGACCGATGTCGTTGCGATACGGGTCGCTGCCGGCGGTGCGCAGCGCGGTCGCCTTGTCCCGCCGCTCGCCCATGATGCGGTCGAGGGTGGTCTCGGGCTGCTCGGGGGACTCGCGCGACGACATGGCGGCGCACCATACAACATCGTCGTGCTAAGACGCAGCCATGCGTCGGCTCGTCCTCGCGCTCGGTTCGCTGGGTTTCGCTCTCGGTGTCGCCGGGTCGCTTGCCGCCTGCAAGAGGGACGAGGCTGCCAAGCCGCAGGCCGAGCCCACCGCCGGGAAGCCCGCGGTCGATCCGTGCACGAAGGCCCATGCCGAGGGGCCGCTCGCGTGGTTCCGCGATGACTACGCCGCGGCGCTTGCGTGTGCGCAACAGGAGAAGCTGCCGCTCGTGCTCGACCTGTGGGCGCCGTGGTGCCACACGTGCCTGTCGATGCAGTCGACGGTCTTCCAGGATCCGTCGTTCGCCGCCGACGCCAGCAAGTTCGTGTTCGCCGCGCTCGATACCGATCGCGAGGTCAACGCCGCGGCGGTCGACAAGTTCCCGCTCGCCGCGTGGCCGACGTTCTACGTCGTCGGGCCCGACGAGGCCGTGCTCGCGCGGTTCGTGGGCGCGGCGAGCCTCGCCCAGTTCCATGCGTTTCTCGAGACCGGCGCGCGGGCGCACGCCGGCGGTGCGGCCGGTCCCGATGCGCACCTGCTCGCGGCCGAGCGCGCGGTCGCCGCCGAAGACTTCGCGACCGCCGAGACCGAGCTCACCGCCGCGCTCGCGGCCGCCCCCGCTGACTGGCCACGGAAGGCCGATGCGCTGGTCTCGCTGATCAGCGCCAAGCACAGGCGCAAGGACCTCGCGGGCTGCGTCGAGCTCGCCGAGAAGTCACTCGACGAGACCGGCGCCGCCGCGAGCGCGACCGACTTCATGTATCGCGCGATGGCGTGTGCGAGCGAGCTAGCGAAGGACAGCACCGACGCCGGCGTGCTCGCGCGTGTGCAGAAGCTGCGCGAGCGTGCGGTCACGCGCTGGCAGAAGCTCGTCGACGATCCCGCCGCGCCGCTGTCGATCGACGATCGCTCGGACGCGATGGTGAACCTCCGCGAGTTACTGATCGTGCTCGGCCGCAAGGACGACGCGAAGGCGGTCGCCGAGAAGCAGCGCGTGCTCGTCGACGACGCGGCGGCGAAGGCGCCGACCCCGATGGCCGCGATGACCTACCTGTGGCCGCGCGCCGAGCTCTACGTGTTCCTCGAGCGTCCGCTCGACCTCGTACCGGATGTCGAGAAGCTCGCGGCCGCGCTACCGAAGGAGTACGACCCACCCGCCCGGCTCGGCTGGCTGTACTTCAAGGCCGGCAAGCTCGAGGACGCCGCGACGTGGACCGATCGCGCGCTGCTGCTCGCGTACGGCCCGCGCAAGGTCCGCGTGTTGACCCAGCGCGCCGACATCGCGAAGGCGCTCGGCGACCGGTCGGCGGAGCGGCTGTTCCGCGAGGAGATCGTGAAGACGCTCGAGCGCCTGCCGCCCGGTCAGACCACGCCCGCGGCGATCACGAAGGCGAAGCAGACGCTCGCCGATCTCGACACGCCTCCGGCGACTGCGGGCAGCGGCAGCGCACCGACGAAGTGACGGCCTCTGGAAGCGCGAGCTCAGCAGATCGCGTGGTGATCACCACCGCTTATGGTCCGACGAGATTACGTTTACGTCCGCACGGCGGCCGTTTCGGACATTACGGTGTGAGGGATCGCGGAGTTGCGCTGGCGCGCGGGTTGCTGTGGTGCGAACCGTGTCTGAGCTACCCTGGAGGCATGGTGCTGCGATTCACGGCAACAGTGAAGAAGCGCGAAGTCGTCGTGCGCGACGTCGATTTACCAGATGGATCGATCGTCGACGTATCGATCGTTCCGCCGAACGACACCGAATCGTACATCCCCACGAAGGACGAGGATCGGATGGTCGCAGAGTCACGCAGGGCGTACGCGCGCGGCGAGTACTACCTCGGCCATGAGTGGGTCGCGGAGATCCGAGGCGGACCCCCGGCCGTTCTCGTACGAGATCAGCGTGCCAACGCGCCGGCGCGTAGAGGCAGAAAGGCTCGCGTGGGAAGCGCTTCACGGAATGCCAAGTCAGCTGCCGGGCGAGGTCGCAAGCGCACTTGAGCTCTTGGCCGAGCATCCATACGCCGGCAAACCCGCACGAGCACCGTCGCATCGCAAGCGACGCAGGTTGCTGCTTCGGGTCACAGGCTTCTTCCTGATCTACGAGGTCTATCCGCGGAGGAGGGTCGTCAGAATGGTTGGCCTCGTATCGGCGCGTAGCGAGGCAGCCCGTTGAGAAAAGCGCCGCGGCCGCGTTCATGACGTGGTAGCGGTCCCCGACACGGGCGACGCCGAGCTCGTGACAACTGGCGCGGACCCGCGCGCTAGAGTCCGGGTATGCGGGCATGGATGGCGGTCGGCGTCGGGCTGGTGCTGACTGCGAGTTGTGCGGCGAAACCTGCGCCGGTGCGCCCGAACCCTGCACCGCGCGTCGAGCCGGAACTCGACGAGCTCGCCGCCCTCGATGCGTTGCGCGGCTTTCGGAAGGCCGAGCCAGCCCTGCCTCGCAGCGCACCACCGCGCGAAGCGTCCGAGGTGCTTCCGCCGACCTGCATCGGCGGCAACTGCGTCCACGGCAACGGCATGCGCTGGACGCGGCGCGACGACGCGTGGGTGCTCGAGGTCGG
>JBKJUF010000495.1:0-3806 GCA_046590445.1 Kofleriaceae bacterium
GCGCGCGAGCGACGGGCCGGGTTCGGCGAGCTCTGGAAGTACGCGCTGCTCGACGGGCCCGAGCTGTGGCGTGCGGTCGCCGCGTGCGCGCCGTGGGCCGCTGGGCCGGACGGCGTCGCCCCACCGCCGGAGCTGCGCTTCGTGATCGATCGCGCGATCGCGTACAAGGCAGCGATCGTCGGGCGCGACGAGCGCGAGGTCACCGGCCAGCGCGCGCTCCTCAACCTCGGCCACACCGTCGGTCACGCGATCGAGTCCGCGTCGGGGATGCTCCACGGCGAGGCGGTCGGGCTCGGCCTCGTCGCCGCGTGTCAGGTGTCGGCAGCACTCTGCGGGACCCGCCCCGAGCTCGCGACCGAGGTCGCCCAGGCGCTCGCCGCGAGCGGCTTGCCGTCGGATCCGCGTCCGTGGCTCACCAGCGAGGTCCTCGCCCGGGTCGGAGTCGACAAGAAGCGGTACGGTGCGAATCTCAAGTTTATCGTCGTCCGCGAGGTGGGCTCATGTGAGCCCGTCGAGATCGCGGTCACTGAACTGACAAGAATTTTGGCCCCCGCGGCGGGGACTTGATACGATTTTCCCTCGGAGGACGTGGATGCATCGCCTCATTTTATTGATGTTCGTCGTGATCGTATCGGGGTGTGCCGATAGCGGTGACGAAGGTTTCTTTATCCGTAACAACATCGCGCCCGGAGAGGGCTGCGTGATCACGCCAGGTGGGGCCTTCCTGTCTCGCGGCGAGATCGCGCTGGGATCGCCCGATCCCTACATCCTGACCCCCGAGATCGAGAGCCGGATCACGGCGACCGACGAGAACCAGAGCCAGCGCACGGTGGCGTTGCGCGGCGCGCGCATCGATCTCAGCGTCGAGAGCATGACCGTCGACGGCGCGCCGCAGACGCCGCCGCCGCTCACCAACGCGAAGTTCTCATCCCTGTTCTCGGCGTCGCTGAGCCCCCTCGGCAGCACGACCGCCTCGTTCGATGTGGTCTCGGCCGCGGCGCTCAACGAGCTCAGAAGCAAGGCACCGGCGACTGGTGCCGTGCGGATCCAGCTCCTCGCGAAGGCCACGGTCTACGGCAACCTCGGTGGCGGCGACGACGAGATCGAGGGCGTTCCCTTCTACTATCCCGTCACGGTCTGCAATGACTGCATCATCAGCGTGATCGGTACGTGCCCCCTGCCGGTGGGCACGACCCCGCGCCCCGGGAACGTCTGTAACCAGTTCCAGGACGGCGTGGTCGATTGCTGCATCGACGCCTCAAACACGATTATCTGTCCCGGCCCGGTGTCGACGACGCCGCCCGCGTAAAGAACCGCGTCCCGGGCTGGCGCCTATGCGCGGCCCTCTAGTAACGTTTGACTCAGAGGGGCCCTTGTTCGCTCAAACGCTCAAGAAGGTCGTCGACAACGTCGACGGTGCAATCGCTGCGGTCATCATGGGTCTCGACGGTATCCCCGTCGAGACATATGTGAAGCACAACGACCACCTCGACATGAACACCGTCGCGATGGAGTTCTCGTTCATCCTCGGGCAGGTCCGCAAGGCAGGCGATAGCTTGCAGGTCGGCGCGCTCGAGGAGCTCTCCGTGAAGGTGCAGCGCCTCGCGCTCATCTGCCGGATGATCACGCCGCAGTACTTCATCGCGGTCGCGCTGACGCCCGAGGGGAACTTCGGCAAGGCCCGGTTCCTCGCGCGCATGGCGTCGCCGTCGCTGCTCGCCAATCTGTGACCCGGAAGGCCTCGCTGGTTCGCATTCAGGTCCTCCACGGGCCGAACCTGAACCTCCTGGGCACCCGAGCTCCCGCGATCTACGGCAGCACGACGCTGGCCGAGATCGACGCCGAGCTCGTTCGCCGGGGTGCCGCCCGCGGTGCCGAGGTCCGGTCCGCGCAGTCAAACCTCGAGGGCGAGCTCGTCGACGCCATCCAGGCCGCGAAGGGCTGGGCGGACGCGATCGTGATCAACCCGGGTGGCTACACCCATACCTCGGTCGCGATCCGCGACGCGCTCGATGCCGTGGCCGTGCCGGCGGTCGAGGTCCACCTCTCGAACCTCCACGCCCGCGAGCCGTTTCGCCAGGTCTCGATCACCGCCGCGAAGTGCATCGGTCAGATCTGCGGATTCGGTGCACAAAGCTACTACCTGGGACTGGACGCAGCGCTCTCGCACGTGGAATCTACGTCTCGCGATGGCACCCCGCGGAAAAGCGCCGAAGGCAGGAAAGGGCGATAGCGCCCCTCTCGACGATGGAGGACCGCTCGTCGCGATGGCGCGCGGGCTGGCCCAGATCGTCGACGACCACGGGCTCTCCGAGCTCATCCTCGACACCAAGGACGTCACGCTGACGGTTCGTCGCGGTGGCTTCTCGTCCGGCATGCCGCAGATGCAGATGCCGCAGATGCAGATGCCGCAGATGCAGATGCCCGCCGCGCTCGGCGCCGCAGCGCAAGCGTCCCCGGGCACCACCGCGGTCGTCGTCGACGACAAGACCCACGCGGTGACGTCGCCGTTCGTCGGCACGTTCTATCGCAAGCCGAACCCGGACTCGCCGGTCTACGTCTCGTTGAACGAGCGTGTCGAGAAGGGCCAGGCGCTCTGCATCGTCGAGGCGATGAAGCTGATGAACGAGATCGAGGCGGACATCGCCGGCACCGTCGTGGGGATCCTCGTCGAGGATGGCGCCCCAGTCGAGTATGGACAGCCGCTCTTCAAGATCGCGCCGTGAAGTTTCATGTTCAAGAAAGTCCTGATCGCCAACCGCGGTGAGATCGCGCTCCGCGTGATCCGTGCCTGTCGCGAGATGGGCCTCGCCACCGTCGCGGTCCACTCGACCGCCGACACCGACGCGCTGCACGTCAAGTTCGCCGACCAGGCCGTGTGCATCGGCCCGCCGCCATCGCGCCAGAGCTATCTCAACGTCCCGATGATCATCTCGGCCGCCGAGGTCACCGGCGCCGATGCGATCCATCCCGGCTACGGCTTCCTCTCCGAGAATGCCGACTTCGCCGAGGTCTGCCGCAAGTGCAAGCTGACGTGGATCGGACCGCCACCCGATGCGATGCGGCTGATGGGCGACAAGATCCGCGCGCGCGAGGCGATGGCGAAGGCCGGCGTCCCGGTGCTGCCCGGCTCGACGGGGCTCCACGACGAGATGCAGCTCTTCGAGGCTGCCGAGCGCGTCGGCTTCCCGGTGATCCTCAAGGCGACGGCCGGCGGCGGCGGCCGAGGCATGCAGATCGTCTACGAGAAGGAGAAGCTGCTCGACGCGTGGAGCAGGGGACGCACCGAGGCGCAAGCCGCGTTCGGTAACCCCGAGATGTACATGGAGCGGTACATCACGAAGCCGCGCCACATCGAGATCCAGGTCGTCGCCGACAAGCACGGCCACTACACGCACCTCGGCGAGCGCGAGTGCTCGATCCAGCGGCGCCACCAGAAGGTGATCGAGGAAGCGCCATCGGCCGCGCTCAAGGACGTCACGCGCCAGAAGCTGCAGGCCGCGGCCGTCAAGGCGATCGAATCGATCGGCTACACGAACGTCGGCACGCTCGAGTTTCTCCTCGACGAAGACGGCAGCTTCTACTTCATGGAGATGAACACGCGGCTGCAGGTCGAGCACCCGGTGACCGAGCTCGTGACCGGTCTCGATCTCGTGCGCGAGCAGATCCGGATCGCGGCCGGCGAACCGCTGTCGTTCACCGACGAGCGCAAGGCACGCGGTCACGCGATCGAGCTGCGAGTCAACGCCGAGGACCCGGTCACGTTCGCGCCGTGGCCGGGCAAGATCACCGCCCTCCACATGCCG
>JBKJUF010000711.1:0-35571 GCA_046590445.1 Kofleriaceae bacterium
CAGCCGCTCTCGATGAACCTCAAGCAGGCCAGCTCGAACGGCTCGAAGTCACCGGTCGAGGCGATCGCCGCTGCGGCGGTCAACATCGACCCGCTCGAGCACCTCGCTCCCGAGGAACGCCGCCTCGTCGAGGCCCTCCGCCTCCGCAAGTCGCGCCCGGCGGGTCCGCCGATGGCGAACCGCTACAAGCTCCCCGACGAGCGCGCGTCCTTCACGCACAAGTTCTCGATCGGCGGCCACGAGGGCTACATCACCGTCGGCATGTACACCGGCGGTTCCCCTGGCGAGATCTTCGTCCGCATGGCCAAGGAGGGCTCGGTCATCGCCGGCCTGATGGATTCCTTCGCCACCTCGATCTCGCTGGCCCTCCAGCACGGCGTCCCGCTCCACCTGCTGATCGACAAGTTCAAGGGCACCCGCTTCGAGCCCTCGGGCTTCACCGGCAACCAGGAGATCCCGATCGCCACGTCGATCATGGATTACCTGTTCCGCTGGCTCGCGATTCGGTTCCCCGCGGAGGGCACCTCGCCCCTCGTCGAGAGCCACCCCGCCGCCCGCGGCGCTCAGCTCGACCTCCCGAAGGTCCCGCTGCTCTCGAAGGACTTCATCGCGATCGACGTCAAGCACGGCATGTCGATCGACAATCCGGCGGCCATCGCGATCGAGGTGAAGGACAGGGCCTGGGTCCAGGAGACCGATGCGCCTCCGTGCCACGAGTGCGGCACGCTGATGGTCCGCAATGGCGCCTGCCACAAGTGCCCGAACTGCGGCTCGACCAGCGGCTGCTCGTAATCAGCGAATCAGACCGCCGTGATGCTGCAACGGCTCGCTGTCGAAAGGCAGCAGGGACGTCCGGGGCTCGCGCGCCCCGAACATTCGTTGGCCAGCGACGCCACTAGGCGATCTGGCAGCTTGTGCGGGTCGTGGCGGTGCCCAGCTTGCTCGCTGTGTTTCGCGACGATTACCTGATGCGCCTGATCAAGCAGCTCGCGGACTTCATCGCGCGGGCCGCCGGATTCAATCGAAAAGGCGAGCACGAGAAGGCGCTCCAGGAGACTGCGCGTGCCTGGTCGGAGCTCCTCCACGACATCCCGCACGAGCTGGTCGATGTCGTCGACACCGCGACGCTGGCAAGCATGCTGCGCGAGCCGCAACGGATGCGTGTGGCGGCGCAGCTTCTCGTCGAGGAAGGCCGCGCGCTCCGCGGCAAGGGCGATCCCCCGACCGCGTCGATGCGCACGAAGCGGGCGATCGAACTCTACCTCGAGGCACGGGCGATCAGCCCCGAGGCGGACGACCAGTCCATGATCTTCGAGCTATCTCGCGAAGTGCATGGCAACCAGCTCGACGAGCGCTATCGAACGACCCGCTAAATCAGCCGTCCGAGTTGCGGTCGCCGTGCGACCGATCGACTATCCCGATCCTGGAGGTCGAGATGTCTGCCGATGCCGTCGAGGTGACCATGGAGGGCGCGACGCTTCGCGCAACGTTCGCGAACAAGGGTGTGGCGCCGCTCGAAGCGTGCCGCGTCGTCGTCGATCGAATCGATCGTGAGCGACCGCGCTGCGTGGCGCTGGCGTGTGACTTCGCGAGCCCGGGCGCCAACTGGGCCGCCGCGCTCGCGGGCCGCACGCTGCCATCGGTCGGCTCGTTCATCTTCGACACCGACTTCCAGACCCAGACGCGGCAGCGTGACAACTCGATCGGCGATCTCGGCGCCACGCTCGCGGCCTGCCCAAACCTCGAGCGGCTGTTCGCGACCGGCCAGCTCGAGCTGTCGCAGTGCGAGCACGCGACGCTTCGCGAGCTGCATTTGCTGGGCGATCCGCTCACGGTCGAGTTGCTCGCCAGCCTCGGCGCCTCGGGGTTTCCGCGCCTCGAACGGCTCACGTTGTCGCTCGCCTCCGATGCTGGTCCCGGCCCCGAGCGCGAAGCGCTTGCCGCTGTCGCGAGCATGCAGGCCCCGGAGTTGCGCGGGGTGTTCCTCGCGGGCGGCGGATCGGCGGAGGAAGCGCTCGGCATGATCGGCTCGATCGCACGCGGCAAGGAGGTCACGATCTACGCGCCGATCGACGATGAGGACATGTTGATCGAGGCGATCGAGGCGAACGCCGACGCGCTACGCAAGTTCACGCTCGTCGCCCTGCCGTTCGCGGACTTCTGCTCGGAGAGCGCACTGGAGCGCGCACGCGAGCTGGTCCCCGCGATCGGTGATGCGTCGGACGTTCCGAACGCGACGTTGCCGGCGGCGTACGCGAGCTGGCTCGACTGAGGCTTACGACCAACCCGGGCGCCGCCGGCGAGAAGCCCTCGGAGGTTGCCGTTGCCGAGCAAACAGCCTGGGGGACGAGTCGCAGCGCTGGCTTACCCGTTCGGTCGCTGCCTGGGACTTGCGGCCGAGGATGGCGTTGGAGGCGCCGCTCTGGCGACGTCGACGTCGGGCTTGGTCAGGCCGGTCGAGCCGCCCAGATCGATGTCGGAATCGCTCAGCTCGGAGTCGCTGCCAAAAAACTCCAGGACTCGTTGGACCTTCACCATCTCGTTGTTCACGGTGCGGGCTCGCTCCTCTCCCTCGTTCGTCGCCTGCGTCGAGGCCCGCCGGGAGCGTTCGATCTCGGACTCGAGCTCGGCGATTCGCTTCGCACCGACATCGAGGACGGCTTGCGTCTGGTCCTGCGAGAACCGGATGAAACGCTCCAGCGCGTCGAGTTGCTTCGTCGCCGCGTCCACGATCGTCGACCGGTCAACGCCGAACGCGTGGAAAGTAGCGTCGACAATTTCACGCGTGTGCGACGCCTTGCTTGGAAGCAGATGTAGCAACCCCTCTGCGCGCGCGACGCGGTCGAGCTCCTCGGCCTTGAGCTTCGAGGTTCGGTAGACGGCAGCCAGGTCTACGCTGGCACCCTGGAAGACAGAATCCGACTGTGCAACGACCGTGGTCTGCATCGGCTGGGGTGGTCGGTCGGTGGTGCTCGGGTCAGGAGCCGTGGGCGGAACTGCGGGCGCAGACTGCTTGCGAAAGAGGCTCATGCCACATCGTCGCACGACCGGGTCGCCTGAGGCGCTCGATCCGGTGCGTTCACCAAGTGCACGGAAGCGCGACCAAGGGGTTACGTGGGCCGCCGAGCAAGTATCCGGAGGTAAGACCTCGCGGCACCCATCGTCGGGACCGCTACCTGGCGCACTCGACGAGCTCGGCATTGGCAGCGAGTCACGGGCCGAATTCTCGACAACGGAGTGGCTCTCGCTTCAAATCACCGGATGAGAAACTCCCAGCTTGGTGCCAGTACGCTCACGGTTCTCGGCGCGATCCTGATGCTCCTCGGATTGGCCGCGATCCTCGCCGCGCCCGAGGTGATGAACTACTCCGAGGTCAACACGTTGCGAGGCGTCGGTGGCGGCGGCGCAGCGCTCGGCCTCATCCTGCTGTTCGTCGGGCTATCGAAGAAGAAGTAACCGCTTACCATCGAGGGGTGCCGCCGCCACGGACAGCTATCAGAACTCTGGTTCTGGTTCTGGTTATCGGCGCTGCCCGCGGGCGCGACGGCATGGAGCTGATCTGACATCTACACGCAGTTTGCGAACGCGTCGCGAACCGCGATGACGCCAGTGCCCGTCGGCAGCTGGTTCTGCGTGATCTTCAAGGTCGTGCGCAGCACGGGAACCACCGGCTCGCTTGTGAGCGATCAGTCCGCACACAGCAAATGAGATTTGATCGTGACGGTGTGCCCGCTCGCTGTGTGCTCCACCGTGCAGCTGTCGAGGAAGTCATTCGCGTGCCCCCTCGTCCTCGAAGATCTTTCGACATAGCGGCTCGCACTGGGCGGCGTCGGCCTCCAGGAACGGAGCGAACGCCTTCATGGGTCGGCGGTTTTGCAAGGCCAGCGCCGCACGGTCACGTGCGTCTTCACGGAGTTACCCCGTGACGTTCCGGCGTTCGCCACGGACCGCGACATCGGCGTCGCGGGATCCGCATCACGCCGGCGTGCGCGCGTACCAGGCCTTCACGCCTTCGTGGTCGCCAACGGCCTGGTAGAGGCGCGTCAGCTTGGGAAACGGATCGAAGACGCCGGCCGGAATGTGATCGACGGACCCGGTGGCGAACCAGCGGACGACCATGAAGAGCTTGAGGTCGACGACATTGAGCTTGGCGCCGCCGAAGAATGGCCCGTGGCCGAGCTGGCGTTCGGCGAAGCCGGCCCAGGTCGGGATCGTGCCGGTGGCTAGCGCCTCGCGCGCGGTGCGCTTCTGCTCGGGCTCCTTGATGAACATCGTCGGGCTCACCGCGTTGCGGAGATCCTCGACGTGGAGCATCAGCGCTTCGTGACGGGCGGCCTCGAAGTCGTCGGTGGGATGCAACCCGTGACGGCGACCGAGGAGCGCGAGGATCGCGTTGCACTGCGCGAGCGGCGGCTTGCCGGGGAGCTCGAGGATCGGCATCGAGCCGTACGGCGTGGTCGCCTTGAGGGCCGGCCAGTCGGCGAACTTGATGCGAATGTCTTCGAACTCGACCCCCGCGAGATGCAGCGCGAGGCGGCACTCCTCGCCGCGGCTACCGGAGAGATCGAAGTACGTCAGCTTCGCCTTGGTCATGTCGCGCAGCATACGCGGACTGCTCGGCGAGCAAACCGCGACCGGCCAACCCAAGTGGGCAGGCCAGGCGATCAGGAGATGTCGACGTGCTTGACGAGATCGGCGTCGGACATGTGCGTGTAGTCGGCGTCGTGGCTGCGAACGACGCAGGTCTCGAGCGGCGTCTTCAGCTCGCCACGGAGCTGACCGAGGAAGGTCGGCGGAGCGACGAGCACGAGCCGCTTGAAGTCGCCCGCCTGGCGCTGGGTCTCGAGCTCGCCGGCGACTAGCCGAGCGAAGTCATGCTCGCCACGATCCTCGCGTGAATCGCTGCGGTCGGTTTTCTCGCGGCTGTGCTCGCGATCGAGCTTGCGAGCGAGGCGCCACGGCTGCTCGTTGCCGACGGTCTGAAACAAGCGAGCGTGGCTGCCGTCGGCGACGAGGATCCAGGTTTGTGTCATGGACTGCCATAGCACGCAGCACCAGTTTGCCCGCGTCCGCGCCAGCGTGGCCTCCCTCACGCGCACGAGCGGCTCGGCGACGACGCGATCGGCTACGGCTCGATCTCGGGACCTGTCTGTTCAGCGTAGCGCGGCGAGTGCGGCGAGGGTGGTGTCGTCGAGCGCGCGATCGTAGATCCGCAGCTCGTCGATCGCACCGGTGTAGGGGGCGCCGACGACGCCGTTCTGGCGGTCGGCCCCGATCATCATCGCACTGGTGTCGAAGACCGTTTCGGCGGACTCCTTCGCGACCTCCACACCATCGATCAGCAACCGCTTGGTCGTGCCGTCCCAGGTCATCGCGATGAATGCCCAGACCCCGATGACGATCGGCGGACCGTTCGTGCATCGCTCCCCCGCTGGCCCTGGATCATTGTCGGTGCAGAAGCCGGTCCGCCCGCCGAACGTCATCAGCTCCCATGACGCGCCGGTGCCCATCGCCTGAGGCTTCGCCACCGGCGTGACGCCAGAGCCGCCATCCTTTCGCAGCCACAGGACGACCGAGAAGGCGGACGGTCGGAGCAGGGCTGCGTCTGCGACGACATAATGTGACGCGCCGTCGAAGGTCGCCGCGAGCCCGACCTGGCCCGGGCCGCGCCCCGGGCACTGCGTGCCGCAGATTCCATCGAGCTGGTTCCCGGAGCTGTCGCGCGCGCCGTCGAGCGCGTCCCCCTCCATCGCATAGTGAGCGACGAGTCCGATGGTGACATCGGCGTCGATCGCGAGCGGGGCGTCGCCGGCGATCGGATCGATCCCGATCCGGCCGCAGGCAGAGAACGCGGCGAGCCACGACAGGCACACGGCACGGCTCACCATCTCGGAACTGTACCGCGACAACGAGAGGAGCCATCGAGTTGCGGTCGGAGGAGCTCGTGGAAATTCGCCCGCGACCGTGAGAGGCGCGCCGTGCGAAGTTGCGGCACATGCCGCTCTCCATGGATCCGTCCCTGCGCGCGCGGCGTGGGTCGACGCGTCGGTCGCGGGCTGGTCGGATGACCCGGCATTCGCGGGCATGATGCGGTCGATCGCCGAGGTCGCGAGCGAGAATCCCTCGATGATTAGCTTCGCGGTCGATGCCGAGGGCGTCACGATCGCGACGGCCTCGATGGGGATCCACGACGGCGTCGCGTTGCTTGCCGGCGCGAGCACGATCCCGTCGGGGCGCGGTCGCGGGGCTCAGGCAGCGCTCCTCGCAGCCCAACTCGACGAGGCGCGTGCGCGCGGCTGCGCGCTCGCGATGATGGCTGCCACGCCGGGAAGCACGTCGCAATGCAACGCAGAGCGCCGCGGCTTCCGTGTCGCGTACACGCGAACGAAGTGGCAGCGCATCGCTCGCAACTGACGGTCGCTACCGGCGCCTGCGCCCGCCCGGCCGCGTCGCGCCCGCGATCATCAGCGCGAGCCCGATCCACATGAAGCCGACGGGGCTCTCGCCGCCCGGTGCGATCGAGCAGCCGCCGCCATCGGCCGTCTCGTCGTCGAAGCCCACGCGCCACAGTGCCTGATCGCCGCCCTCGTGACTGATGAGCGCGAGCTCGGGGAGGCAGCCACCGCCGAGGCAGGCCTCGCCGAGCGCGCAGGTCGAGACCGACCTGCACTTCGCGACGCAGCGGTCGAGCAGGCAGGCCTCGGTGCTTCCGCAGCTCGCATCGCTGGTGCAAGCGCGTCCGCACCAGCCCGCGAGGCAGGCCTGGCCGTCGGCGCAGTCGCCATCGAGCTCGCAGATTCCCGGGCGACGCGTGCAGCGACTGTCGATGCAGTCATGGCCGGCCGGGCACACCGTCGTGGCCGTGCAGGATCGCAGTAGCACGGGTGCGCCCGCGCAGACGCCGGCGATGCACGAGCCGCTCGCGCAGTTCGCGTCGGAGACGCACACCTTGACGTCGCCGCCACCGGGCGTACACACGCCGTTGGTGCAGAGCTCGCCGCCGGCACAGTCGTATTGATCGCCGCACATCACCACCGGCGGGCACTGGCCACCCTGGCAGCTCGGGGGCGTGGGCTCCTCGCAGTAACCTTCAACGCACACCAGACCCGAGCGACAGCTGACGTCACACGGATGGTCACAAGGCTGGCAGACGCCGTCCTCGCACACGTTGTTGCGGCTGCACTGATCGTCGCGCACGCACGGCGGCTCGCCGTCGCCCGGGTCACACACGACCGGATCACCGCCGCCGGTGTCGACGGGGCAGTCCGGAACACAGTAGCCGCCGATGCACGTCAGGTTGCCATTGCAGTCGGCCTGCACGACGCAGGGCGGCGGGGGAGGCTGGCAGGTGCCGTCCTCGCAGACCTCGTCCGTCGGGCAGCTCGCGTCATCGGTGCACGGTTCGACGCACGTGTTGTCGCCGCCGCATTCCTCGCCGGGAGGACACTCGTTGTCGCTGGCGCAGTAATGGCGTTCGACGCGGATCGGGACCGTGGCGATGCCGGTCGGCGACCCGACCTCGTAGCCGACGAAGATCGGGCCGGGACCGGGAAAGAAGTCGGCCGCGCCCTTCGCGGTTCCCGGCAGCACACCGGGGAACGGCTGACCGTCGGGGGCGATCGCCGCAAGCTTGGGCGGCGACAGCCGGATCGCGAACCGCAGCTCGACCCGGGTCGCCCCGGCCGGTACCTGAAACTCGATGGGGACCGAGACACTGCCGACGGTACCGCCGAACCGGGTCGGTCCGCTGCGCTGCGCGGCCACGTCGATGACGGGCGCGAGGTCGACGTCGCCGGTGTCGGCGTACGCGCCGAGCACGAACGGGAAGTAACCGTTGTCCTTCAGCCACTGATCGTCGAAGGGGTTCGGAATCGGGCGCACCGCGCCCTGGCCGTAGGTACCGGACGTCAGCAGGTCGGAGATCGAGTTGGCGTCGTGCCGCGGACTGTAGGTCGGGAGGATGATCCCGGCGCCAAACCGGCCATCACCGACCGCCCCGGCGATCCGGTCGGCGTCCTCGAGCTTCTTGCCTTCCATGATCGCGACGAACGGAACCCATTCGCCCTCCGCATAGCCGTTGACCAGCCCCGAGTCGCGAAATCCTCCCGGGAACGGGGGCCCGAGGTCGTAGCCGCGGAGCTGCGAGGCGATGCCAGTAACCGCGCTGGTCCGCGAGCTCAGGCTTGCGGTCTCGTTACATCCCGCGAGCCCGACGAGGGCCGCCAGTACTCCGCTCGCTGCGATCCGTGGTGACGTCATGTCGCTGCTGTACGCAAGGGTCGTACCGCCCGTCCACAGCGGCCGCGACGGCATCGGATCGCCGCTCGATTTCGGCACTTCTCCGTCGAGGAATCGGTGCGCGCGCACCAGGTGGTGCTCGCGGAGCGAACCGCGAACGTCGCGCGCTCGGATCGCCCGCGAGGTCCAGTTAGGACCTCGCGGGGCAGCCAGTGCAGCCGGGTGCACAGCGCTGCTCCGCGGTTCACGCCCGTAAAGCAACCGAGGAGCCATGCGCGAGGATCTCGGCGGCCGCGCGCTCGCCCGCTTCGATCGCGCCTTCCATGTAGCCGGGCCAGATCGTCGCGGACTCGGTGCCCGCGATGTGGATACGGCCATGCGGCTCGCGCCAGGTCGCGCCGGCGGACAGCACGTTCGGGGGTAGCGACGCGACGCAGCCGGTGCTCCACGGATCCGTACTCCAGTCGACCTCGGTGTAGTCGAGCGGCGCGGCGGCGGCGGCGCCGAACTGCTCGACGAGCGCGGCGAGCACGCTGGCGCGGCGAGCATCGGTGGCACGGGTATGCCAGTCGGTTGCGATGGGGCCGACGATGAACGCGAGCAGGATCGATGGACCCGCGCGAGCAGGTGGCGGCTCGAGCGCGACGGTGGCGCGAACATCGCCGTCGGGTCGGTAGCCCTCTCCGGACAGTCCGGCGTCGCGCCAGAACGGTCGGTCGTAGGCGGCGAAGCACTTGACCACGGCCCCGAGGCGAGAGGCGTCGATGGTTCGGCGCGCGGCGTCGGGCAGCGCGACGTCGATCGAGCGAGCGAGCGCCGGTGGCAGCGCGAGGACGACGTGCGCGGCGGTGAACGTGGTGCTGTCGATGGCGACGGTCACGCTATCCGGAGTTTGCGCGATGGCACGAACCGGTGCCGACAGGCGGAGTGTGGACGCGGGCAGCTTCGACGTGAGGGCTAGCGCGAGGGCCTGCGCACCGCCGTCGAAGCGATGCTCGCGGCAGCCGCCGGGCAGATCGGGGCCGGCGTGACCCCATCCGCCGGTCGTCGCGAACGTGCGCAGGTAGTGGAGCAGCGAGAGGTCGGCGGGGTCGATCGCGAACACGAGCTCGGCGTGCATCGCGATCAGCGCGCGTGCGGAGGGGCGCTTGATCGTCTGCACGAGCCAGCCGGCGAGCGAGCTCGCGTCGGCGGTGGCCGGCGGGTGTTGGGCGAACCGTTGGATCCGGCGCGCGGCGCGCCACTGCGCGAGTGCGATCGCGACGCGGGTGAGCCACGGTCGGTCCGGTAGCCCGAACAGCGCGTGGCCGTCGCGGCGCTGCGGAAACGTCGGGACTTCGAGCGAGGCTGCGAGCGCGGCGAGCCGCGGCTGACCGACCGCCATCCACTGGCCGCCGAGATCGATCGTGGTGCCGGCGAGCATCGCCGAATGCAGCCGGCCGCCGACGCGATCGCGGGCCTCGAGCACGAGGACGGACTTGCCGGCGTCGACGAGGCGGGTCGCGCAGACGAGGCCCGACAGGCCGGCCCCGACGATGATGGCGTCGGCGGCAGCGCGCTCGCTCATGACGCCCAGATGCGGATGCGCGTGCCCCACCGCACGAGCCACAGCACGGCCGCCATGCGGAGCGGGGAGGTCTTGCGGATCGGCCGCCGGCGGATGCAGCGCTCGATGATCTGCGCGGCGCGCTCGGCGGAGATCATGAAGGGCTTCGGACCGGGATTTTTCGCCATCGCGGTGTCGACGAACCCGAACCGCACGTTGGTGATCGCCACGCCGTGTGCGCGACACGCGAGCGCGAGGCCCTCGAGGTACGATGACAGGCCGGCCTTCGACGCGGCGTAGCTCGGCGCGTGGCGATCGATGATGCGATCGGCCTGGCTCGATAACCCGATGAAGTGACCGGTGTGCGCGGCAACCATGCGCGGCACGATCACCTCGGCGGTGATGACCGCGCCCATGAGGTTCGTCGCGAACACGTCGGACTCGCGCGCCGGCTGCGCGAAGTCGAGCTCGTGGCCGATGCCGGTGCAGTACACGCACAGATCGGGGAGCACTTCGCTCGCGGCGGTGAGCACGTCGCGATAGGTCGGCGCGCGGACATCGGCGACGACGTGGCGATAGCGCTCGTGCGCGAGGCCGGCGGCGCTCCGCGCGAGCCCGGTCACCGTCCAGCCCGCGGCGACGAGGCGGCCCGCGAGTGCCAGCCCGATCCCGGTCGACGCACCGACGATGATCGCGGACGGCATGCCGCGAGTGTACGCGCACCTCAGCAGAGCTGCGGCGCAGGCGATGTTGCTCTTCCAAGATCGACCGACGAAGCCTCGGTCGCTCGGATACTCTCCCCGCATGCAGTAGCAGCAGCGACGCCTGCATGTCCTCGACGGCGGTCTCTTGTCGTTCCAGCGGGCGACCGGCTCGAACGTGCTCGTCGCAACCGAGGCAACACGCCACCTGGTCCGGCACGCACCACGCACGCTCCAGATCGGCCTGCTCACCGCGTGCATCCTGCGTTGCGGGTGCTGCTATCGCGATACCGAGGCGCCGAGTCGGTGGACATCCGACGAGATCAGTCGTTCATCGTCAGGGCTCGCGCGAAGGACGCGGCGGCGCTCGAGGATTTGATGATGGACGGTGACGACGGCGAGCCGCTGACCGACGCCGAGTACCTGGATCGTCATTGAGAGCGGCGAGATCCGGCTGGTGACCCGGTTTGGCAAGCTCGGCGCCAGGGGACAAACCCGGCTCAAGCCGTTCGCGACCGACGCCGAGGCGCGCGCAGCCCTCGCCGAACAGATCGCCGCGAAGCTCGCCGACGGCTTCGTCCGCCAGACCTGAGCTGAAACGCACGCGCGCCGAGCGCGAATCTCGTTCGTGTTCTTTGGAACAGCGCGATGAAACGACTGGCGCGTGAACGCACCTCGGTCATCGTGACCGCACCTACGAAACAATCGCGCACGGGCGCGCAGATCCGCCCTCTGTGCGGTTCGAGGCCACGGAAAGCCTGGATGGTCCGGGTTTGGAGCGTTCGCGATGGCCTGCGGTTTGCTCGTACCAGGGGCATCACCACTGAAGGAGATCGAACCATGAGTAACAACAGCAAGCGTGCGGAAGGTGTCGCCGAAGAGATCGGCGGCAAGATCAAGCAGGGCGTTGGCAAGGTGCTCGGCGACGAGCAGATGCAGGCCGAGGGCATCGTCAAGGAGAAGAAGGGCGAGGCCAAGCAGGAGGCTGCCAAGGCAGCCGAGCGCACCAAGGGCAAGGTCGAGGAGATCGTCGGCGCGGTGAAGAACCGCGTGGGCGCTGTCATCGACAACGAGCAGATGCAGGCAGAGGGTCGCGCCAAGGAGCTCCAGGGCGAGGCGCGTCAGAAGGCGAACGAGAAGTAGCTCACTCGCTCTCTCGGTGGTCCCGATGATCTGGGAAGGATCGTCGGGAGCTGCCGTTTCGGCCTCGCTACTTGCGACGGCAGATCCGATCGGACATCGAGCCGCTTGGATCGTCATCGGGTGGAACCGGATCGGTCGCCGGCGTCGAGACCGGATCCGGCGGTGTCGGCTGATCGGGGGCGGACGGCGCGTCGACGCTCGTGCGCGGCAGATCTGCGACCGCTGCATCGCCGGCGTGCGCCAGTGCAGTGCGCGCGGGTTCTGCTCTGCCTTGCGACCCTTGATGACGACGACCGCGATCACCGAGACCACGACCGCGACGCCTGCCATGCCGAGCGCGCTCTTCGGCCACGGGCCCTTCGCCTACACCATGACGCGTGCCTCGCTGCGCGGAAGAAGCGCCGCGCACAAGTGCTCGCAGCGATGCCCGATCTACGAGGCTGCGCCCCAGTGTGCGGAGGCCAATGGCGCCTGCAACGGGATGGGTTTCTGCATGTGTCCACCCATGGGGCCGCCGGCTCACGACGCGGGCCCGTGCAGCGACGCGGCCGGGCTGATCGACGCACCGTGACGCGGGCTACTTGCAGTCCGCGGGGACCGCAGCGTTCTTGGACTCGAACGCGGCCGCGTGGCCCTGCCGAAACAGCTCGCAGTCGGCATCGGTCTTCGCGAGCGCGACTCCCGAGCACTTGAGGTTCAGGTCGCTGGGCGTCTCGAGCTTCGCGTAGCGCTCGCAGCACTTCATCGCCTTCTTGCAGGCGGCGCTACTGCTCGCCATCTCGAGGCCAGCGGGTGCCGCCTTCTCGGATGACTTGCAGGCAATCACGGTGAGCATGGCGAGCAGGACGAGAGATCTCATCGCCCGAAGGTAAAGGCGTCTCGAGGCGGCGCGCAAGCCGCGTCGCTTCTGCCGGACGCAGGTGCGAGAATGAGCGCGGTGACCAGCCGCACCAAGATGCTCGCGTTCGGCCTGGTGATCGTCGCGCTCGCCGTCGTGTTCTACGTTCGCCACCGCGCTGACTCGCGCGACGCGCCGGCGGGTGACACTCCCGGCGTCGGGTCCGCGCAGCGCACGACGCCGCGCGGGTCCGCGACGTTGCCACCGCGACGGCCACGCGACGTGACTCCGCCACCCAGCGGGTCCGCGGCCACGAAGCCGGGCGCGCGCCCGCTCGTCGGGTTGTTCGACACCGGCGCGCTCTGCGAGCAGCACAACGCCGCGCACTGCACGATCCTTCGCGATGCGACCGCGCGCTGCGATCGCGGCGAGCCCGAAGGTTGTCGGGCCGCACTTGCGCTCGTCGATGCCGGACCGCTGCGCGACATGAGCCTCGCCGTCGTGTTCGCGCGCCGCGCCTGCGACGTCGGTGGCGATTGCGCGCGGAGCACCGCGCTCGCGCGGTTCCGCGAGGGCGAATCGGATCCAGCCGCGCGCCAGGCCGCGGTCGCCGCGTGCACCGGCGGCGATGCGGTCGCCTGCGCGTTTGCTGCCACCACGACAGCCGACGACGCCGAGGCAGCGCGCCATGCCGATCTCGCGTGCCGCGGCGGCGTGATCGCACGCGGCGGTTGCTTCGACGTCAGCCTCTCGGCGCACGGGTCGCCGGAGGCACGCGCGGCGCTCGATCACGCCTGCAAGAGCGGCAGCGCCGATGGCTGCGATCTGCTCGGGCGCTTCGCGTTCGAGCGCGGCGAGCTCGCGGCGGCCCACGTCGCGTTCGCGCGCGCCTGCGAGCTCGCACCGGGCAGCGATGGCTGTACCGCGCTCGACGTGCTGGACCGCACCGGCTCCGTTGATCCCGAGTGACCGGCGAGAACTGCGCTACCGTCGCGCGTGCTCGACTGGATCGCCACCGTCACCGGTGCACGCGGCGCGCGGCGCGGCCGTCAGCTGCAGTCGTTGTGGAGCGGTTACGGCGAGCTGTTTCGGGTCGAGCTCGAGGGCGGGGTCGCGCCGACCGCGGTCGTCAAGTGGGTGAGGCCCCCCGCGCACGCGCAGGCGACGGTGTCCGCTGTCCGCAAGCAGCGCTCGTACGATGTCGAGGCGGCGTTCTATCGCGACTTCGCCGCGCGCTGCGATGACACGTGCCGGGTCGCGCGGCCGTACGGCAGCCGCACCGATGGCGGCGAGTGGCTGTTCGTTCTCGAGGATCTCGACGCGGCCGGATTTGCGGGGCGTCACGACGATGCCGACGCAACGGCGCTCGCGGCGTGTCTCGGGTGGCTCGCCGCGTTTCACGCGCGCTTCCTCGGCGATCCCGGAGAGCGGCTGTGGCCCGCCGGAACCTACTGGCATCTCGCGACGCGCGCCGACGAGCTGCCAGCGATCATAGATCCCGCGCTCCGCGAGCTCGCGCCGATCGTCGATGCGCGCCTCGCCGCCGCGCGCTACCAGACGATCCTCCACGGCGATCCGAAGGAGGCGAACTTCTGCTTCGCCGCCGATGGCCGGCGCGTCGCCGCGGTCGACTTCCAGTACGCGGGCCGCGGCTGCGCGATGAAGGACGTCGCGTATCTGCTCCATGGCCGCAGTGACGACGACGCCGCGCACCTCGACACCTACTTCCGAGAGCTGCGCGCCGCGTTCGCGCGAACCTCACGATCGGTCGATCTGGCCGCGCTCGAGGCCGAGTGGCGTGCGCTCTATCCGCTTGCACGCCTCGACTTCTGCCGGTTCCTCGCGGGCTGGCGGCCGGCGATGTGGCAGCACGATCGGCGCAGCCAGCAGTACGTCGCGCGGTTCGTGGCGAGCGAGTTGCCGTAGAGTTCGGGCATGCGAGTCCTCGAGCTCTGGCGATATCCAGTCAAGTCGATGGGTGGCGAGCGCGTCGAGGCGACCGCGATCGGCGATCGTGGTCTCCACGGCGATCGACTGTGGGCACTTCGCGACGACGAACGCGGCGTGCTGACGAACGCGAAGCGATTTCCGGCTCTGCTCCAGTGCGCCGCGCGCTTCATGCGCGAGCCCGCCTCCGATGTCGGGCCTGGCAGCGTCCCGGACGTCACGATCACGTTCCCCGATGGTGCGACGGTGCGCTCCGACGATCCCGAGGTCCACGCGCGGCTCTCGGCGTTCCTCGGCCATCGCGTCACGTTGCACGCGCTGCGGCCAGCCAGCGATCGCGCGCACTACAAGACGATCAAGTCATCTGCCGACGATATGCGCGCGGCGTTCGCGCTCGATCCCGGCGAGCCGCTGCCCGACTTCTCGATGATGCCGATGGCCAAGCTCGTCGAGCTCGGCACGTACGCGACGCCACCCGGCACGTACTTCGACGCACTCGCGCTGCACGTCGTGACCACCGCGAGCCTCGCGGCGCTGCGGGCGAAGACCGCGGCCGACTTCGACGTCCGGAGGTTTCGCCCGAACGTCGTCGTCGAGACATCCAAGGCCGGCTTCGTCGAGGCGGGCTGGACCGGCGGCACGCTCGAGCTCGGCGCATGCACCGCGTTCGTCGACTGCCCGACGCCCCGATGCTCGATGCCGATCCGCGCGCAAGCCGGCCTGCGCGCCGATCCGAAGGTCCTGAAGACGATCGTTCAGGAGGCCGAGCGCTGTCTCGGCGCGTACGCGACGGTCACACGCGCCGGCGAGGTCCGCGTTGGCGATGCCGTGCGGTTCGAGCCGCCAGACACCTCGAAGCTCGGTGACTGGGCACGCGCACGCGCGACCGGGCTCAAGCGGATGCTGATCCGCGCGGCGATGCCGAAGTGACCGCGTGAACACGAAGTCCGTCACCGCGAAGCGATCAGCGCGCGGTCCGCGAGGATGATGTCGATCGCCTCCGCGAAGCCGCGGCCGTTCGGCGACGGCGTGACGTAGCGGGGCGGTGGGTTCAGATCAGCGGCGTAGCGCGCGACGTTCGCGACGCCGATCGAGGCCGCGAAGAACACGAAGGCCGCCTGGTCGTTCGGCGAGTCGCCGACGAACGCGTAATGCGCCGCGACCTCCGCCGGGGCCTCTCCCCACAGCGTCTCGGCAACCCGCGCGGACATCAACGCCTTGTCGGCGGTGTGAAAGTACGCATGGGCATGCACGCTCGACACCAGCGTGCGCGCACCGAGCTCGCGGCAGCGCGCGGTGATCGCATCGATCTCGGAGCGCGGCAGCTGCTGGGTCTCGCCGATGTCAAAGGCCGCGTCGGTGATCCGGAGCCCGCTGTCGTCGCTACGGCGGGCGAACGGAAACCGGCGCAGGACGTCCTCGGTGAGCGCTGTCAGCCGATCTGCGTCCGCGGTCGGATCGCCGGGATCGTAGTACATGCGCTCGATCCGGCCCTCGCGACGCAGGTACGCGATGCCGCCGTTCTCGGCGATCGCGGCATCGACCGGCCACACCGACGCGAGCACCTCGGCCCACCCCGCCGGGCGACCGGTCACGAGCACGACGCGCAGCCCCGCGGCGCGCGCGCGTACCAGCGCGGTGTACGCCTCGATCTCGATCACGTGGTGACGCGTCAGCGTGTCATCGATATCGGTGAATACGCCACGCAGGCCGGCGGAGTGGCCGACAAGCTCGGCGACGGGACGCATCAGTGAACGGTATCACCCGTGCGCTGATGCCATAGCGGGACGACGAACCACCACAGCGCGAACCAGCCTGCCAGCGCGCTCGCGATCACGGCCGCCCACGTGCCGTCGAGCACGACCGAGACGACCAGATAGGTGGCGAGCGCGATCGCCACGGCGATCAGGACGAGCCCGGCGATCACCAGGCGGTTCGCGTGGAAGACGAGCTTCTCCTTGTCGACGGCACGAAACGCCATCCGGTGCCGCGCTGTCGGGGCGACGAGCAACGCCGTGGCACACGCGGTGGCAAGCAAGCAGGTGATGTAGACGTCGCGCTCGAGCCCGCTGATCGTCGCGAACCGTTCGCTGAACGGCAGGATCAGCAGAAACCCGAAGAGCAGCTCGAGCCCCGGCAGCGCGACGCGGATCTCCTCGAGTAACTCGCCGAGCTCCCGATCCGCGCGCATCTTCGGAGTCTCGCCCTCCTGCGCGCCGACCGTCCGCTGCTCGGGTTGTGAGCGTGTGGTTGCGTGCACGCGAGAAGAATTTGCACGCTGCGTGCCGCGCTCGCCGATGTCATCGGCGCACGGTCTCGCGGCGACCACTCGCGTCCGCGCGGCTCAGGCCGGGACGTCGGCGAGGACCTGTGCCGGATGCTCTGCCGGCTTGACCTTGGCGTAGGCCTTCACGACCTTGCGGTCGGGACCGATCAGGTACGAGATGCGCTTCGCACTGTCGCTCTCGGCGCGGTCGGCGCCCCACGTCTTGCCAGCGGCCCGGTCGAAGCTCAGCAGCTTGAACGGGTACGCGAACTTTTCACAGAACGCACGATTCGCAGCAACGTCGTCGAAGCTCGCGCCGAGCACGACGATGTTCTTCTCTTCAAACTCGCGGATTCGATCACGGAATCCGTTGCCCTCGACCGTTCAACCAGGGGTATCGGCCGCGGGATAGAACCAGAGCAGCACGTACTTGCCACTGAAGTCCGACAGCTTCACGCGCGAACCATCGTGCGCCATGACGTCGAAGTCGGGGGCGAGGTCACCTTCGGGCAGCATGGCCACAGCTTACCGGAGTGCTCGTTGAGTGCACGCGGCACGGGTCGTAGAGTGCGCGGAATGACGACTCCCGCGGGACCCTGGTCGATCACGTACGCCGATGGCAGCGCGAACGCGTATCACCTCGCGAGCGATGGCGGCGGCGACGGCGCGACGCTCGAGTACCGGCCGGTGACCCCGGCGCAGAGCTCGAGCGGTCAGTACTCGGGCGGTGAGCCGCGCCGCGGTCGGCTCGATGCCGCGCAGGTCATCGAGCTGTGGCGTCAGCTCGCTGCACTCGAGGCGAACCCGAAGCTCCACACCACCGATCGCATGAAGGGCACCGGAGCGTTCCAGCTGACCGATGCAGCAGGGAGCCGAGCGTTCATCATCCAGCGCGGCCCGGCGCTGCTCGCGTTCGACGCGCTGCTGGCCGCATACTGACGGTACGATGGCTGGGATGAAGCCAGGCCCGTCCGCGGATACGATCCTCGCGACCATCGAGCCGACGGTTCCATCGACGCCGCGGATCGATGGCGATCTCGAGGATGGCCTGGTGGCGGGTTACTCGATGAGTGGTCAGCTGGGGGCCGGCGGGATGGGCGAGATCGTGGCGGCGACGGATCTCGAGATCGGCCGCGAGGTCGCCGTGAAGCGGCTGAAGACTGGTACGAGCTCCGATGACGCCGTCGTGCGGTTCCTGCGCGAGGCGAAGATCCAGGCGCGGCTCGCTCACCCGGCGATCGTGCCGGTCTACCAGATCGGTCACGACGACCAGGGACAGCCGTACTTCACCATGAAGCGCATCGTCGGCGTGACGCTGCACGCGTTGATCGTGGAGGACGCGGTCACGCTGCAGCGGTTGTTGCGCGCGTTCGTCGACGTCGCCCAGGCGGTCGAGTTCGCGCACAGCCGCGGCATCGTCCATCGCGATCTCAAGCCGGCAAACATCATGATCGGCGATCTCGGCGAGGTGTACGTGATCGACTGGGGCCTCGCGCGCGGCGTCGACGACCGCTCCGAGGCATCCAGCGATGCGCCGAGGGACTCGCAGCCGGGGGTGACCGCGCTCGGTGCCGTGCTCGGAACACCTGGGTACATGGCGCCCAAGCAGGTCCTCGACGCGTCGTCGGTCGGGCCGCCGGCTGATGTGTATGCGCTTGGCGCGATCCTGTACGAGATCTTGGTCCGTGCGCCGCTGCACCCCCGCGAGGACGCGCTCGCGAGCACGCTCGATGGCCGTTTCGTGCGGCCGAGCCTTCGCCGCGCCGACGGCAGCATCCCGCCCGAGCTCGAGGTGTTGTGCATGCGTGCACTCGACCGCGACCGCAACGCTCGGCCGTCCGCGCGCGAGCTGGCGGATCTTGTCCAGCGCTACCTCGACGGCGATCGCGATGTCGAGACACGCCGGGAGCTTGCGCGGGCCGCGCTCGACGACGCGCGAAGCCACCTGGCGGCCGACCGGCGAAGTGCTGCGATCCAGGCGGCAGGGCGCGCGCTCGCGCTCGATCCGTCCTCGACAGATGCTGCGGAGGTCGTCATGCGGCTGATGCTGGAGCCGCCAGCCGAGTCACCTCCCGAGCTGCAGGCAGACCTGCGCGCGGCGGAGGCAGAGCGCGTCGCCACCAACGCGCGGACCGGATTCGCGTCGCTGGTGGCGGGCCTGGTCATGATCGCGGTCGTCTCGGCGAATGGCGTGCGTGATCCGTGGCTCGTCGGCCTGTTCGCCGCGCTCGTTTTGGCGCTCGCGATCACCGCACAGTCGCTCGCGCGGCGGCCGGCCGATCGCGATCTGGCGGTGTGGTGGCTGCTGCTCGCCAACTCGGTGCTCGTCGGGTTCATCGCGCGGATCGGCGGGCCCTTGCTGGCTGCACCGGCCGCGGCAGGAGCGGTCACTGCGAGCCTGCTGATGTTCCCACTCCTCGGCCGCCACTGGGGAATCGCCATCTTGACGATTTTCGCGGGCTGGTTCGTGCCGGTCGCGCTCGAGGCCACGGGCGTGATCAGCCAGAGCTGGGACGTGATCGGTGGGGTCATGGTGATCAAGCCGACCGCGCTCTCGCTCGACGGGCCGTACGTGGTGCTGCTGTTCGCGATCAACGCGATCATGATCGCGGTCGGCGGCGCGCACCTCGCCCGGCTCGGCCGGCTGAACCTCGTCTACGAGCGCGAGATCCTGTCGCAGCGCTGGCACTACCAGCAACTGATCCCGCAGCTACAATCGGACGTCTCGCCGCGCCTGCGCGCAGCACCTCTGGGCTGACCGCGACGGCCGCGAGTGCCGTTGTCGTTGCCCGGTGCTTGGCCATGCTCCCGCGGTGACGTTCGGCGGGTCGGTTTAGGTCCTGCCGGTGCTTGCCCGTGAAGAACGCGTGATCTGACTGGGACGGCGGGCGAGGGCACGATATGACGCCTGCCATGACGAGAATCGCGCTGCTGCTGGTGGTTGCTGCTTGTGGTGGATCGTCGGGTGGCTCGACGCCGAACCATGCCGTCGGTACCTATCTCGGCGGCGGCTCGATCTTCATTCGCGATAGCTGCACGTACGCCGGTGATGCGGCGGTGTTCGCGCCGAACAGACCGGACGACGCGCCGTCAACGACTGCCGCGAGTGGTCCGCGCTTCGTGACCGCTCCCGGCAAGCTCACGAAGATCTGCGGCGATTCGAAGACCGAGATCACGGCGGTCGTGCCGACCGGCGTGGCGATCACCGGCCCGAGCAAGGTCAAGAAGAGCGCGACCAGCGAGGCGTTCGACGCGCACCTCGTCGCGAACGGCAAGGAGCTCGCCGGCGAGGCGAACCTCGACTGGCAGCTCGGCAAGGACTGCGAGAACCGCGCGACGTTCAGCTCCGTGCTCGGCGCGCAGGACACCGGCGGCAAGGATCGCCACCGCACGCTCGTCACGACCGGTGCCGGCACCTGCACGATCATCGTCACGGCAACGACCGGGTCGTCGCTCTACGAGTCGTTCAAGCCGCAGGCGTTCCAGGCCGAGAAGCTCGTCACGATCGAGTAGCTCACGACGGCGGCGGCGTTGCTGACGAGCCCGTTGCGTCCGTGCAACCACGAGCGAACCTGCGAGCACGCGCCGCAGAGCTCGCGTTCCAGCCACGCACGCCGTGTCCGCGCAGACGCAGCATTGTCCATGTCGCCGGATTTACCAGACAAATTCGCCGGCCGGGCCTTTGCACGATGGAGGGCATGGCTCACTTCGCCGCTACCTCGGTTTCGGTCCGTCACATCGCGCTCGGCACGGTTTGCGTCGCGGTCGGCGTGTACACGCTCGATCACGACGAGCCGGCGCCTGCGCCGTCGCGCGTCACGAGCCAGCGTGCCGAGGCGCGGATCGACATGGCGCGCCGGATGCCGACGCGCCAGCCGACGCTCGCCATCACGCCGAGCGAAGAACCCGTCACGGCGTTCGATGACGACGTGATCCGTGGCTACGAGATGTCCGATGATCCGGCGGAGTTCGAGTACGTGTTCGACGTCGATGGCGTCAGCTACCTGCGGCTCGATGGCGAAGCGCGCGCGACCTCACACGGCACGCCGAGACTGGTCGTGGACGAAGATGGCAGCGCCGTGGTCGCGGCAGTCGACACGGCAGCGATGCCGATCGCGCTGCGGCCGTGGGCAGGACGCGAGGTGGTGGTCAACGGCGAGTGTCGCGCGCGCGTCGTCGGGTTCGCGGAGGTCTCGCGCGTCACCGGCGATCCGCCGGACCACGAGTACGACTACGACAGCGAGAATCCGGTCCGTCCCGAGTGGACGCTCGAGGCGGTGCGCGAATCGAACATCACGCTCGCCGCACGGCTCGATGGCTGCGGCGTGGGCTGGGCGCGAGCTGCGTCGTATCCCGCCGCAGCCACCGCGATGCTCGTCGAGGCGCCCGAGCTCGTGGCTGCCGCGCGGCGCGAGCTCCACACGCCCGCGGACGACGACGCACACCAGCTCTCGTGGGTCGAGCAGGGCGGTGAGGGGAACTGGCGTGACGCCATCGAGCTCGAGGCGAGCGTGTACGAGCACGAGCTGACCGACGAGCGCTGGGTGTTCATGCAGGCGCAGCGCGGCGGCGGCTGTGGCGAGCCGTCGATCGGCATGATGGTGGTCTATCGCGCGACTGCCGATGGCAGCGTGCGTCGCGTCGCCGAGCTCGAGGACGGGCTCTCCGAGATCCAGGAGGTCATCGACCTCGACGGTGACGGCCAGCCCGAGCTGATCGTCGGCGACGGGGCCTCGTCGACGCTCGTCGATCTCGCGGGCGAGTACCACACCTCGATCTCGGTCCCCTCGTACGACCACACCTGCGGCTGCTGAGGTGCAATCGAGACAGCTGCGGTGCCGTGACCGCCGCGGCTACTCGACGAGCTTGAACGACTCGAGCACGCGCGTCGCGACCACGCCATCGCTCGCCGCGCGATCGAACGGACCGCCGCAGTTGACGATGTAGAGCGTGCTGTTCGCCGCGTAGATCCGCATCCACTTGCGGTGGCTGTCGTTCTCGACGATCAGCGAGCGCCCGGGGTGCTTGCCGAGCTTGACGTCCTTCTCCTCGATGACCTTCGCGTTCTGCTTGTGACGCGCGGTCGCGCCGTCGAACATCACCTTCGGGTCCTTGGCCTCGGGCGGCAGCGCCATGTACACGGCGCCGCACGTCGCGTTGCGCGGATCCGCGGTGGTCGTGCCGAACTCGGCCATCACCATCGTCATCGTGCCTTGCGCCTTCTCCATCGGCTTGCTCGGAAGCTCGACGGAGAACTTGCCCTCCTTCGACGTGTACGTCTCCCAGGCCGAGGCAGCAGGCGGGGTGGTCGGCACCTCAGCATCGGGCGGCACGACCTTCGGCGTCGCGGTTCCTGGCGTCGCCACCGCGGGCGCTGGCTCGGTGCTGCCTGCGGACGGCGTCGCGGCGGGCTCGTCCTTCTTCTTGCAGCCTGCGATGGCGAGCAGTCCGAGGAGCGCGAGGATCATGGTTCGATTCGTCATCTGCGGCAGTGTGCGATCGTTCACCCGGCGGCCGCAACGCATCGGAGCCCTGGGTTGTGACGCGCTCGCGGTCGCGGTATTGCTCGCACGATGCGCACCCGCCGGACGATCGAGAGTCGCCTGTTCGATGCCGTGCTGCTCGTGCTCGCGAGCGCGGGCTGTCAGCCCGCACCTGCGGCGACGCGCGAGACCGGGCCCGGTCCGCTCGAGATGGCGACGCCGCCCACCGATGCCGGCGCGGTGGTCGCGACAGACGACAGGATCGTCGACGGTGGCGCAGCGCCTCACGAGATCCCGCCGGTCGATGGCGGCGCTGCGATCGCTGCCCCGCCGGCGCAGGCGCAGGTCGATGCGCTGTGCGCGAGCTACAAGCAGCGCTCGCGTCCCGACACGAAAAAGGCGAAGCCCCAGCACCGGCACGGCGGCGGCGTGAGTGCCTCGAGCGCGTACTGGGATCCGGGCACCGGCACCGCGGCGTGCTCCATCGTCCACCAGACCATCGCGGGGCCCGTCGAGGTCATGCGCACGCCGACGTGCTGTCCGCAGGGTCGTGGTAACCAGCCGTGCCCGCCGTCCTACAAGGCGAACGTGCCGGGGACGCGTCAGCTCGTCGAGCATGCCACGGTGCGCGCGGATGGCTCCGCCGCGAAGAGCACGGTGATCTGGTACCTCTCGGAGGACGAGCCCGAGCGGCGGCACAACTGCGGTCGCCGTCCCGAGGGCCTGCGGTTCGCCGGGCGCGCGTCGACCGATACCGACGAGATCGGCGCGCAGCTCGCCGCGATGGCGGAGCTCGAGGCCGCGAGCGTCCCGGCATTCGAGCGGCTCGCGCGCGAGCTCGCGATGCACGGTGCGCCCGATGATCTGGTGCGCCGTGCGCAGGCGGCGATGCGTGACGAGGTCCGCCATGCGACGGCGATGACCGCGCTCGCCGCTCGGTTCGGCCACGTGCCGCGCGCGGTCGATGCGCCGGTGCTGCCATCTCGCCCGCTCGCCGCGATCGCACGCGAGAATGCGATCGAGGGTTGCGTGCGCGAGGCCTACGGCGCGCTGGTCGCGACTTACCAGGCCGAGTCCGCGATGCCCGAGCTGCGCACCGCGTTTCGCGCGATCGCACGCGACGAGCGCCGGCACGCCGCACTCGCCGAGGATGTCCACGCGTGGATCATGGCGGCACTCGATGCGCCCGCGCGCGAAGTCATCGAGAGCGCGCGCCGCGACACCGAGCACGAGCTGCGCGCGAGCCTCGCGGAGCTGCCGGCGTGCCCGACGCTCGGGATCCCCGGCGGTGCGCGTGCGGTCGCACTGTTCGACGCTTATTTTTCCTGAGTTTCCTGAGGCGCGTCGACGAACGCGGCGAGGCGCATCGGTGAGATGGTCGCACCACGCGGGCCGCCGCGTGCTATCTCACCGGCGCTGTCATGCTCCCGTCGTCCACCGCCCGCGGCCTGACCGGGCTCACCGTCCGCGACCTCGAGGTCATGCTCGGCAGCCGGACGCGCGCGCTGGTCGCCGCCCACTGGATCTACGGGCCGCGGCCGTGGACCGCCAGCGTGCCAGAGGTGTTGCCGGGGATCGCACCGCAGGCCTGGGCGCGGGTTCGCGCTGCCTGCACGCTGCCTGCGATCGATGTGACCGAGCAGGCCGTGGCGGCCGATGGCACGACGAAGCTCTTGCTGACCCTCGACGGTGGCGTGATCGAGACCGTGATGATCCCGGCGGCGACGCGCGCCACGATCTGCGTGTCGAGCCAGGTCGGCTGCACGCGCAGCTGCAAGTTCTGCTCGACCGCGACGCTCGGCTTTGGCCGCAACCTGCGCGCCGACGAGATCGTGGCGCAGTACCTGATCGCGCGGCTGCTCGCGCCCGCGGCGACGCCCGCAACCAACGTCGTGTTCATGGGGATGGGCGAGCCGATGGACAACCTCGACGAGGTGCTGGTCGCCGTCGACGTGTTGACCCAGGCTCCGGCGCCGCAGCTCGGCCGCGCGCAGGTCACGGTGTCGACGTCGGGCGTGCTGCCAGGCATGCAACGGTTCCTCGCCGAGTCGCACGGCAGCCTCGCGCTGTCGCTCAACGGCACGACCGATGCGCAGCGCACCGCGCTGATGCCGCACAACAAGACGTGGCCGATCGCCGCGCTGCTGCAGCTCTTGCGCGACGATCAGCGCGTTCATCCGCGCCGCATCCACTTCATCGAGTACGTGATGTTCGACGGGATCAACGATGGCGACGACGATGCCGCGCGGATCGTCGAGTTGCTCGCCGGCATCAACGCGCGGCTCAACTTGATCCCGCACAACCCGATCGGCACGAGCCCACTGCGTGCCTCGCCGACGCCGCGCATCGAGGCCTTCCATCGGATCGTCAGCGCGGCGGGCCTGCGCTGCATGGTGCGGTGGCCGCGCGGCCAGGACATCGCCGCCGCCTGCGGCCAGCTCGCGCGGGTGCGGCGGCGGCCGGCCACCGATCACGTCGACCCGTGATCTGGCGGGTCGGCACGCGCTGGCTCGTCGCATGCGGCGAGTCGTACGTGCTCGTCGAGCCCGATGGTGCGGTGAGCCGGCACTTCGACCCGCGCGTCGCGAGTGACGAGGACGATCTGTGGCGGTGGGAGCACGTCGTGATCGGCGATGCATTCTACGAGCGCACGACCGTCGCGCGGTACATGGCGATCACGCGGCAGGAGGACGAGCTCGTGCTCGCGGGGCTCGTCCGCGACGACGATCCGGAGACCCGCGCGTTCGTCGCGACCGTGCTCGGCGACGATCTCGTCGGCCAGGAAGAGGCGCGCCTGCACGCCGCGCGCGTCGCCGACGCACGGGTCGCAGCGATCGCCGGTGCGACCGACGATCACGGCGGCGGCGCGGACCTCGCGCGGGCGCAGGCAGCGCTCGTCGAGCGCGTGCGCTGGTATGGCGATCGGCACGCCGCCGCGTTGTTGCAGACGCTCGCGAACCTGGCGCGCGCGCGTCCGGGCCCGGGTGTCGCCACCGCCTACGCGCGCGGCTGCCTGCTCTTGTGCTTCGCGCACGATGCGCCGGCGCTCCCGGCCATCGTCGAGCCACTGCCCGCCGAGCTCGCCGCCGAGCTCGTGGCGCGCGCCCGGGAGCTCGACGACGAGGCGGAGGCGCAGGACAACGTCGACGCGCGCGCGACCGCCGCCGCGTACTACGGCGCCGCGAACGCGCTGCGAGCCGCGGCCGGGATCTAGACTCGAGTCACGTGGCCTTGCAGTCGTCTTCGCAGGCTCGATTCCCTGTCCGTCGTGGTCCGGCCTGATCGGGCCGAATCCGCTGCGGCGTGGCGCGTTGTTTCCACGACCGATGCTCGACCCATTACCCTGAACGTCGATGCCCTTCCGCGATCTCACCCTCTGCTGCGATCCCTACAACGAGGGTTGCACCGAGGAGGCATGCGTTGAGATCGCGTCTGAAGGACCGGATCGGTCAGGCTCGCCTCGCAATCACAAGGGCATTCAGAGGCATGTCCTGGCGGTCTGTCGCGAATGCGCAAATCGCGTGTACGCAGCCATGGCGCGACTTACCAGCGACCCCCTCGCGGTCGTAGAGTCTGGTGAGTCCTTCACGGGGCCGTCGCTCGAGTAGCGCATCACGCGGGGACGCAGGTCAGCCGGACCAGGTCCTCGCCGAGGCGGTCCGCGGCGACGAGGCGCAGCGGCGGCCACTCGACCTGCCAGGTCAGCGCGGCGGCCAGGGTCAAGCGTGCGAGATCGCGGAGGGGCAGGGTGGTGCCATCGTTGCAGCGCCTGCCGGCAAACCGATGCTGATCTATCGATCGTGCCTCGTGGGGGTCACCCTCGCGTCCTTGCTGAGCTGCACCACGGAGCCCGAGTCCGACCCGCCGATCGATGATCCGGTGGGGGGCAAGGCGGACGATCCGGTGGCATCTTGTCAGCCGGTCACGCCACAGCAGGATCCGGTCGGCCTCGTGACAGCCTGCCAGCACCTCGCCGGTACGAACATCAACGGCAAGCTCGCGTGCATCGCGGGTGCGTCGCCGTCAGCGAAGCCGCAGGCGCTGGTGAGCGCGTGCACGGGCGTGCTGACCGGGACGAACATCAACGGCACGCTCGACTGCATTCGCGGCGGCGCAAAGTCGGAGGTTCCGACCGAGCTCGTCACCGCGTGCGAGCAGCTCTCGGGCACGAACATCACCGGAAAGCTCGGCTGCATCACGGGCGCGGCGATCTCGCCGAAGCCGCAGGCGCTCGTCAGTGCGTGCACCGGCGTGCTCACCGGCACGAACATCAGCGGCAACCTGAGCTGCATCACGCGTGGCGCACGCTCGGAGCAGCCCACCGAGCTGGTGACCGCGTGCGAGCACCTCGGCGGGACCAACATCAACGGCAAGCTCGACTGTATCGGTGGTGCCTCGCTGTCTCCCGCACCGCAGTCGCTGGTCAACGCGTGCACCGGGGTGCTCACCGGCACCAACATCAGCGGCGTGCTGCAGTGCATCCGCGGCGGCTCGCGCTCCGACGTGCCGAGCGAGCTGGTGACGGCCTGCGAGCACCTGCCCGGAACGAACATCAACGGCAAGCTCGACTGCATCGCCGGCGCATCGCCGTCGCCGCGGCCGCAGGATCTGGTGTCTGCGTGTACCGGGATCCTGACCGGCGCGAACATCAACGGCATCCTCGACTGCATTGCCAATCGCGTGGACTGAGCGCGACGTCAGCCCGACGTCAGCCGACGTCAGCCCCCCGGTGCATGCTGCCGGGATGAGCGAGACCCTCGAGGACATCTCCGACCCGCGGCTGTGGAAGCTCGATGGCTGGATCGCGCGGGTCATCAAGAACGAGGATGACGAGGGCTGGGCCGTCGAGATGATCCGGCAAGGTGACACCGAGCCCGCGCTCGTCACGCCCTGGACAATGGGGCGCGACAAGAAGAACCCCAAGCCGCTCGATCACAGCTCGTTTCGCACGCTCGTCAAGACCGTGACCGAGGTGCTACGTCGTCACGAGCATGCGAATCGCGCCCGCTTGCACCGCACGTTCTCGTATGCCTCCGACGACGGCCGGCGGATCCGGCTCGACCTCGACATCGCCCAGGACGACGACGATCCGCACGCGATCCTCGCGGCGTTCGACGACCGCACGAGCGAGCTGATCCGATCGGCGCGGGTCAGCCCGGCATTCAAGCTGTCCGCGACCACCGCGCAGCGGTTCGTGCAGAGCGGCGAGGCTTAGCACTACTGCGTGTGCGCCAGGACAAGCCTGGCCGAAGAGGAAGGAGGTAGCGAACCTGAAACTTCGGAGAGCAACCGGGGGTGAGAATCCCACCGGCGACGACGGAGACCGCCACGCCGGAAGCGAGTCTTGCGTGATCGTAGAGATGTACACGGGCGATCGTTGCACCACGGAAGCAGGCCGCCTCCGGTTTCAACAGTGACTGGGACATCGCCTCGACAGCTACGTCTCAGCGCGACTTCGCAAATTGATGCGACGGCGCAAGGGACGCAACCTCCGACCTGGCGAGGTGCGCCGATGGACACGAAACGCCTTCCACGAGCTCGGGCTTCACAAACTGCTCGGAACGGTCCGTTACCCGGGCAATGCACAAATGCCGCGTCCTGAACGACCACCGGTAAGCCGTGTGCGGGAAATCCGCACGCACGGTTTGAACGGGGAGCTTACTCACACCCGTCGCAGGACGGAAGAAGGTTAGATGTACCAATGCCCGATGCTCGCTCCCGGCTCGTCGCGCTCGGCGCGCTGAACGCCGCGCTCGCGGTCGCGGCCGGCGCGTTCGGCGCGCATGGCCTGCGCGAGCGGCTCCCCGCACGCGGACTCGAGGTGTTCGAGACCGCCGCGCGCTATCACATGTATCACGCGCTCGCGATGATCGCGGCCGGCCTGCTCGTCGTGCGCGGCGCGAGCACGGCCGGCTGGATCTTCCAGGCCGGCATCGTCGTGTTCTGTGGCTCGCTCTACGCTCTCGCGCTCACCGACGTGAAGATCCTCGGGGCGGTCACGCCGTTTGGCGGCCTCGCGTTCCTGATCGGCTGGCTGTGGCTCGGCTGGTCGGCGTGGCGCGGGTAGAGTGGTCATGTGAGCGGCGCTGACGATCGCCTGCGTGCCGTGAAGGCCGCGCTCGCCGAGCGCGAGCACCTGCTCCGCGTGAAGTCGACGCTCGGCATCGACGTCTTCACCGAGCAGCGGCGCGTCCAGGAGCTCCAGGCCGAGCTGCAGTCCGAGCGCGACGACGTCGTGCGCATGACGACCGGCGTGATGGGCTTCTTGACCGGCATCCTCGGCGGCGAGGAGGCCCTGTCGAAGGAGAAGCGCGAGGCCGCCGAGGCCGAGGCTCGCCTGCGCGAGGCCGTCGGCTCGCTCGAGATGATGCGCCAGCAGGCCGCCGCCGTCGACGCGCGCCTCGCCAGGCTCGTGCCCGCCGAGCTCGAGCGCGAGCTGCGCGCGGTCACCGCCGCGCGCGAAGCCACGCTGATCGAACAGGGCACGCCCACCGGCGCGACCCTGCAGGAGCTCGCGATCCAGCTCGAGTCGATCGACATCGAGCTCGTGCCGCTCGAGGACGCCGTCGTCGCCGGCAACGCGGCGCTCGCGACCCTCGCGCAGATCGTCGTCGCCTGCGGCGCCGCGCTCGCCGGCGGCCTCACGCGCGATGACGCCACCAAGGCCCGCGGCATTGCCGGCGAAGCGCAGGCGCAGATCACCGTCTTCGCGCGTAGCCCCGGCGAGCCCGCCACGTCGACCCTCGACGATCCCCTCGCCACGCCGGCCTCCCTCGACGAACCGCCCTTCGCCGACCCCTGGATCCGCGCGCTGTTCGGCCCAGCGCCCGCCATCGACCGAATCACCGCCGCGCACGCCAGCATGGTCCAGCGCCTAGAGCGCGTCCGCGCCATCTTCGCCCCGATCCACGCCCGCTACGAAGAGCTCGCCGCCCGCCGCGCCGCCCTCGTCCGCGAGCGCGACCGTCTCCTCGGATAGGGGTCAGACGCAACTTGCGCAACTTGCGATCTGCAAGTCTGCGTTTCGCGACAGGGGTCAGACGCAACTTGCGCAACTTGCGATCTGCAAGTCTGCGTGTCGGACTGCGCAACATCGCCCGAACACACGCGCTGGAAGTTGCGCAAGTTGCGTCTGACCCCTTCGGGAGAACGATTTCAGCGGGATACAGATCGTAAGTTGCGCAAGTTGCGTCTGACCCCTTTAGACGCCTTTAGACGACGCTCGAGCAGTGGCGTTCTGCAACGCGGTGAACAGCGAGGGCACGTTCCTCGGCTGCAAGGCTGCGATCGCGGCGATGAAGATCACTGGCGGCGGATCGATCATCAACCTGTCGTCGGTCGCCGGCCTGATCGGCGTGCCCGATGGCCCGGCCTACGCGGCGAGCAAGGGCGCGGTACGGATGTTGACGAAGTCGGTTGCGCTCCACGCCGCGCAACGCGGCTACCACATCCGCTGCAACTCGGTGCATCCGTCCTTCATCGACACGCCGATGGTCGAAGCGGTGGTCAGCGGTGCGAAGGATCCGGCGAAGATGCGGACGTTCGTCGAGAAGACCTCGCCGCTCGGTCGACTCGGCGAGGTCGATGACGTCGCGCACCTCGTGGTCTACCTCGCGAGCGACGAGTCGAAGTTCATCACCGGCACCGAGCTCCCGGTCGATGGCGGACTGACCGCGCGCCGATGCGGCGCATGCTACGAACGTCGCGTGCACCCGACAACGCGCGCCGAAGCCTCGTCGTACCAGGAGACCTCGCTACACGCCGACGTGATGGCGTTCCTCGCCGCGCTGGCGAGCCGCAACGATCCGCGGTTTCAGCTGTCGTCGTTCGGGACCAGCCCCGACGGCCGGGACCTACCACTCGTCGTGGTGTCGGCGCATGGCGTGCGGACACCCGAGGAATCGCGGCGGCGCAACTTGCCAGTGGTGCTCGTGATCAACGGGATCCACGCCGGCGAGGTCGAAGGCAAGGAGGCGAGCATGATGCTGCTCCGCGACATCCTCGACGGCAAGCTCGCGCACCTCGTCGAGAAGCTCACGCTGGTCGTCGTGCCGCTGTTCAACCCCGACGGCAACGACGCGATCGATCCGAAGAACCGCGAGCTCAACCTGCCGCGACTCGACGGTCAGATCGGCCCACCGAGCGTCGGTACGCGCGTCAACAAGGCGGGCATCAACCTCAACCGCGACTACATGCGGCAAGCGGCCGAGGAGATGCGCGCGCTGCAGTCGCGCGTCGTCCAGGTCTGGGAGCCGGAGCTGACGATCGATTGCCATGCGACGAACGGCTCGGTGCACCGGATGTGGATGACGTACGACGTGCCGCACACCGTACCGACCGGGCGGCCCGAGCCGATCGCCTTCATGCGCTCGCGGATGATGCCGGCGGTGACCGCGGCGATCGCGGCGAACCACGGGATCATCGCCGGCTGGTACGGCAACTTCGTCGAGGACGAGCGCGCGCTCGATGCGCGGCGCGACGCCGATCCGCGCGCCGGCGTGACCGAGGGCTGGATGACGTATCCGCACCACCCGCGGTTCGGCTCGAACTACCGCGGCCTCACGAACCGGCTCGACCTGCTGCTCGAGTGCTACTCGTACCTCGGGTTTCCCGAGCGTGTGCGGACGACATACGCGACGATCCTCGAGGCGTTGACGTATGTCGCGGCGCATCCGGACGACGTGCTGCAAGTGGTGGAGTCGAGCAAGCTGCCGCGCGCGAAGATCGCGGTGCGGTCGCGCCTCGAAGCATTCGACGAGCTGATCGAGATCCCGACATGCATCCCGCGGGTCCTCGATGGCGCGCCGACGACGGTCAAGCTCCCGTACTTCGCAAACTTCGTGGGGACGACGGTCGTCGATCGGCCGGCGGCGTACATCGTGCCACCGGACGTCGCGCAACACCTACGACAGCACGGCCTCGCTGTCGAGCCGGCGAGCGGACTGCGCGAGGTCGAGGTGGCTCGCGTCGTCGGCTTCGGGAGCGAGGGCGGCCGAAAGATCCTCGAGGCGGCCCAGGTCGGCGAGGTCGAGGTCGAGTGGCGGCGCGAGACGCTGCGCGTCGACGGCTACAGCGTGGTCCGCACCGACCAGCCGCTCGGCGCGATCGCGGTGTATCTGTGCGAGCCCGAGAGTGATGACGGCGCGATCGAGAATGGACTCGTGACCGCACCGGCGGTCGGCAGCGACTTCCCGATCTGGCGGGCCTGAACGATCACCACGGACGCATCCCCGATACACTGGGTGCTCGATGTCGGAGGACGACGGCACCCGCCGGTGGCAGCGCATCTCGCAGCCGGCCGATCCGCTCCAGGCCCTGCGCGCCGCGCTCCGCGAGATCCGCGTGCGGCCAACCGACGACGAGGCCCGGCGCCGGCTGCGCGCGATTGCGACCGAGCACGCGCTGCTCGACGAGCTCGCGCTGCTGCTCAAGGAGGAGGCCCGTGCGGCCTCCCGGCCCGATGTCGCGGCGGCGTTCTTCGAGGAGCTCGCCGACGTCTACGAAAACCTCGATCAGCCGCTCGAGATGATCGTGGCGGTCGAGGCCGTCGTCGCACACGCGCCCGACAACCCCGATCACCACGATCGGCTCGCGTGGCTCTACCGGCGCGCCGAGGCGTGGATCAAGGCCGCGGAGTCGTTCGAGCGGGTCGGCGCGCTGGCCACCGACGAGCGCGGCCGGGCAGCGCTGCGCGCGGCGGGCAGGCTGTATCGCGATCACGGCAAGGTCGAGCGCGCGGCCAAGGTCTACCGCGCGATCGTCGAGCGCCGTCCGGGTGACGCGGAGGCGTGGCGTGCGCTCGACGAGATTCTCACCGGGCTCGGGCGCTGGCGCGAGGTCGCCGAGGTCCGCGGCGAACGCGCCGCCCGCGCCAACAGCGGCGTCGACAAGGCCGCGCTGCTCCGCTCGCAGGCGCGGGCGCTCGAGCATGCAGGCGATCAGGCTGGCGCGTCGCGGGTGGTCGCGCAGGCCTCGGAGCACGCGCCCGAGAACGTGAGCGGGCTCGTCGACTACGCCGAGGTGCTCGCGCGCGGCGGTCAGGGCCGCGAGGCCGCCGCGATCCTCGTGACCCGCATCGACGAGGCCATCGATCGCGACGCCGCCACCGAGGACGTCGCGGCGCTGCGGATGCGGCTGTTCGAGATCCTCGCGGACTCCTGTAACGATCGCCCAGGTGCGGCGATGGTGCTCGCCGATCTGCTCGCAGCGGCGCCCGAGTACCTGCCGGCGCTCGAGCGGATCACCGCGACCGCGGCCCACGATCCCGATCGCAAGGTCCACGCCCACGCGCTGCTGCGTTACGCCGCCGCGCTGCCCGATCACGCCGATCGCTCGGCCGCGGTGATCGAGGCGGCTCGCAGGTTTCGCGAGGCCGGGGATCACCGCGCGGCGATCCAGACCTTCGAGGACGTGCTCGAGGTCGCGCCCGATCGCGAGGACGTCCGGAGCGAGCTCGAGGAGACCCGCACCGCGCTCGTCGTCCAGCGTGCGGCCGACGAGTCGCAGGCCGGCAACACCGCGAGCGCCGAGCGCCGCCTGCGCGGCATCCTCACCTCGCAGCGCCACAACCTCGACGCCAACCTCGCGCTCGCCGAGATCCTCGTCGCAACCCGCCGGCTCGACGAGGCAGCCGATCACCTGCGGACGACCCTCGGGAGCGCCCCCGACGACACGCCACCGACTCGGCTCGCGCCGCTCGTCCACCGCTACGCGACGGTGATGTCCGCGCTCGGCGAGGACGACGAGAGCCACCAGCTGCTGCACGAGGCGCATCGCCTCGACCGCCGCGCGATCGACATCCAGCTCGCGCTCGGCGAGAGCTGCTTCGCACGGCGGCTATGGCGCCAGGCCTCGCTGCACCTCGGCGCGCTCGCCGATCATCCCGACGCCGGCCGCCACGCGCCGGCAGTCGCGCTCGGCCTGGTGCACGCCGCGCAGGCCGAGGTCCGCGCGCTGCGCCCCGCGAACGCGCTGCGCCACCACGAGGCCGCGGTGCGGATCGATCCGGCGTGTGGGCCGGCGTGGCACGCGCTCGCCGAGGCAGCGATGGAGCGTGGTGACGTCGCGCGCGCGGCCGAGTGCCTCGAGCGCGAGGCGACCGCGACCACCGAGCCGCGCGATCGGTTGCGGCTCTACGACGCGCTCGGCGACATGGCGCTCGACGTGCTCGGCGATCCGGCGCGCGCCGAGCGGTGCTGGTCGCAGGTCAGCGGGGATGCCGGCGTCCTCGAGAAGCTGCTCGCGATCCAGCGCAAGCGCGGCGCGGGCGGCGAGCGGGGGGTGACCTGCGAAGCGCTGGCCGAGCTCCTCACGATCTCTCCAGAAGACGAGTCACGGCGCAAGGAGCTCCTCGAGGAAGCGGCGCACGCGCACGCGAGCGGCGGCGATCTCGCCCAGGCACGCGCGGTCGCCGAGCGGCTGATCGCCCGGCACGCGCGCGATGTCGACGCGGTGGCGTGTGCGAGCGCGATCGCGATCGCGGCCGGCGATCACAAGCGCGCGGCCGGCTGGCTGCGCCCTGCCCTCGCCGCGTGGGACAAGGCCGGCGCTCCGGGCAACGGCGATCCGCGGCGTGCCGATCTATGGCGGCGGCTCGGCGATGCCGATCGTGCGCTCGGCGCGGAGCAGGCCGCGCTGCTCGCATATCGCCGCGCCGTGATCGCCGCGCCCGACTCCGATGGTGCGCAGGCGGCGCGCCGCGGGATCGTCGACCTCGCGGCCGCGAGCGGGCAGTCCGCCAATACCTCGCGGGTCGCGCTCGTCGAGGCCGAGCAGGATCCCGAGGACGTCCTCGCGTGGGCGCGCGAGCTCGCGGCCTCCGATGCCCCCGAGGACGCGCGCGCTGCCTTCGATCTCGCGCGTGCGCTCGGCGCCCCGCTCGACGATAGAGATGTCCAGTTTCTCGACGCCCACCCACCGCGCCCGATGGCCTCCGACGAGGCGTACGCGACACCGCTCGACGAGGCGACCCGCCGCGCGCTGATCGACGACGATCGCGACGGCGTGCTCGGCGATTTGCTCGATCTGCTCGGCGAGGTGATGCCCCTCGTATGTCCCGATGCGCGCCGCGCGCTGGTCGATGCCGATCTGCTCGACGCCGTACGGATCCCGGCGGCGAGCGGCGGCGCGGCCATGGCGATCTATCCGCAGATCGCGAAGGCGCTCGGCGGGCCGCAGACGCTGCTCTACACCGTCGCGCGGGCGATTCCCGCTCACCAGCGTTCGCCGGCTCGCTCCATCTCGGGTCCCGCTCACCAGCGTTCGCCGGCTCGCTCCATCTCGGGCCCCGCTCACCAGCGTTCGCCTGCGAGCTCCACGGGCCCCGCTCCCCAGCGTTCGCCTGCGAGCTCCACGGGCCCCGCTTACCAGCGTTCGCCTGCGAGCTCCATCTCGGACGGCCCCGACCTAGCGGTGATCCTCGCGGCGCCGCCGATCATCGTGCTCGGGCCGCGCCTCGCGGGCGCACGCGCGAAGTCGCACTCCGATCCGGCCACCGATCTCGCGGGCGATACCGCGCTGCGCTTCCAGCTCGGACGCATGGTCGAGCTCGCGCGGCCGCGCCGGCTGTTCGCGGCGGGGACCGACGAGGCCTCGTTTGCGTGCCTGATCGCCGGGCTCCGCCACGCATTCGGTCCCGCGGCAGGGGCACGGCCAGGTGGACGAGTAGAGGTGCGTGTCGATCGCGAGATCGCGAACGAGGGCGAGCGCCTGCGTGGCGCCATGCCGGTGCAGCTGCGCCGACGGATCGCCGAGCGCCTCGCCGCGGCGTCGGCGAGCGAGCTCGATACCGTCGCGTACATCGCCGCGTGCCAGCGCGCCGCCGATCGGGCCGGGCTCGTCGCCTGCGGAGACGTCACCGTCGCGCTCGAGCTCGCGGGCGGACCGGAGGCCGCACGCCACCTCGTCCAGCTCGCGTCGACGCAACGCTACCTCGCGGCACGCCGGTCGATGCGCGCGCGGCACGTCGAGGACTCGACGCAGCCGTTCAAGCGGTGAGTCACCAAGCAGCGGTGTAGACTCGTAGCCATGACTCGACCCGCGACGTGGTTGCTCGTGGTGATCGTCGTCGCGACCGCGTGCGACAAGGCCAAGGACAAGAGCGGCGACAAGGCGGACGAGGCCGCGGCCATTGGCAGTGCCGGCGCGCCGAGCCCGACGGCGGGCGCGGCTGGCGACTCGCCGCGCAAGGGGACGGTGTCGATGGCTTCGATCGTCGAGGCGACGATCGCGAAGCACGGCGGTCCGAAGTCCGGAACCGCCAAGCCCGACGGTGACGCGCCGAAAGCCGGCGGCACGATCGGCTCGACGATCGCGACGATTGGCTCGTCGGACATCGGGATCACGGCGGGCTCCGACGCGCCGACGCCGACGCCGGCCCCCGACACGACGACGACGACGACGACGATGAC
>JBKJUF010000108.1:0-16008 GCA_046590445.1 Kofleriaceae bacterium
GGTCGCGCGCGCATCGTGGGAGCTCGACCGGGCGGAGGCCCTCGAGCTGGCGGGGCGGCTGCGCGAGGCATCAGCCGTCGCCGTCGCGGTGCTCAAGGCTCATCCGCTCGACGTCCGCGCGCTCGAGGCGATGCGCCGGATGGCGAAGCGCGCCGGCGACGACGTGACGTGGGCGCAGGCGAGCTACGAGCTCGCGCGCGTGATCGGTGATCCGGCGGCCAAGCTGGCGCTGCTTCGCGATGCCGCGAGCGTGCTCGACAGCGAGCGCTCGCCGGCGACCAGCGATCAGACAGTCGCGATCTACCAGCGCATCCTCCAGGTGGATGCGGGTGCACCCGAGCTCGAGCGCATGCTGGAGCTGATGCGCCAGCGCGCCGACGTTCGAGGCCTGATCGCGGCGCTGACTGATCGGCTGACCTGGCTCGAGTCCGAGAACCAGGACATCGAGCGCGATCACCAGATGGTGCCGCTGCTCCTCGAGCGCGCGACGGTCGTGCACGGGCTCGGCGATCAAGCCGCCGCGATGGTCGATCTCGACGCGTTGCTCGATCGCGCCAAGAGTCATGCCGAGGCGCTGCGGTTCCGCGCAGACCTCGCCTTCAATGCCGGCGAGGTCGAGCAGGCGGTCGCGCTGTGGCGACGCTGCATCGCGGCCGAGACCCGACCGCACCGCCGCCACGAGATCGAGCTCCAGCTCGCGCAGGTGCTGGCCGAGAACATCAACGACATCGGTGGCGCGATCGAGAACATGGAGCGCGTCGTCGAGGGGGCGTCGGGTACGGGAGATGAAGTCCAGCTGCGCGAGCGGCTGCTCGCGCTCTGCCTGCGCGCGAACGACTGGGAACGTGCGACCCGCGAGCTGCGCTCGCTCGCCCGGCTGCGTCCGTCACCCCCGGAGAAGGCCCGCGAGGAGCTGCGCCTCGGCCTGATGCTGCGCGACAAGCTGAACGATCGGACCGGTGCTCGGCTCGCGCTCGATCGCGCGCGCTCGTTCGATCCGCTGAACCTCGACGTCGTGCGCGAGCTCTCCGAGATCGCCGACCCGAACACCCGGACCACCTTGCTCGCAAGCACCGCCAAGAGCTTCCGCTCGTCGATCGCGCAGAACCCGAAGACCGCGGTGCTCTACGACCGACTCGCCCAGGTCACCGGCTGGCAGAGCGACGTCGACGCGCGCTGGCTCGCGCTGGTCGGGCTCGAGGCGCTCGGCACGCCATCGGTCGATCAGAAGCAGGTGCTCGAGCAGGGCCGCGCGACGATTCACTCCCTTGGCGCGAATCCCCAGAAAGTGCGGCTAGACGAGGCTGCGCGACAGGTCATCCGTGGCGGCGCCGTCGGTGCGCTCGCCGATCTGTGGCGCACGATCGCGCCCGCTGTCCAGGTTGCGACCGGCGTCGATCCGGGCAAGCTAGGCTTCGCGCGCGGCGATCGGATCGCGCTGAAGAAGCTCGGCGAACGCTACGAGGCGCTCGCCAGTGCGCTCGCGGGCTTCGCCATCGACGACGTCGAGGTCTACGTCAGCGCGGCGCGCGGCGGCATCGCGCGGGCACTCGCGGCCGAGACACCGATCCTCGTCGTCGGTGCCGACGTGGCGGCGGCAAAGACCCCGCAGCAACGCTGGCAGCTCGGTCGCGCGGTCGCGACGCTTGCCGAGGGCTTTTCGACGTTGCCGGACCTCCGCGAGGTCGAGCTCGGCTGGACGTTCGCGGCGGCGCTGCGGGCCGTGGACCTCGCGATCCCAGCAGGCATCGCCGACGAGATCACCGGCGAGGATACCAGCATTGCCGAGCGCGCGAAGAGCTTGAAGAAGGAGCTCAGCCGCAAGGCGCGCGCGCTCGTGCAGCAGATCGGACAGCGCACCGCCGAGCTCGTCGATGTCGCGGGATTCCGCCGCAACGCGATCGCGGTGGGCCATCGCGCCGGCTTGCTGTGGGCCGGTGATCTCGCGGTGGCGCTCGCGCAGCTCGACGTTGGCAAGGGCGGCATGGCGCTCGCCGACAACCTGGCCGCGCTCGAGCTCACTGCGTGGTCCGTCTCCGAGGAGCATGGCTGGTTGCGCGAGCGCCTCGGCGTCGCACTCGAGGGGGCACGATGAGCACGCCCAAACCACCCGGCGGTGGAGGGAAGGGACAGAAGCCATTCCTCGGCGTCGATGATCTGTTCTCCGAGCTCGACGCCTGGGACCAGACCTTCGACGCCCTGCACGGCGAATCGGAGGGGTCATCCGAGGAGGTCAACGCGAGCCCGATCCCGATGGAGTGGCCAGCCGCCGCGGACACCGTCGGTGATCGGACCGATCTCGTGTCTCCGGCGCCCGCGGATGCCGGCCACACCCTCGACGATCTCGAGCCGCTCTCGCACGGGACCGATCCAAACCTCGACGGCGTGATGCCGGTCTACGCGGTCGACGAGCCCGCGTTCGATCTGGCTGCGGGTCGGGCGCCGAGTACGATCGCCGACCTCGACGAGCTCGCGGTCGGCGAGACCGACTTCTCGGAGATCGGCGCGGCCCAGCCGCCGGCAGCGCTCGGCACGCTGCTCGGGCGCGGCTCGACGGCAGCGCCACTCGACGACGAGGTCGAGCACACGCGCGTCCGCAAGTCGTCGCAGACCCGGCCGCCGAGCGATGATGAGGACAGCGTCTACACGTCAGCGTCGCGTCCCAATCGCGCTCCGTCGTCCGGCAATGATCTAGAGGAGGACGCCCTCGCTCCGCCGCCCAAGCCCGAGGTCCGGCGCAAGCCGGCGATCATCCGTCGCGTCACGCCGCCGTCCGTTGAAGCCCCGCGCGCGCAACGCAAGACCGAGGAGGTCACGCCGCCGCACGGCACCAACGTTGGCTACATGATGGAGCAGACTCAGGTCGCGGATTTTGGCGCGATCGAGAGGCTCACGTCCTCGGGCAGGGCAGGGTCGATGACGGCTCCGCCGCCGATCGAGGACGATGACTACGAGATCGAGATCGGCGCGGACGCGCCGTCGATGGAGGCGGCGACGCCAGCTCTGGTCGAGCCGCTCGCGCGGCGGACCGCCCACGTCGTGCGGCGGACCGAGCCCGCAAACCGGCCGCCGCGGTCGCTCGAGTCGCGGCCGATCCTCCGCGTCGAGGAGCCGGCTCCGAGCCGCGCGTCGACGGCCGGCGGTGGCGAGGACGACTTCTCCGACGTCGCCGCCGAGGTCGACGCGAAGGACGCTCTCGCGAATGCTGCGGGAGCGCGCGAGGAGAGCCTCGGGCTCGATCTCGACTCCAAGGCACCACCACCGGGTGCCCTCGACGACGCACTTGGCACGCTCGATGCGTTCGATCAGCCCGATGACTTCGCGGAGGCGCCCGGCGCGCGCGCGGAGGCTCTCGACGACGCCGCGAGGGCCGGCGATGCGGACGAGGTGGTCGAGGACGATGCGGTCGAGGAGGAGGCCGTCGCGCAGGCCGACGACGGTATCCCGACGATGCTGGAGATCAGCGAGGTCCGGCCGCCGCCGATCGCCGACTTCTATCCGCGTATCAAGACGCCAACCTCGGTCCCACCACTCGGCCAGCGCATGGCGATGCCGCGCAGCGCGGGCACCTTGCGCGAAGGGCCGCCGCCGCCGCCACACCGTCGCGACACGCTGCCGGTCGAACAGCCTGCGGGCGGCGAGCTCGCGAGTGAGCCCGTGCTCGAGCCGGCGCTCGACCTCGAGACCGCGGGGCGAGCGTGGCCCGAGCAAGTAGATCCATTGCCGACGTCGCATCTCGACGAGCTCGCAGCGAGCTCGTTGCTCGTATACGAGCGCGAGGTCGCGACCCTCGACGACAGCGCGAGCTCGGCGGCCCTGCGCATCGAGGCAGGCAGGCTGTGCGAGCGCCTCGCGGATCTCGATCGCGCGCGCGTGCACTACGACGCCGCGCTGCTCGCCGATCCGCGCGCGACTGCCGCGCTGCGGGGGCTGCGCCGGATCGCCCGCGCCAACGGTGACCTCGCCGAGGCGACCCGCCACCTCGATGCGGAGATCGCGGTCGCCGGCGCCCTCGAGCGTCGGCCGCTCGGGCACTACCGGATCGACCTGTTGATGGCGAGCGGCGATCAGGATCTCGCGCGCGTCGCGGTCGGCGAGATGCTCGACACCGCGCCATCGGACGTGCGCGCGCTGCTCGCGCACCTCGAGCTCGCGTTCGTCGACGGTCGCGCCGACGAGTTCGGAACTGCACTCGAACAGCTCGCGCACGCCGTCACTGATCCCGAGCTGCGTGCCGCCGTCCAGCTCGCGCGTGGCGCGCTCGCGGCTCACAACAACGACACCGCGGCGGCGAGTGGCTGGTTCAGCGCCGCGGCCGAGTCCGATCCGAGTGCGCTCGCCGCGAGGCTCGGGGCGATCCGCTACGCCGCAGGTCAGTCCGACGGCGAAGCCGCCGCGGCCGCGCTCGTCGAGCTCGCGCGCCAGGTCGAGATCGCCGATCCGATCACGGCGGCGGCGGCAGCGATCCGCGCACAGCAGTGGAGCACCGGCGAGATCGCCGCGATGGCGTCGCGGCTCGCGATCGCGGCAGCACCGACCGATCCGCTCGTCGCGCGACTCAACGCCGAGGCGCTCGGCGCAGATCCCGATGCGGCCGCGGACGCGTTCGCGCACTGGGCGAACGTCGCGGTGTCACCCGTCGAGAAGGCGTACGCGTCGGCGCGCGCGGCCGAGCTCGATCCGGCGCGCGGCGTGGAGCTGTGGGCGGCGGCGCTCGCCTTCGAGCCCGGCGATGACTATGCCGCGGCCCAGCTGCGGACCGCGCACGTCGCACAGGATGCGACGCAGGCCTCGATCGATGTCGACATGGCGGTTGCCACCGACGTCGAGCGCGATCGCGCCCGGCTGCGCGCCGCGTACGGCCTGATCGCGCTCGGCCAGCTCGACGCCGCGATCGAGGTGCTCGAGCAGGGCAGGGCCGCGCGGCCGACCTCGCTCGCGATCGCTGAGGCGCTCGGCGAGGCACTCGCGGCGGCGGGCAAGTGGTCCGAGCGCGCGAAGCTGTTCGCCGAGCTCGCGGGCACGCCGGGCGACCAGCTCGATGGCGAGGTCGCGACGCTGCGCAGCGCGCTCGCCTGGGAAGACGCCGTGGGCGCATCGACGGCGACCAGCGATGGCCCGCCCGCCGAGGAGCTCGTGCAAGCGATCCGCGCGGCACTCGATGCGTGGGGCGCCGTGCTCGAGCGCGATCCTCAGTCACCAACTGCGCATGCCGCGGCGATCGTGCTCGCGAGCCGGCTCTCCGATCGCGAGGCGTTTGCCGAGGTGCTCGCGCGCGCGCAAGCCGCGGAGCGGTCGCCGTGGGCCGCGGCGAGCCTCGGGCTGCGGCGCGTTCGTCTGCTCGCGGATGATCCGGACGGTGCGCAACGCGCCGAGACGCTCCTGCGCGAGCTCCAGCCGCCGGATGATCCGCGGCGCACCGTCGCGCTCCTGCTCGCTGCCGCCCGCAAGCACGACCTCGGCGAGGCGTGCCTCGCGCTCGAGGATCGCGCGAACCAGCTCGACCAGCGGGGCGCGTCTACCGAGGTCGCCGCTCTCCGCCTGCGCGCGGCACAGCTCGCACTCGACGACGGCGACGCCCCGCGGGCGACGCGCCTGCTCCAGCAGGTCGAGACTTCGTTGCCGCACCTCGGCGTCATCGCCGATCTGCTCGCCGCGGCGCGCCGACGCGCCGGCGATCGCGCGAGCCCCGGCGCTCGCGGCTCCGAGGCACCGGTGGGAACCTCGACGGCGGACGCCTTCGCGCGCCTCGTCCGCGACGCCGACCTCGCGGCCTCGCAGGGCGACCATCCCGCTGCGCTCGCGCTGTACCTCCGCGCCCTCGAGCTCCATCCCGATGATCCGCTCGCGGCGCTGCCGATGGTGCGGACCGCGATCCAGCTGCGCGAGACCGATCCGATCACGAGCCTCGGGCTCGGCCGGCTACGTGCCGCCGAGGATGCCGGCGACGGCGCCGCAAAGGCCACCGCCTACGAGCTCCTCGCGATGATCGACGGCGAGATCCGAGGCGAAGCGGGGTCCGCACAGGTCGCGCTCGAGAGCGCCTCGCAGGCCGATCCGGCGCGGATCGATCTGATGCACCGCCTCGAGCGGAACTACACGGTGACCGACCAGATCGGCGAGCTGATGCGGCTGCGCAAGGCCGAGCTCGAGACCGTGCCGCCCGAGCACGTCCGCGATCGCGCGGCGCTTCAGCTCGATATCGCCGGGCTCGCGACCCGCGACGGCCGCCCCGAGGTCGAGCTGGCGGATCTGTACCGCGCCGTGATCGCGACCGATCCGACGACGCGCCTCGCGCTCATGCACCTCGAAGCGATCGTGCGGCATGGCGGGGCCTCCGAGGAGCTCGCGCGGCTCGAGGACCACATCGCCGCGTACTTCGAGGGCGACGTCCGCTCGCAGGCCGCGTTCTGGACCCGCGCCGGCGAGACGCTGGCCGAGATCGGAAAGGTCGACGAGGCCGTGCAGCGGTTCGGGCGCGCCGAGAGCGCACTCCCCGGCCATGTCCCGGCGCTCGAGGGCTGGCGTCACGTCGCGCTCAAGGGGCAGCTCTGGATCGACGTTGCCGATGCGGCCTCGCGCCAGGCCGCGGTTGGCAGCGATGTCGCGCCGCGCGCCGCGCTGTACCACTTCGCCGGCGTCGCGCTGATGGACAAGGCGCTTGCCGGCGAGCAAGCAGCGATCGCGTTCCGGCGCGCGCTCGAGGCCGATCCCAAGCACCACGACGCGTTCGTCCGGCTGCGGATCCTGCTCGAGGAAGAGGGGAGCCACGACGATCTCGCGACACTGCTCGCGGCCCGGCTCGACGTCGAGGAGCCAGGCCCCGCGCGCATCGAGCTGCACCGCGCGCTCGCCGAGCTGCACCGCAACTTCCTCTCGGATCGGGAGACCGCGAAGCAGCACTACCGCATGGTGCTCGAAACCGATTCGAACGATCTGCGCGCGTACGCCGCGCTCGCCGACATCGCATGGGAGCAGGGCAGCTGGCAGGAGGCCGCGGACGCCCTGATGGCGCGCGCGCGGCTCGAGCACCAGCCCGAGATCCTGAAGACGTTGTGCTTCCGGCTCGGCCTGATCTACGCCGATCGCCTCGTCGACGTGCCGATGGCGCTCAAGGCCTTCCAGCGCGCGCTCACCTATCAGCCCGACGACGAGAACACGCTCGTCCGGATGGCGGACCTCGCGACCCAGTCGGGTGAGTGGAAGCTCGCACTCGGGGCCTGCGAGCGGCTCGTCAAGAACGAGCCCGATGCTGAACGCCGCGCCGCGCACCTCCAGCGAGTCGCCACGATCTTCAAGGACGGGTTCGGGGACACCAAGCGCGCCGAGCGTGCGCTGAACCTCGCGCTCGACGGTGCGCCGACCAGCGATGACGCGCTGCAGGCGCTCGTCCAGTTCTATCGCGAGGCCAACGACATCGCGTCCGTGCGCGTCCACCTCAACCGCGTCGCCGGAGCGATGCGAGCGCGGGCCGCAAAAGATCCGCGCGATGGCGTCGCGTATCGCGTGGTCTCGCGCGCGATGCAGGCACGCGCCGGCACCGGGTTCGCTGGGTCGAGACCGATCGCCCGCGCCGCCGCCGAGCTCGCTCAGCTCCTCGATGCCGCCGGCGAGCCCGAGCAGCGCCTGCTCGCCGACCACAGCCAGCCGGATCTGTCACTGATCGGCAAGCCCGAGGCCGACGACGTGCTGTTCCCGCGCGGCGTCCAGGTCGAGCTCCGCCAGATCTTCCATCTCCTCGGTGACCGGATCGCGAAGCATGTCGGCGTCGATCTCCGGCCCTACGGCATGACGCGCGGCGATCGGCTGCGGGCCCGCGACAACCCGATCGCCACCGTCGCGCAGTCGGTGGCGACCGCGCTCGGCTTCACGAGCGAGATCGATGTCTTCGTGTCGAGCCGCCAGCCGTGGGCGATGATCGCCGAGCCCACGAGCCCGGTTTCGCTCGTGATCGGCGCCTCGATCGCCAATGCCGGCGGCGACGCGATCCGGTTCGCAGCCGGTGGCGCGTTGAAGCTCGCCCAAGCCTCGCTCGCGATCCCGGCGCGCCTGCCGCTCGAGGAGCTCGGCGTCCTGGTGACGGCGCTGCTCCGGCTCTTCCAGCCCGACTTCCCGGGACTGGCCGTCGATCCCGACACCGTCGCCACCCAGGTCCAGAAGCTGCGCCGGCTGATCCCGACCGGGCTCATGAACGAGCTGCGACCGTACGCGCTCGCGATCGATTCCCAGCGGTTCGGGCACCGCGAGCTCGCGCGCGACCTCCGGATCACCGGGCTGCGAGCCGGCCTGATCGCGTCGGGCTCGCTCGTCGCTGGCCTCCGGATCATCGCCGCGCAGGCTGGCGCCGGAGGTGATGAGGTCAACGGTGGTGAATTGCCGGGCTTCCTGGCGGATCCGGTTGCCCAGGGGCTGATCTCGTTTGCCCTCAGTGACGAGCACGGCAGCATTGCCAGGTAGCCGAGTTTACGCAGATCTTCTCGGGTGATCCGGAACCGGGGGTGCGACAGGGAGCGGGCCCACTCCTTGCTCATTGCCTCGACATCCGACAGCCATCGGATTTGCCCGGAGGATCGCCATGAGGTTACAGCCACTCACCGGACGCCACGTTTTCCTGACCATGACAAGCCTGACTTGCCTGGCTACAACAGTAGCCTGTGGCGGCGGCGGAGCTCCCGAGCTCTCCGGGCTGTCGGATCAGGTCGCGCAGGTCGGCGCCGAGCTGAAGGTGGACCTCAATGGCACGGACCCCGACGGTGACCAGCTCACCTACGGGTTCAAGGCTGCCGACCTCGACGACCTCTCGGACCGCGCCCAGGTCTCGGTCTCGCCCAGCGGCAATGGCGTCTTCCGGTGGACCCCGGTCGCCTCCGACGTCGGCGAGCACGCCTTCGACTTCACGGTCTCCGATGGCGACAACAACACCACGGTGACCATCACGATCGACGTCAAGTCGGCGATCGGCTCGGCGACCGCGCCGGTGTTTCGCCAGCCGCTCGGTAGCGGCACGACGATCGACCTCGCGAAGAAGAAGTGCGTCGACCTCAGCATCGTGATCGAGGACCAGGACACCGCGCAGGTGAACCTCACCATGGAGGAGCCGATCATCGAGGGTGCCTCGCTCAACCAGCAGGACGGCCTGACGGCAAACTTCCAGTGGTGCCCGACCAAGGAGCAGGAGGCGGAGACCCGCTACACGCTCGTGATCGGCGCCGATGACGGCGAGAACCCGAAGACCCTGAAGAACTACCTGATCGTGCTGCGCGGCGGTACCACCGCGGCGTGCCCAGGCACGGCCCCGACGATCGCTCACACGGTGTCGAACGAGAACACGATCGTGGGCCTCACGGTCGACGCGACGTTCACCGACGACAGGGGCCTCAAGGAGGCACCGCTGTTCTACTACTCGCTGACCGCACCGCCGACCCCGGTGGTGCTGTCGTCGATGATCCAGCTGTCGACCATCAAGATCAGCGGTACCAACAAGAACGGCGTCTACGCCGCTGACGTCCCGAACCCGGTGGCGAGCTCGCCGGCGGGCACCTCGAAGAAGATCTACTACCTGTTTGTCGCCGACGATGACGACGACATCACCGGCAATTGCGATCACTCGACGACGTCGCAGGTCTACAACATGACCGTGACCTCGTCGGGCAGCGCGAACCTCCCGATCTGCGCGGCGTGTACCTCGGACTCGCAGTGCGGCACCGGCGACCTCTGCGTCTACACCGGCTCGATGGGCGACAGCTACTGCATGCAGGGTTGCGCCGGCGGGTGCCCGAGCGGCTTTGCCTGCTCGGCGACCAAGCTCTACTCGGTCGACTACAAGCAGGAGTTCCAGTGCGTGCCGCAGAGCGGCTCGTGCCAGGCGCCGACCGGCACCTGCGCCGACGACGCCAACGAGGATGACGACAGCCGCACCGCCGCGAGCGCCAACGCGGTGGCCGAAGGGTCGCTCGCCCCCGGCATCCACGACTTCGTGAGCTGCCCCAAGACCGGTACCGTCACCTCGGGCTCGCAGTCGGACGACGACTGGTTCCAGATCAAGATGACGGCCGACACCAAGCTCGACCTCTGGCTCTATGGCAACGGCGAGAGCGACCTCGACCTCCAGCTCTACCGGTCGGACGGCACGATCCTCTCGAAGTCGACCAGCCTCACGGCGGACGAGAACATCATCAAGTGCCTCAAGGCCGGCACGTACTACGTCAAGGTCAACGGCTACGACCGCGTCCGCAGCGAGTACCTGCTCGACCAGCTGACGACCGCACAGACCTGCAACACGACGTGCGTCGACGACGCTCGCGAGGACGACGACACCTACAGCCAGGCGCGCTCGACGGTCATGCCGTTCACCTCGACGGCGAACGTGACCTGCCCGAACGACGACGACTGGTACAAGGTTCGGCTGACCACGGGCAAGAAGCTCACGATCGACCTGACGTTCACGCAGAGCAACTCGACGCAGGATCTCGACGTCCATCTCTACAAGGGCTTCACGAACCTGTGGCCGTGCGACGTCAGCGACCCGTCGCAGTGCTCGTCGACGCGCGGCCAGGGCGCGACCTCGAACGAGCATGCCGAGTACACGGTGCCGGCCGGCTGCGAAGCGGGCTGCGACTACTACGTCGTCGTGCGCGGCTACAACGCCTCGACGAACAACTACGGCGTCGCGCTCAAGGTGCTGTGATGCGCGCCGCGGCCGTCGGTCTCGTGCTGGGATGTTCGCTGCCCCTGGCACTGGCCTTGGCCGGCTGTGCGAGCTCCAGCTCGCCAGATCAGGGTCTCGAGGGGCTCGCGCTCGAGGAGATCGCGCCCGAGACGATCATCCCGGGCTCCAAGGTCGTCATCAAGGGCGCGTCATTCGTCGACTCGCAATGGGGCACCGCGACGGTCCATTTGACGGGCGATGCGGGCGGCCAGCAGGTCGATGTTCGCTGGGGCGCGACGTTCGTCGACTTCAACACGATGACGGTCGCGATCGATACCGGCGAGATCGACGAGCTCGGCGGCGACGTCGACTTTCACGGCACCGCGCGGATCGACGTGATCGCGACGAGCGATGGCGAGACCTACTCGAGTGACGCGATCACGGTCGACCTCCGCTTCCGCGAGAAGCTCACGCCAACGCCAACGGCGCTCGCCGGCGAAGGCGTGATCTTCGTGAATGACGAGATCGAGATCGAGGGCGACGGCTTCCTGCTCGGCGGCGACGAGGGGATCTCGGTCGCGAAGCTGACCGGTTGCTTCACGCTGACCGGCACGACGATCTGCAAGCCGATCGCGGCGATCGAGATCCCACTCGTCCCCGTCGATCCGCTGAAGCGCACGCGCGCACAGTTCCCGTTCTCGCCGAAGGTGGCCGGCATCAAGGCCGGCGAGTTCAAGGGCGCGGTCACCGTCATCAACAAGCAGATGCGGCAGTCCGAGGTGCCGGCCGATGCGATCAGCGTGCTCTACGATCTCGTGACATCGCAGATCTTCAGCGTCGATCCGCCGGCAGCGAGCCTGGGCCAGTACGTGTTCGTCAACGGCGGCGGCTTTGTCGGTGGCGAGCCCGGCGCGCTGACCGAGATCGAGCTCTCCGGCACGTTCAACAAGACCGGTGGCAGCCCGGCTCCGATCTCGATGACGCTGATCCCGGAGTTCGTCGCGGGCCGCATGGTTCGCTACGTGGTGAACACCGACGACGAGCTCGGGCAGAGCCTCGACCTCCGCGTCGACACCGGCAGCTTCAGCGGCACCGCGACGGCGATCGTCAGCTACGGCGCCGACCGCGTGCGTGGCGCGTCCAAGCGCGTTTCGTTCGCGATCGCGCCGGTCAAGCAGGTCGTGTACCTGCAGTTCCAGGCGTCGTACGTCGAGGGCCTCCGCGACTTCGGCCTGCGCGCCGTCGACAAGCGGATCCGTGACCGCGTCATCGAGGTCTGCAAACGCGCCTTCGAGGGCGTCAACGTCGAGTTCCGCACCGAGCCACCCACCGACTACGCGCTCTACGAGCATGTCGAGCTGGTCGGCGTCGATCCGAACGGCACCGGTCTTTTCGGCTACGACAACTCGCCCGGCAAGGACAATGGCAACCTCCGGCTCTACGACCGGCTCGGTGGCGTCAACGCGCTGACCCAGCAGGACGGCTATCCCGGCTTCGGCGGCGTGTTCGTCCGCTCGCTGATGGGGTTCTCGAAGCATCCGGTGTCCGGCGTCAAGTCGGTGCCCGGGGCGGATGCGCTGTTCGACAAGATGTTCGATCCGTTCCGCCCCGACCAGGGTGGCGAGCCGATCCGCGCGGCGGATCTCTCGGGCAACGTGCCCGTGCTGACCGAGGGCAGTGGCTGCCCTACGAGCACTCGCGAGGGTCAGGTCGGTTGCGCGATCCTCGTGCTCGGCAACCTCGTGGGCGGCACGCTGTCGCACGAGATCGGCCACTCGCTCGGGCTCGCGAACCCGTACATGGAAGGCTTCCACAACGCGGGCGATGCGCGGAACCGGCTGATGGACTCGGGCGGCGATCGGCCATTCGTCGAGCGCGCGGAGCTCGAAGGGCAGGGTCCCGGCGTGTTCTGCGATGACGAGTACGCCTACCTGAGAATGATCCTGCCGGTAACCACGCCGGCCCCGTCGATCGAGCGCCCGGGCTGCTTTTAGCGCGCCGCGATCCGCATATGCTCACGCCGCATGGGTAGCGTGAGATCCAGAGGCGGCAAGGCGAGCGGCACCAAGGCGAAGGCGTTCGCCGCAACCACGCGGCCGGTCGCGAGCCGCCGCGGCATCGCCGAGATCATCGTCGGTGGGCTCGTCGTGCTCGCCGGCTTCTTGATCGCGGCACTGAGCTTCGACAGCTCGTCGTCGAGCAACGGCAAGCTGGTGGTCGCGTACGGGCCGGTGATCGCCGGCCTCGCGATCGCGGTGCGCGGCGGCATCCGGCTGTCGCCGCCGACTGCCACGCCGCTGCCGCCCCGGCCCGACGTCCGGCGCTGGATCTACGGCGGGCTCGCCTGCCTGTTCGCGCTGATCCAGGCGTTCTGCCTGTGGAAGGTGATCCCGAACCGACTCCCCGGCGCGTGGGTCCACCTGTGCTCGTTCCCGGTGTTCACCACGCTGATGGCCGCCGGCACGCTCGCCGGCAAGCGCCACGGCTGGTGGCTCGCGGTGCTCTCCGGTACCGGCATCGTGATCTCGCTCGCGCTCGCGATCGTGCGGATCCTGATCTCGGCGGCGTTCCTCGCCGGGGTCTATGGCGCCCTCGGCAAGGCCGGCGCGACATTCTCGTTCGTGGCGATCGCGCTGATGGTCGAGGCCGTGGCGCTGTTGCCGATCGTGCAGATCAAGTGGCTGATGTCGCGCGCGGGCCGGCGAGCGTACGGCGTATGAGCCGGCGCACGCTCCTGCTGCTGGTGTGGACGCTGCCGAGCGTGGTGTTCTTGACCGCGACGGCAATCGTGTACTCGGCGTTCCGCATCCCGCCGCCCGACCGGCTCGACGCGACGGAGCGCACCGCCGCGATGGTCAGCTTGCGTGCCGCGCTCACCGCTGCGCCGACGATCCCGTGCAGCGTGCGGCAGCCCAGCGCCGGCCCGGTCGCGGTGACAGTCTGGTACCAGGGCCGGCCGCTGACCCGGGTCGACGGCGAGGGCGCCGACATCGGGCAGGCGATCGATCTCGCGGCGGCCGGGCTGCGCACGCAGCCTTCCGTCCTGGCGCTGACCGGCGCGCAGCTCGCGACGGCGCGGATCCAGGTCGATGTCGTCACCGGCACCGCGCCGCTCGGCGGCAACCAGTGGTTGATGAAGGTGCTCGGCGTGCCGGGCGTCGGCGAGATGATGGCGGTCAACTCCGGCGTCGAGGGGCTCGCGGTCGAGCGCGCCGGCAAGACCTGGTTGCTGCTGCCGCACGAGCTCGTCGCCACCAAGCTGCTCACCACGAAGAAGCCGTCCGCCGCGCTCCAGGATTTCGCGATGGGCGCGGACCTCGAGAAGATCCGGCGGGTGCTCGCGGCGCGCGCGAACCAGAGTGCGCCGCTCGAGATGCGCTCGATGTACCGGTTTCGCACCGATACGTTTGTCGAGCGGCCACTCGAGCAACGCGCCGTCCTCGCGGCCGGGAATCCGGCCGTCGGCGCTCCCTTGCAACTCTACCGGGGCATCCCCGCGCCACCGCCGCTATCCGCGAAGGTGCTGCGCGCGACCGCGCTCGAGGGCGGGCGGTTCCTGATCGCGCACCTCGCGCCGAACGGCCGCTACATCTACGAGCACGATCTCGCGACCGGCGCGCAGACCGATCCGAAGAGCGGCTCGTACAGCATGCCGCGCCACGCCGGCACCACGTACTTCCTCGCCGAGCTGTACCGGATCACGCAGGAACCGTGGCTACGCGAGCCGATCGAGCGCGCCTTCGCGCACCTCGCCGAGCTGATGGCGAACGGCAAGTGCGCGAACAAGCTCCCCGACGGCACCGAGATCGATTGCGTCATGGATCGCACCGAGCGGATCGCGCACCTCGGCTCGACGGCGTTGACGCTCGTCGCGCTCGCCGAGTACCAGCGCGCGACCGGCGATCCGCGCTACCTGCCCACCGCGAAGAAGCTCGCGGCCTTCCTGCTCTACATGCAGCGCGGCGACGGCTCGTTTCGCCACCTCTACGACGCTGCGAAGAAGCAGTACGACGACAAGTCACAGCTCCTCTACTACTCCGGCGAGGCCTCGCTCGCGCTCGCGCGCATGCACGTGATCACCGGCGATCCGGTCTACGCGAAGGCCGCCGAGCGCGGGCTCGACTGGCTCGTCGACTGGTACGACTTCTTCATGGGCGGCTTCGTCTACGGCGAGGAGCACTGGACGTGCATCGCCTCGGAGGCCGCGTTCCCGGCCGCGCAGAATCCGAAGTATCGCGACTTCTGCCACGGCTACGGCGCGTTTCTGCGCCAGCAGCAGCCCGTGCTCGGCGAGCATCCCGACCAGGACGACTTCGTGGGCGCGTATGGCATCACGCCGTTCCTCGTCCCGTACAACACACCCGCAGGATCACGGACCGAAGCGATGATCTCGGCGTACCTGCTCGGGCGCCATCACGGCACGCCCGACGCCGACGTCCGCGGCCAGATCCACGCCGCGCTCCAGTACGCCCTCGGTCAGCAGATCCGGCCCGACAGCTCATTCTCGTCGGTAGGGCCGAGTCAAGGGGCCATGCCCGGCAGCCCGATCGACCGCAACGTCCGGATCGATTATGTCCAGCACGTGTGCTCTGCGATGATTCGTGCGTCCGAATGGATCGATGACCCATGAGGACGTTTGCTAGGATGGGAGACGGTGGCTGACGAGAAGCGGACGAAGATCGGACCGACGGGGCCGGAGCGCGCCATCGTGGCGGCATCCGCCACGCCCGCGCCCGTGACGCCGGTGCCGCTGGATCCGGCCGATGCCTCGAAGCTCAAGACCTCGTACCTGCCGGCGCCCCCGCCGCAGACCGACCCTCTGCTGGGGCGGGTGCTCGCCGATCGCTACCTGATCTCGCGCAAGCTCGGCGAGGGCGGCATGGGCGCGGTGTACCTCGCCACGCACAACCTGCTCGAGAAGCAGGTCGCGCTGAAGGTGTTGCATAACGAGTTCGCGCGCAAGCCGGACCTCGTCGAGCGCTTCATCCAGGAGGCCAAGGCAGCCTCGCGGATCCGGCACGAGAACGTGATCGACATCAGCGACTTCGGCGCGACCCCCGAGGGCACGGTGTTCTTCGCGATGGAGCTGCTGCAGGGCCACGATCTCCACGAGGAGGTCGCCCGCGCCCGGCTCGCCGGTCAGCTGCTGCCGTTCGAGCGCAGCAAGAAGATCTTCCTGCAGATCTGCTCCGCGCTGTCGGCAGCGCACGCCAAGGGAATCGTCCATCGCGATCTCAAGCCCGAGAACGTGTTCCTCGTCGAGTTCCTTGGCGACCCCGACTTCGTGAAGCTCCTCGACTTCGGCATCGCGAAGCTCGCGGGTGACGCGAGCTCGCATCTCACCACCACGGGCACGATGC
>JBKJUF010000184.1:0-9362 GCA_046590445.1 Kofleriaceae bacterium
GTCGACGGCTACGCGCCGATCGCGCGCAAGGGCAACATCGACTCGCTCGTGCTGGCCGAGCTCGCGTACGACCGCGGGATCTTCGGGCAGAAGGTCGTCGACGCCGAGCTCCTGTACTACGGCCGCGAGAAGCAGCGCGAGGACGAGCGCCGGCTCCAGTACCTGTTGATCGACTGCTCGGCGTCGATGCGCGGGCAGCGCCAGGTGTTCGCGCGCGGCCTCGCGCTCGCGCTGATCAAGAAGCTCACCCTCGAGGGCGACGAGATCTGGGTGCGGTTCTTCGACTCGCGGCTGCACGAGACGATCAAGATCGGGCGCTCCGGCCAGGTGCCGGTGCCGTACCTGCTGAGCTTCCGCAGCGAGCGCGGCCGCAACTACGGCAAGGTCTTCCGCCAGCTCCTCGTCGAGGTCACCCGGCTGCGCCGCGAGCAGAAGCGCCGCGTCGTGCTCTACACGATCACGCACGGCCAGTGTCACATCGAGCCCGAGATCGTGACCGCGCTGAAGCAGCAGGCGTTCCTGTACGGCGTGGTCGTGCTGCCGTCGAGCGATCACCTCCCCGAGTTCGTATCGCTCCTCGATCGCTCGCAGATCGTCTCGGGCGACGTGCTCACGAACCGCGCGGAACGGCAGCGCCGCGCGCTCGACATCATCGGCGACGCGACCGGAGTCAAGAAGGTCGCGCAGCCGTCCGCGGCGCCGCCGACCACCGATCCCGCGACCAGCCGCAAGCTGAAGGCGATGAAGTAGCCATGGCCCGGCGGACGTTCAACTCGATCGAGTCGACCGCCGATCAGGCCGAGGCGCTCGTCCAGCAGGGCAAGTGGGGCGACGCCGAGCGTCACTACCGCGAGCTGATCGGCCAGACCCACGTCATCAACTACGAGTACGACGACTGGTTGCGCCGGCTCGGCGAGATCTATCGCCACCTCGGCCGCGCCCGCGAGGCCGCGTTCGTCTACCTGTACCTGCACTACTTCGATCAGGCCCGTGCCCAGCTCGTCGGTGACGAACACATCGGCATGCGCGCCCGGCTCGCCGAGCTCGACAAGAAGCAGGCCGAGGCCGCGCTGCTCTACCTGCAGGCCAAGCTGCCGGTCCATGCGGCCGTCGCCTTCGAGCGCGCGAAGCAGTACACCGACGCGACGACGGCGTGGAAGGCGCTGCTTCACGCGCCCGGCCTCGGCCAGCGGCCGTACGAGGCGGCGCTCGTCCACTTCAACTATGGCCTCGCGGCGGTCCGGCTCGAGGCGACGTCGGGGGAGGCGCGCCGCGCGCTGATCGAGAGCCAGCGCAAGCTCGAGCAGGTTGCCGACGACTTCGAGCAGGTCGGCGAGCTCGAGCGCGCCTTCGATTGCTTCCAGATCCTGCTGAAGCTCGGCAAGGAGAGCTCGCAGTTCGAGAACCTCGCCGAGGGCTACGTCAACTGCATCCGCGTGCTACGCGACGACAACCTCAAGTTCTACGTGCTGCAGTACTACGAGGACTTCATCAAGCTCGCGCTCGAGCGCGGCGAGCTGCACGCGGCCGCGACGCTCTACCAGGAGGCCGCGGCGTTCGCGGCGCGCGCGGGCCTGCCGTACGATCGGCACTACCAGCACAAGAGCGCGCTGACCTGGATGCGCTGCGCCGACAAGTTCGTCGAGACCGGCGTGCCCGTGCAGATGACCGAGAACGCGCTGCTCGCGGCAGCATCGCAGCACTCGGCGGTCGGCGACTACCCGTCGGTGCGCGCGTGCTTCGACAAGCTCGCCGGGCTCGAGCTGCCGGACCGCGCGAAGAAGCGCTTCGCCGCGATCGCGCTGCGCTACAAGGGGCTCGCGTCGCCGCCCGTCGAATTGCCGGGGTTGCCCGACTACCTGAAGCAGCAGCACGCGTACGCCGATATCTGGTTCGTCGATCTGCTCGAATGGGAGATGGATGGCGATCCGTTCGCGGTCGCGGCGTCGATCGTCGGCGATCTGCGGTACCCGAACGGCATCCGCCGGCGCGCGCTCGTCGTGCTGTTGACGCTCGCGGACGCGCAGGCCCGCAAGGCCGACGGCGAGACCGAGACCTTGGTCCACGTTGCCGAGCTCCTCGGCGAGCTCCAGTCGTATGCGGCGCTGTCGCCACTCGAGAAGCTGTTCGCGTCGCCGGACCCGGTGATCCGGCGCGCTGCCGTCAAGGCGCTTCGCTTCCTCTACTTCAAGCGGTCGTTCGTGATCGTCCGCAAGGCGCTGTCGGATCCAGATGCGCAGGTGCGCGAGGCGGCGCTCGTCGCGATCGGCGGGCTGCATTTCCCGCACGCGTTCAACCCGCTCGCGCGGATCTATCGCGAGAGTAACGATCCGCGCGTCCGCACGTCGGCGCTCCAGTCGATCGGCAAGATCCAGACGGTCGAGGCCGGCGAGTTCCTCGTCATGGTGTTACGCCAGGAGACCGGCAACCTGCGCGAGGCCTCGTATGCCGCGCTCGCACAGATGGACAACGCCGACGTGCTGCCGATCCTCCGGCAACACCACGAGATCGAGACGAACCCACAAGTACGCGAGACGCTCGGCGAGCTGCTGCGCCGACACTGAGCCGACACGAAACCCGAAATTTCCCGAGCGGAATGTCGTCAAGAACCGCGGTGCATTCTGGCAACATGGTCGCCTTCGATGGGTGATCCAGACCTCGTGGTCAGTGCGGTGGAGCTGCCGCTGCGCCAGGTCCGCGTCGCGCCCGCCCGGCGGCGTCATCGGCTGCTGACCGGCACGTCCGGCGTGCTGCTGTTCGTCTGCATGTTCTTGCCGGCGGTCGAGGGCTGCAACCAGCCGATCGTGCCGCTCGACATCCCACCGCTCTGGGTGCCGTACCTCTATGGCGGGGTGTTCGCGGCGGTCGCGCTCGCACGCACGCGACGCGGCTTCGTCGGCAGCGCGATCGTGTTGCGCGGCCTCGCATGGCTCGTCGTGATGGCGGGATTCGCGATGGTCGTCGTGTCGGCGCCTGTCGGGGCGATCGAGATCGGCCTTGGCGTGTTGATGCTCGGCGCGATCGGGCTGACCGGATCATCGGAGCGGCGCCTCGCGGTCACCGGCGTCGTGATCGGCGCACTCAGCACCGCGTGGTTCGCGCTCTGGTGCCTGACGCCCGACGCGCTTCAGGGCGTGTACCTGTCGTTCGCGAGCTCGCTCGGCCTGTTCCTCGGCAGCCTCGTGTGGCTCGTCGAGGTCGCGCTCGCACCCGAGCCGCGTGTGCCGCCGGCCATGCTCCACCGGCCGGTGATACCATCGGCACGATGAAGGTGTTTCTCCTGGCCTTGGTGGCCTGCGCAGCGTGCGACACGAAGGCCACCGCGTCGGACCCGCAGGGAGGTGGCGGCGCGCGGACCGAGCAGAAGTCGCGCGAGTACGAGAGCTGCGGCGCGAGCATGCATTGCCAGGACGACCTCCGGTGCTTCGACCAGGTCTGCCGGCGCAGCGCGCGATCGGCCGTCGGCGACTACTACGCGGCGCTCGGTGCAACGGCTCGCGCGCGTGGCGAGCACGATGCGGCGATCGCGGCGTACGCCCAGGCGATCGGCCAGTACGAGGCCGAGAAGGTCGCCGGTGGCGTGCCGCCGGATGTCGATTGCGCCTACGGCACGACGCTCGCGGCGGCGACCAGCAAGAAGGAGAACGCCGAGCTCGCGGCGCGCGTGCTCCACCGCTGCGTGCTGGCGGTGCCGGTCGGCAGCGGGCTGAGAGACCATGCGCTCGCGACCCTCGCCACGCTGGCCGGCGCCGGGCTCGATCCGATCCTGCTCGGTGGACCGAAGACCGCCGACCTCTACCTCACCAAGGCGCCAGCGCGCCCCGCGAGCGACAAGGTCGCCGTCACGGTCGCCGCCACCCCGCAGCCCGCGAAGTCGTTCGCGGCGATCCAGGAGAAGGTGAGCGGTCCCGAGCTGCGCGCCGGGCTGGTCGCGTGCTGGGAAGCGCACTACGCGGCGACCAAGAAGGAAGCGCTGTCCGTGACGGTCCCGGTACGCTCGAGCTTCGTGCAGTCCGAGTACGAGGACGATCCCGGCATGTTCGTCCTCAAGTTCGAGCCACTGGCCGCCGGCGCCCCATCCGGCGACGGCTGCGTCCGCCAGGTCATCGAGCCCGCACTCAAGGCGCTCAAGCCCGCCGAGAGCTTCAACACGAAGCTCGCGATCACGATCAAGTAGGCCCCCCAAGCGATTACGACGCCCCTGGCCTCCGAAGGAAACTGATCGCAGGTTTGGGCGGTTTCCGTGCTAGCTACGGCCGGTGGAAACCACGCCGGCAGCCGACGACGTCCCTGGCGGCGTCCGCCCCGACGTCCGCCCTGACCTCCGGGCGATGACGCTGGACGAGGCCGAGCTGTTTGCCGTCGCGCAGGGTTGGCCGCGCTTCCGCGGCGAGCAGATCTGGCGCTGGGTCCACGAGAAGCGCGTCCGCAGCTTCGACGAGATGACGAACCTCGGTGCGGCGACCCGCGCGCGGCTCCACGAGGTCGCGACGGTCGGCTGCCTCACGGTCGCCGAGGTCCAGACCTCGCGCGATGGCACCCGCAAGCTGCGGCTCGTGACGCGCGACGGGCAGTCGATCGAGAGCGTGCTGATCCCGGCGGGCGACAAGACCACGCAGTGCATCTCGTCGCAGGTCGGGTGCGCGGTCGACTGTCAGTTCTGCGCGACCGCGAAGATGGGCCTCAAGCGTAACCTCGACGCCGGCGAGATCGTCGATCAGGTCTATCTCGGGCAGCGCCTGCTCGCCGAGGCCGATCCAGACCGCCGGATCTCGAACATCGTCTACATGGGAATGGGCGAGCCGCTCCACAACTACGACAACCTCGTCACCTCGCTGAAGATCCTCACGCACGACAAGGGTGCCGGCCTCGGCCAGCGCCGGATCACGGTGTCGACGTCGGGCCTCGTGCCCAAGCTCGAGAAGCTCGGAAACGAGACCGTGCGCCCGAACCTCGCGGTGTCGCTCAACGCGCCGAATGATCAGATCCGCGACGCGATCATGCCGATCAATCGCAAGTGGAACATCGCGACGCTGCTCGGCGCGCTCAAGGCGTATCCGCTCGAGCAGCGCCGTCGCATCACGTTCGAGTACGTGCTGCTCGCAGGCGTCAACGACTCGCTCGCCGATGCGGCGCAGCTCGCGAAGCTGTTGCGCACCATCAAGTGCAAGGTCAACATCATCCCGTACAACCCACACCCCGAGGCGCCGTACGCGCGGCCCACGCCGGCCGCGGTCGAGGCGTTCCAGAACGAGTGCAAGCGCCTCGGTCTGTCGACCTACCTCCGCACGCCGCGTGGCGATGACATCGATGCCGCCTGCGGCCAGCTCGCGAACCGCGTCAACGGCTCGCCGGTCGTGCCGCTGCGGATCAAGCGCACCGGCCTTCCACCCCCGCCGCCCGTCGAATGAACCGCAGACCGCTCGGATACCTCGACGGCATCGGAGCCGGCGTCGCCACGATCGCGATCGCGATCGCGTGCTATCTCGCCGCCGCTAGCTTCCGGCTTCGCCGCGTCTACGAGGACTTCGGCGAGTTCCAGATGCCCACATCGACGGACGTCGTGCTGTCCTCGCCGTGGGTCTACGGCATGCCGATCGCGCTGGTCGTCGCGCTGATCGCGCTGCACCTCCGCCGCTTGCGCTTCGGCCTCGTCACGCTCGCGGTGATCGCGATCGCGATCGACGTGATCTGGTACGCCTCTGCGTGGGCGCCGGTGTTCGGGCTCGCCGGTAACATCAGCGGCGAGTAGCCAGCTGCTACTCGGCAGTCCGGAACAACTCGTCGACGGCAATCTCGACGCCGGGCAGCTCGAGCGGCTTCAGCACGCCGGTCCGCGGTACGACCTCGAGGCTCGCATACGCCTCGCCGTGCGGCTCCGTGTACACGAAGACCTGCTCGTGGTCGACGTCGACGATCCAGTACTCGCGAACCCCGGCGGCCGAGTAGATCCGCTCCTTGACGTCGCGATCCTTGCGCAGCGATGACTTCGCGACCTCGACGACGAGCCGACCGCCGATTGGCCGCGCGAACCCGGCCTGCTTCGGCACCACCGTGATATCGGGCATCGGCAGGTGGTAATCGCCCATCTTGACGCCGCTCTGGCAGATCACCTCGAGCGGCAGATCAAGCGTCGCGACCACCAGGCGCTTCATCACGCGCTGGGTGATCCAGATCTGCTCGCCGCTCTCCATCTCCTCGCGGTCCATCAGGTAGAGGACGCCGAAGAGCAGCTCGACGCGTTCGTCGTCGGCGAAGGCACCGGACTCGACAAGCTGATCGAACTGTTCGACTCGCAGCGGTCGCACGGGTTGGCCGGGGAGCAGCTCGGTGGTGAGCATCGTCGACAACATACCATCCTCCTCGCGAACACGGCGGAGGTCGAGCACGACCCATGCCACGCGGATCCACGCGAAACTTCTTTCTCCTGCGTCCGACGGTGGCCGCACTTCGGACGCGTTGTCCGGTCGCCGGCCGATCGGCTAGTATCGCGGAGATCCATCGAGCCGCGCGCCTCGAGATAGTACGGGGCTCGGCCGGGAATCATGTCGACTCCGCCGCGCGTTCACGTGATGTGGTCGCCGCGTTCGCCATCTCGCCCGCACGGTCGGAGTACGATCCGCCGGTGATTGGGGAGCCTCGACCACCGGGCAGGGCCGTGCTCCGGCTCGCCGGCGTGTTGACGCAGCTGATCAGCGCGACCTGCCTCCTGCTCGGCACGATCGCGTTCGTGCTCGTGCAACAGAACGCGAGCAGCGGCGCGCCTTTCGTGGCCGCGTGGTGTGTCGCGGCGCTGGCCGGCCTCGTGTTCGGCGGGCTGATGGTGCGCGGCGGGTTGATCAGCGTGCTCGCGTGCGCGGTCCTCGATGCCGGCTTCGGGATCGTGCTGCTCGCGCTCGATCACGCGGTGCTGCGCGGGCTGGTACGCGTGTTGCCCGCCTCCGACGTCGAGATGATCGCGAACCTCCTCGTCGGCTTCGGCGGCGCGATGGTGGCGTCCGCGATCCTCTGCCTCGTGGCGATCCCACAGGCGCTGCGCTACGGCCGCTGGTTGCAGAGCGACAGCGAGCAGCTCGCGGAGCTGCGATCCATGGCGCCGGCCGAGATCCCGCTGGCCGGCTCGACGGCCAAAGGCTGGGCGCCGCCGACGACGAAGCTCTCGGTCTGGGCGATGCCGGCGGCCTCGCGCGCCGAGACGCGGTCGCGTCGCCGGCTGTACATCGCGCTCGCCGGGTTCGCGATGGGCCTGGGCGGCGGCATCGGCGTACTGGTGTCGTCGACGGCGTCGCGCGGTGCGAAGCCGGCGGCGGTTGCGCGAGGCAGCGCGGCGCAGCCGGGGAGTGGCAGCGCGGTCGCGAGCAGCGAGCTCGCCATCACGCCGATCGGCGAAGCTGGATCGGCCGGCGACAGCAAGCCGGCCGCCGCGTCGGTGCAGACGCTGATCCAGGCGCAGCGCGCCGCGATCGAGAAGGTCGACTTCGCGGCCGTCGCCGCGACGCTCGCACCGGATGCATTCGGGATCGGCATCGATGCCGACGAGGTCGCCGAGGGCCGCGATGCGGTCGCTGCGCAGCTCCAGCGCGATCTCGGTGAGTCCCCGACCGAGGGCTTCACCGTCGAGTCGAAGTTCCTGACGATCGGCGAGGCCGACCACCACGCGTGGATCGCGATGGAGCTCGCGGTGTCGGTGCCGGGTCAGGACGAGCGTCGGTTCGCGATCACCGAGCTCGCGGCCGTGATCGACGGCAAGTGGACGATCGTAGCCTGGCACTGGGCCACGCCGATCGCCGATGCAGTGGCCGAGCGGCACGCCATCCTCGGCACCCTTCCGGCGGCGAAGCCGGTGCCAAACTTGATGGTCGGACCGAAAGATCTCGAGGCCGCCGTGCGCTCGGCGTTCGGATCTCGGACGGCATTCGCCGCGGCTCGCAGCGAGCGTGACGATGCCTTCAACTTCGGGAGCGCGCTCGGCGAGCGGGTGGTCGGCGGCGTCGCGATCAAGAAGCTGTTCGGCCGTCTCAAGGCCGACTTCCGGATCCACGACGGCGTGCGGATCGTCGCCGCGGACACCTGGGACCCGGCGCAGCGGGGCGCTCCGACGATCGCGTTCGCCGCAGCCAACATCGACTTCACCGCGAAGACCCGCGCGGCGACCGATCTCACGCAAACCTTCCGCGTGCTCGCGGTGCTCGTGAAGGAGGGCGCGGACTGGAAGATCGTGCAGACCCAGTGGTCGCACGGCGGACCCATCCGCTAGCATCGCCAGGGATGTCCCGAGGAACCCGCGCGCAGGTCGCCATCGCGATCGTCCTCGGGGTCTACGTGGGCGTGACACTCCTCGCGCCGCTGTTCGCCGTCTTGCTCATGCTGTTCGCCGGCCTGCTGGTCGCGGCGTTTCTCCACGGGTCCGCGCACTGGATCCACGCAAAGACAAGGATCCCGCAGAAGCTCGCGCTGCTCATCGTCTGCGTGCTGATCGTCGCGAGCGTGGTGGCGTGGGCCATGCTCGCCGCGCCCTCGATCGCGAAGCAGTTCGGTGAGCTCGGGGAGACCCTTCCGGTCGCGCTCGATCGGCTCGCCGCGCGGGTCGGGCAGGAGGGCTGGGGTCAGTACCTCATCGGGATGTTCGAGGGTGGGGACGTCATGACGTCGGGGCGCCTCGTGGCCGGCGCCCGCACCGCGTTCTCGCTGATCAGCGAGCTGCTCGGGGCGGGCCTCCTGATCCTGTTCGTCGGGCTGTTCGTCGCCGCCGATCCCGGCGTGTATCGTCGCGGGTCGCTCGCGCTCGTGCCGGTGCGCCGTCGCGATCGGCTCGGCGAGGTCCTCGAGGATCTCGCGTCGACGCTCCGTCACTGGCTCCTGGCGCAGCTGTTCTCGATGGCCGTCGTCGGGGTGATGACGTGGGTCGGCCTGACCTTGCTGGACGTCCCGCTCGCGCTCACGCTCGCCCTCGTCGCGGCGCTGCTGACGTTCATCCCGAACCTCGGCCCCATCCTCGCGGCCGTGCCGGCAATCCTGCTCGGCCTGATGGTCAGTCCGACCACGGCGGTCGGCGTCGGCGTCCTCTACATCGGCATCCAGATCGCCGAGACCTACGGCATCACGCCGTTCGTGCAGCGCCGGATGCTCGATCTTCCCGCCGCATTGATCATCGCCGCGCAGGCAATCTTCGGCGTGATCGGCGGCATCTTTGGTCTACTCGTCGCGACGCCCCTCGCGGCGGCGATCGTCGTCGTCGTCCGCGAGCTCTACGTCGAGGACGTCGTCGATGCGCCCGTCAGCAAGCAAGCCGCAGCCGAGTCCGAGTAGACGCCGAGCAGGCGACAGCCTGGCTCAGCGTCCGAGGCCGGTGAGCTCGGCGG
>JBKJUF010000195.1:0-11030 GCA_046590445.1 Kofleriaceae bacterium
TGCCGGAGAGGCTACGCGGCGTGCGCGCGGTGAGCCGCACGAGCTGCATCGTGATCGTCGAGCCGCCGGACTCGCCGCCCTTGACATCGAGCCACGCGGCGCGTGCGAGCGCGCTCCAGTCGACGCCGGCGTGATCGTGAAACGCGTTGTCCTCGGAGGCGAGCGTCGCGTTCACGAGGTGCGGCGAGATCTGATCGAGCGAGACCCAGCGCTCGCGGGTCCCGGCGCTCGTCGCCTCCTGGCGTAGCAGCACGCCGTTCGCGTCGACGACCGCGAGCGACGTCGCCGAGGCCTTGTCGAGCAGGTGCGCCGGAAACGTCGCGGCGCGCACCGCGATCCACCACGTGATGCAGGCGAGCCCGCCGAGCGCCGCGAACGCGGTGACGATGCGCCGTGGCCACCGCAGCCGACGGCCGCGGGCGGCGCGCCACGCATGCCGCAGAACCTCCACTACTTCGCCTTGATCTCGAGGACGTCGAGCGCGGTATGCGCGTATGTCGCCGGCTCGTACATCAACTCGGCCACCGTCGGTGGGCGCGTGAACTTGCCGACCGCGATCGCCCGCATCGTGTACTCGTGGATGTGGCCGCCCTGCCACGTCCATTCCGACGCGAAGTCGACGCGATCGTCTCGCATCTCGCGGAACGTGCTCCACTGCTTCGACTGCTTGATGCCCGCGGTGCCGACGGTGGCCAGCCGGGTGTTGAGCGCCTCGAAGCCCGCCGGCAGCGGATCGGAGACCATCAGGTGTGACTCGTCGTCCTTGAGCTGGGTCGCGAGCCGCACGACGACGACGTCGCCGACGGCGAACGTGGTCTTCGGCTTGCCGGTCTCGTCGAGGTACTCGCGAGACAGCACGAGCCCGTTCGCCTCCGCCTTGATCGAGCCGGGCGCCTGGCGATGGCGGATCTCGACGTGGTAGTTGACCTCGCCCTTCGGCGTGATCTTGACGTTCCCGCTCGCCGGCATCGGCACCGTCACGACGCGCAGCCGCTGCTTGCCGCTCAGCGTCGCCGCGAGCACGCTCCTGTCGTCGACCTCGACGGTCACCGATGGCGCCTGGCCCGCAACGGTCTTGGCGTAGCTGGTCAATGCGAGCAGCGCGTAGAGGTTCTGCTGGGTATCGATGTACCGGCTCGCCCGCCGCTTGCCCATCACGACGCGGACGAGTGGCTTGATCGCGGCGTTCTTCGGATCGAGATCGACGAGCGCGGCGAGCACGATCGCGGTGGTGCGCAGCGAGCTCGACATGTAGCCGTCGAGGTCGTCGTCGCTCTCGTCGATCAGCGCATCGGTCTTGGTCGCCGTGTTCGCGATCGTGGCCAGCTCGGCCACGAGCTTGCCGACCGCGGGAACCTTGGCGCCGGTCCCGGCGGCGAGCGCACGGGCGAGGAACGCCTTGCCGTAGATCGGCAGCTTGGGGTTCGCGATCAACGTCGTCGCGGCCTGGGTGTCCTTGTCGCCGAGCACCGCGCGCACGTAGAGCGCGAAGGCTTGCGATCCGAGGTTGCCGGCCTCGCTGTAGTAGGGATGCGACGAGTCGGGGCGCTGGCCGTCGTTCTTGAGGTACTCGAGGCCGTCGGCGATCCGCTGCGCGTCGACCGGATAACCGGCCTGCTTCGCGAGGTAGAGGCCCCACAGCGCGTACGCCGTGTAGTAGGCCTCGGGCTCGCCACCCGGCCACAGCGAGAACCCGCCGTACGCTGTCTGGTGACGGCCGATCTTCGCGAGCCCCGCCTTCACGAACTTCTCGAGCGCGGCCCCGGAGAGTCCGTCGATCGCGAGCGACTCCGCGAGATCGCGAACCGCGATCATCGGGATCACCTTCGACGTCGTCTGCTCGAGGCAGCCATACGGATATTGCACGAGCTCGCGCAGGCCATTCTCGAGCCCGGCGAGTCCATCGGGATCGACCGATACGACGAGCTCGGCGGACGCGGCGATCGTATTGGGGGGCAGCGCGACCGGGATGGTCTTCACATCCTTAGTCGTGCCGCTCGCGACCGGGGCGAGGATGATGGGGGACGGGTGCTGGACCGGCAGCGACAGCGCGACCGCGTCGCCCTCGCCGTTCATCGTCACCGAGAACTGCAGCGTCGACGTGCCGAGCTCGGCGGCGGTCAGCCCGAACAGCACCGGCACGCGCGCGTCCTTCGCCAGCGTGATCGATCGTTCGACCCCACGCTCGGTGCTCCCTGCCACGGTCAGCCGCTTGTCGGTGACGAGCTTGACGATCGCGGTGCCGGCCTTGCCGGTCTCGTTGTGGACGATCACGCCGCCCTGGAGCTCGTCGCCGAGGTTGAGGAAGCGCGGCAGCGCGGCGTGCAGCTGCAGCGGCTTCGAGACCGTGAACCGCTTGTCGCCCGAGCCGAACCGGTAGCCCTTGTCGGCGGCGACCGCCATGATCCGGAACGCGGTCAGGTTGTCGGGCGCCGCGAACTTCACGGTCGCGAGCCCCGCCGCGTTCGTCACCGCGCCCGGAGCCCACACCGCCGTCGACGCGAACCGCGAGCGCAGCGTGCCGGCAGCGTCTCCGCCGGTCGCCGGCCGCTCGATGTTCGGCCCCGGGATGTCGCGGATGTACTCGAGCTGGGTCGCCGTCGTCACGCCGATGCCCCACGGCGCATAGAACGTCGGCACCGGGTTCGGGGTCTGGAAGCCGATCAGCGAGAGCACGCCCTCGTCGGCGGCGGCGATCGAGACCTCGGCGGAGACCGGCGCACCGCTCTTGTCGGTGACCTTGATCGTCGCGGTCACCGGCGCGCCGGGACGGTAGTCCTTGCGATCGGTCTCGACCGCGACGGTGAGCGTGTTGTCCTCGGGCCGGACCGGCAGGTTGACGAGCCCCATCCGCATCCGCGGCTTGCCGCGCGGGCCCTCGCCCATGCGGCCCTGCACGAGCGCGACCGAGACGTAGACGTTCGGCGCGTGGTTCGCCGTGATCGGGACGGTGAGGTGCTTCGCGGTCGGCGTGACCTTGATCAGCCGCTTCTCGATCACACCGTCGCGCTCGATCGTGACGAGGCCGGTCGCCTCGGCGAGATCGGTCTTGAGGATCAACGTCGCGGTGTCGCCGGCCTTGTACTCCTTCTTGTCGGCGACGATCGCCATCGCGAGCGTGTCGTCGCTGCGCCACGAACCGCCGCCATCGCCCCACGCGTAGATCTCGAGCGCGGCCACCGCGGCCTCGTCGCGATCGCTGGCGCCCTGGACGACGACCCAGTACTGGCCGCCGGACTCGGGCGTGAACTCGAGGTCGACGGGCTTGCCGCCGGTGATCTGCAGCGTCTTGTCGACGATCGTCTTCGTGCTCTCGGTGCACTGGTACGATCCGCGATAGCCCCAGTCCTCCCACGCGCAGTTCCAGTCGCGCCGGGTCACGGTGACCTTCGCGGGACCGTCGACGACCTTGCCGTCCGGGCTGACGGCCACGATCTGAAAGCGCTGCGGCTTCTTGACGTCGACGAACCAGCCCGGCGACTTGATGCCGAAGTACTTGCGGGCGTGAAAGTACGGGACCGTGAACGTCTTGTTGATCACCTCGTTCGACGGTGACGCGACGCTCGCGCGGATCAACAAGTCGGCATCGGTGTGAATGTCGTCGGGGGTCACGGCAACCGACAGCGCCGCGTTGCCCTTGGCGTCGAGCGCGACGTGGTCCTCGGTGACGAGGGTCTGCGAGTGCTCGGAGGCGCCGTGGTAGTAGGCCTCGTAGCGGCGCTCGTCGAGGAACTGGAAGCCGGCATGCTGCTCGAATTCGACCCGACGCGGCCGGCTGTGCACGGTGACCGCGACCTCGCCGGAGCGGAGTGGCGCGCCGTAGAGGTAGTTCGCGGCGATCGTGGCCTCGAGCGTGCCGCGGCGCACCACGCGCGGCGTCTTCGCCGTGCCGGTGACCTCGAACGTCGCCGCGCGATATTCCTCGACGGTGAACTCGCGGGTGAACGTGCCGTGCTCGAGCTGTGCGCGGATCACGTAGTCGCCGAGCCGCGCGTCACCAGGGAGATCGAGATCGAACCAGAAGCCGCCGAACGCGCTGAGCTTCGCCTCGGCGGTGGTGAACGTCTTGCCCTGCGGGCCGTCGACCTCGACCTTGACCTGCTTGCCTTCGCCCGCGATCGAGAGCGGCTCGCCGAGCCGGGTCACCCGCGCGAGGCCCTTGACGTGCACCTTCTCGCCGGGGCGATACAGCCCGCGATCGGTGTGCATGAAGCCGCGCAGCTTGACCGGCGCGGTCTCGCGATCGACCTCGACGTTGAACGCCCACGGCGACAGGCCACCGGAGCGGACCGGGTTGACCATCGTCCAGTCGGCACCGTGCTGGACGTAGACCCGCATCGCGTCGCTATCACCACCGTCATCGTCCGGGACGACGGCCTGCGCCCCCTCGAGCTTGCCCGTGCCGGGGAGGATCGCGACGCCGTCGCCGTCGGTGGTGCCGGTCCACGTCAGCTTGCCGGTCGCGTCGCGAACCGTGACGGTTGCGCCGGGCAGCGGCTTGCCGGTCGAGAGCTGGGTCGCCCACACGAGCCCTCGCGTTGGCGACAGCTTGCTGACGACGCCGATGTCCGTGAAGTTGACGAGGACCTTTTGCCGCCCGTTGTCGTCGTAGGGAGGCCGGTCGACCTGCTTCGAGCCGAGCTCGATGTAGTACATGCCCGGGCCCGGCTTCTTGCCGACGAGCTCCGCGGGATCGATCGGACGCTGGCCCCACTTGTTCTTGGCGCCGGCGATCGCGAGCTTCTTGTCGCGCGGTACCAGCCTCGACTTCGTGAAGTCGACGGGCTTGGACTCCCACCAGTCGAGCCGAGGCTGCAGCTCGTGGAAGTTCGCCTGCGTGATGTCGACGACCCGGATGTCGAGCTCGGTGACGTTGCGGGTCCACACCGGTAGCACCGGCCGCTTGAGCTCGGCCACGAAGTAGCCCGACTCCAGCGAGATCGTGGGCTCGGCGTCGGCGGTGCGAAACTCGAGCGCCTGCGGCTTGCCGAGCTGCTGCCCGAACACGTCGCGCTGCGAGGCATCGATCGTCAGCGTGTAGGTCGTGCGTGCCTCGAGCTGCGCGGCACAGCTCAGGCCGGGCTGAGCGTCGCCGAGCGCGTGGCACTGTGCCGGAAAGCCCGGGACGGCCGGCGCGATCTTGATCTGGTACGGCGGCTTGAGCGGGTTGGTGAACGCGATCGCGAGGCGAAGGTTCTCGTCAGGCACGACGTCGTCGCCGTCCGGATCGAGGCTGACGAACCGCAGTGGCCCGTAGGTGTGGAACTTCTCCTCGAGCTTCTCGGCGAGCCCGAGGTTGCCGGTGGTGCCGCGGAGGTCCGGTCGACAGCTCGCGACCCAGTCGGTGTCGAGCGCGAGCGGCGTGGCCGGTGTGATCGCGAAGGTCTTTCCCGGGGGCGGGAGTGAATCCCGCCCCCTCCATCTCGTGCCCGGGCCGGGGTTGCTGTCTTCGGCAAGCTTGATCGGCGCGGTCGTCGAACCGGCGGCGAAGCTGCAGTGCTTCGCGACCTGCTCGAACGGCACCTCCTGGCTGAACGTCAGCTTGACGAGCGGCTCGCGGGTCGCGCGCGCCTTCGATCCGACGACCTCGATCACGCCGCCGAGGCGCTCGGTCATGAACTCGAAGGTCGTGGTCTTGCCGAGCTGGCTGCCATCGAGCGCCTTGGTGCCCTCGGGCACGCTCGCGACGAATCGCGTCGACACCGGCAGGCTCTTCGACGGCACCAGCACGAGTGTCTTGTCGTCGGCCCAGCGAGCCTCACCCTCGATCGCCGGCGCCACACGCAACGGCGGCGAGCCGACAGGCTTGTCGAGTTGCGCGCGCGCGACCATCGGCTTCGAGAACGTGAGGACGACGCGCAGCGGGCCATCGACCGCACCGATCGGCGTGCCGGTGACGGCGAGGTCCTTCGGTCCCTTGCTGCCACCGCCGCCGCACGCGCCCGCCAGGGCGATGCCGATCAGAACGAGACCGTAGTTGCGCATCGCCATCTTCCGCCTACGCCCCGTCGGCGCCGGAATATTTCCGACTTTTGGTCGCGACACGGAGCCAAGCCGCGACGGCGCGACCGTAGCGCGTTCAGGGCACGTTCGCGGTGCCGGCCGTGCGCGTATTGCACGTCTTCCAGTCCGTCGCGGCCTGGTTCGTATCCTTGCCGTTCGGACTGCGACACAGGGTCAAGGTCGCGGTGTTCGAGTCGACGACCGCGGCATCGAGCGCGGTGCCCTCGACGAGCGAGATTGGTGCAGCGAAGCCGGCGATCGTCGCGGCCGTGATCGCGCCCTCGTACGAGAACGCATCGACCACGGTGTGGGTGACGTCGTCGATCAGCGCGATGCCGTCGGGCGGACCGTTCTGGATCTGGTCCTGCGTCCACGCGGGGTTCAGCTTCTGCGCCGACGTCGGGACGGTGACGCCCGGGCCCGCGATCACGAGGTACTTGCCGGCGGCGAGCGATCCGACCGACGACAGATCGATCGTGCTGTAGGCGGTGTTCGTCGCGCCGTTGACGAGGACGATCTTGAGGCCCGCGAGCGACGTGGTCGCGGCGGACGGATTGAACAGCTCGAGGTACTCCGCGGAGTCCGTACCGACGTTGTCGTAGTCGACCTCGTTGATCACGATGCCGGGCGCGCCGCCGCCACCGAACGCGATGACGTAGTTCTTGATCGCCGTCGGGTTCTCGGCGTCGTCGGCGGAGAGCACGAGCGTGTAGCGGTTGGAGGCCGCGACCTGCGCGGGCGTCGGGCACCATCGCCAGCGCGCGGTCTGACCGTCGAGCTGGTCGAGCATCGCTCCGCTGATCGCCGGATCTTCCTCGGCGATCGTCAACTGCGCGGTGTCCTGATCCTCGACGACGATCGACACCTCGATGCACGGATCGGTCGCGAGGTTGATGACGCGCCCTGCGCCGAGCGGCTCGCGGAAGATCGGGAGGCCGCCGGCCGACGAGCGGACGTCGATGGTGATCGTGACGGTCGTGTCGTTGGAGCCGTCCGATACCGTGAAGTCGAAGGCGTGCATCCCGACGTCCGTGCCGACCGGCGTCCACCGGAACACGCCGCGGCCACCGGGCGTCTGCGTCACCGTCGCGTTGCCTCCGAGCTCGAGATCCGTTGCCTTGACGCTGTAGGTCAGCTCGTCGCCGTCCGGATCGACGCCGTCGAGCTCGAGCACCAGCTCGTGGCCGACGACCGCGACCTGATCGACGAGGCCGACCAGATCGGGGGCCGCGCCGCCGCCACATCCGCCGACCACCACGACCATCACGAGCCAGCGCGGCAACACGTCCCATTGTACGTCCAACGCCGAGCGCCGATGTGACAGGTCGACAGATCGAATCGCGGTATCGGACGTTGCTAGGCCGATGCGACCTGCCGTGACGTTCGTGGTCGCCGCGCTGTGGTCGGTCAGCGCCTGCGAGCGCAGCCCCGCCACGCAACCGCACCGGACCGCGAAGCCTCCGAATGCAACCGCCACGGAGCGACCGGCACCGGAACCGACGCTGGCACCTACACCGGCACCGGTCGAGCAGCCCGCCGACGAGCTCGTGGAGGCCGCCAAACCGGCGATCTCGGTCCCCGCTCGCCAGCGTCCGCTGGCTCACTCCATCTCGGGCCCGCGGCGCGGGCCACCCCCGCGCGTGGTGGCGCCGTTACCGCACTCGACGGCACCCGGCGATCTACCGCTGCCACCGGGGGACGATCCCGCCGTGTACGCGACCTGGCTGCGTGATCTGCCGCGCGTCGATCAGAAGCGGATCGCGCGGTTCTGTCGGTCGCGTCCCGTCGACTACGAGCTCGCCTGCGGCGGTATCGGTCCGCTGCACATCCCGCTGCCGCCGCGCGTCGGTGTTCGCCAGCCGCAGCCAGGCGATCCGAGGAGCCCGTTCGCGACCATGGAGGACTGGCAGGGCTCGTTGACCCGGGCGCAGCTCGCCTACGTCGATCGCGCGTGTCCCGGTCACGAGGATCAGGAGTCCTCCGCGCTGTGCGGTGACAACACGCCGCTCGTCGTCGCGTTCGACACCGAGCCGATCACGTTCACGATGGGCGGCAGCTTCGCGTTCGCCCCCGGTCGCGCGGTCGCCTCGGACTGGCCGACGGCATCGACGCCATGGATCGCGCTCGATCGCGACGGCGACGGCGTGATCGCAAGTGGCGCCGAGCTGTTTGGTAACCACACTCCGATGGCGGACGGCGTGACCCCGACGAACGGCTTCGAGGCGCTGGCCGCGCTCGACGCGAACCACGACGGCCGCATCGACGCGAGCGATCCCGCGTTCGGCTCGCTGCTGCTGTGGGCCGATGGCGACGGCGATCGTCGCGGCACGCGCGCCGAGCTGAGCCCGCTCGCGAACGTGATCATCTCGATCTCGCTCGCCCATCGCGTCGAGCTCCGCTGCGATGCACGACACAACTGTGAAGGCGAGCGCGCGACGTTCACCTGGCGCGACGCAACCGGCGCGCTCCGCGAAGGCGCCGTCGTCGACATCTATCTGCCGAGCCGCCCCGAGCGGTAGACCCGCTGATTCAGTTCTACGCCTCCGCTTCGCTCCGGCTCGACTATCCCTGGCTTGCTTCGCAAGCCGCGTGCGCTTCGCGCCCGCTTCGCGTCTGGGACAACTCTTAGTTCAGGTGCGGGTTCGGCGGCGGCAGGCTCGCGGGATCGGCGTCGTCGGCAGACTCCTGTGGTCCATCGGCGGCAGCTCGGGCGCGCTCGGCGTTCGCGACGTACTGGGCGCGGCGCTTGGCATCGGTCTCGCGGTCCGCGGCGCGCTCCCACAGGTGCCCGCACTCGCGCCAGGCGCGCGCGTAGGACGCCGCGTCCTTGGCGCTGAGCGCCTTCTGCTCGGCGGCTTCCGCCTTCGCCACGTGGGGATTTCGTCCGAAGCTCATGGATACCTCGCGCTCACGTATAGCGCGGGGCTCTGACTGGGTCGCCGGACGTGGCCGGTTCGGTCAGCGCATCGAGATCCCGCGCTTCGCAGCACGCGACAGCCACGCCGCCATGGACCTCATGGTGTTCGTGCCGGTGTTGCACCGGTATCGCCTGCCCGAGTAACGAGCCGCGATCACGGGCCTGGTGGTTCGCGCGCCGACGAGCGGTCGGCTCCATGTTCGGCCCCGTTCGCTTCGATGTCGATCGACGCCTTGACCTGACGGCCCTCGACGAGCTCCGTTACCATGCTTGAAATACTATATGTAGACATATAGATTATCGTGGATAGTGCTGGTCCCGCGAACCGCCTTGCTCGAGCGGATTCGCGCACTCTTGCGCGACAGCCCGGTTGTCGCCCTGCTCGGGCCTCGTCAGTCCGGCAAGACGACGCTCGCGCTCCAGGCGCTGCGGCTCACGACGAACGGCGATCGCTTCGACCTCGAGGACCCTCGTGATCTGCAGCGGATCGGGCAACCGATGACCGCACTGGAGGGACTGCGCGGTCTCGTCGTCATCGACGAGATCCAACGAGCTCCCGAGCTGTTCCCGATCCTGCGCGTGCTGGCGGATCGGCGTCCGCTTCCCGCGCGCTTCCTGGTTCTCGGGAGCGCTGCCCCCGAGCTACTCCGACAGTCGTCCGAATCGCTGGCCGGCCGGATCCGCTTCGTCGAGCTGCCCGGATTTTCCCTCGACGAGATCGACCGGAGGTTCCTGCAGCGGCGGCTGGTGCGCGGCGGCTTCCCACGCTCGTACCTGGCCGCGTCCGACAGCGCGAGCTTTGAATGGCGTGAGGACTTCATCCGGACGTTCATCGAGCGGGACATCCCCGCCCTCGGAGCCCAGATCCGTTCTCCGAGCAACCTGCGGCGGCTCTGGTCGATGCTCGCCCATCGTCACGCCCAGGTCTGGAGCGGCGCGTCGCTGGCGGCGTCGCTCGGCGAGTCGTACCCGACGGTGAAGCGCCACGTGGACCTGCTGACCGGAGCCCTCGTGCTGCGTCAGCTCCAACCGTGGCTCCCGAACCTCGAGAAGCGCCTGGTCAAGTCGCCGAAGGTCTTCATCCGCGACTCCGGCGTGTTGCACGCTCTCCTCGGAGTCCGCAGCTTCCGCGAGCTCGAAGGGCATCCGTCGCTCGGCGCCTCGTGGGAAGGGCTCGTGCTCGAGGAGCTCGTCGGCCGCGTCTCGGAGCGTGACGTGTACTTCTGGTCGACCCACGCGGGCGCCGAGGTCGACTTCGTCTGGAAGCGCGGCGCCAGACTCGTCGGCTTTGAAGCCAGGTGGGGCGATGCACCTGCGATGACCAAGTCGATGCACATCGCGCTCGCCGATCTTCGCCTCGACGCACTCTATGTCGTCTACCCGGGGCCACGGCGCTATCGCCTCGACAAGCGCGTCGAGGTTCTACCCATCGAGGAACTCGCCTCGGTCCTACCAGGTGGTGCTCGAAAGCGACGCAACCTCTAGCTCACAGCGCGCGCGGATGCGCGACGAAGCGGAACGGGACGAGCATCTCGTAGCGGTCAGCGCAGCGAGATCCCGCGCAGCGCGACGCGCGACAGCCATGCCCCCATGCCGAGGAGGCCGAGGCTCGCGAAGGCCGCGAGGAGGCCCCAGACCGATCGCGGGCTGCGCGGCGCAGCCGGTGTCACAGCCGTCGTGGCCGGGCCCAGCTCGCCCTTCGCGAGCTCGATCGCGTAGGCGGTGCCGAGGCGCGCGAACTTGAGCGCGTGGGCGGCGTTGTTGCCGCTCGTCTCGAGCTTGTCCTTCGGTGTGTGGATCGACTTGTTGCGCTGGCTCATCCGCGACTCGAACGGCATCGATGCCGGGACACCCGCCCGGTACCACGTCGCGTGATCGGAGCACGCGTAGCCGCAGGCATCGAGGCCCCACGTCGCGCCGACGTACGTCTCGATCAACTCGGTCAGGAACGTGTTCTGCGCGGCGTTCGTGAAGTCCTTCATCAGCCAGATGTCCTTCTCGGACCCCTGGTAATTCGTCATGTCGAGCTGCAGCGCGCCGACGACGTTGACCTTGCGCTGCTTGTACGCGCGGACGATGCCCTGCGAGCCGCGGAGGCCGAGGAGGTCGG
>JBKJUF010000199.1:0-5249 GCA_046590445.1 Kofleriaceae bacterium
GCGGTGCGGACGGTCCGCAGAACGGTCAGCATTACCCGAAGTTCGAGATCGACGCATGGATCGCCGAGCACCTACCTGACGCTGTCGCGCAGCAGTGGAGCGAGGGGCGCAAGTGGCTGCTGCCGGTGTGCCCGTTCAACAGCGACCACAATCGCCGCGAGGCGTACATCACCGAGAAGCACTCGGGTGCTCTCGCTGCCGGTTGTCAGCACGAGTCGTGCTTCAAGACCTGGCGAGACCTGCGGCTGCACTTCGAGCCCCATGCGTATGAACACCAGAAGAACGCCAGCACACAGCACATCGCCGGCGATCGCCGACTGACAGATCGCGAACCGCCGCCCGAGGTCCTGTATCAGGACGCCTCGTACGAGGCCGAGATCGACGCGATCGCAGCCCGTGATCGCGAGCCCGTCGCGCCACCGCCGAAGCCCAAGCCGACGTGGTTCCGCGCGCCAGAGCTCGTCGACGAGATCCTGCGCTACGCGGACGAGCCGTGGACCAGCTTCATGCTGGGTGGTGACGAAATCGTGCGCGTTCGCGCCGGTGGCATCGCCGTTGTCATGGGTGGGTCGGGCTCGGGCAAGAGCTCGTTGGTCTCGAACATCCTAGTCGAGCACGCGCGCGACATTGGTCCAGGGATCGCGTTATCCATCGAATTGCCAGCCGACGAGCTGGCCGGTCGCATCGTCGGCATGCGGTGCGACGCGAGTTGGGAAGAAGCGCTACGCGGGCAGGTCCGTCGCGAGTTCATGGTCGACGCGCTCGCGCTGCCGCGGCTCTACATCATCGACCGTAAGAACGCGACGCTGGAGAACCTCGAGCGCGCCATCGATGCGGCTCGCGAGGAGTACCCGAACCAGCAGATCCTGGTCGCGATCGATTACACGCAGCTTCTGCCGTCGTCGGAGAAGGAGACGCGGCAGAAGGTCGCTGACGCGATCACTCGCATCGACGACACGGTGCGCGGCAAGCGAGTGGTCGCGATCGCCGTCTCGCAGATGAGCCGCGCCGCCGCGAAGCTGACGCGCGACGGTGAGAAGATCGGAGCGGACTCCGCCGACGCCGGTGCGGAATCCGCGGCCATCGAGCGCTTCGCGACGGTCACGCTGTCGATCGGAGCCGCCGGCCAGGACCGCGACGACGGCTCGAAGCACGTCGAGCTCTCGATCGGCAAGGGCCGTATGACCGGCGGAGATCGCGTCGTGCCGATGACCTACTGGGGCCGCACCGGTCGGTGGAGGGTTGCCGGCATCGCGAAGCCAGCCGCGGACGTGCGCGCCAGCCGCGACAAGGATCGCGACGTCAAGAAGCAGAAGGCCTACGAACTCGCGTTCCTCGGCGCCTGCACGCAGGCCACTGCGCCGATGACCCGCGAAGAGATTACCGAAGTTGTGCCGGGCAACGCACAAGCCAAGCGGGCCGCGTTGGCATGCCTGATCGCGCGCGGTGATCTGGTCGAGGTCAACAAGTTCAGACCCCGCTCGAAAGCACCACTCGTGTGGACGCTCGAAGCCGCGAACGAAGCCGGGATCCCGCTGGTCCGGGACGTGGAGAACAGCCGATGAACCTCATTTTTTCGACTGCCGTCCGACTGCCGTCCGACCGCCGTCCAGCCGGCACTGGTGACTGTCGTCCATTTCCCCGTAGGGGAATGGACAGACGACAGTCGGGGGTCTGGACGGCCGACTGTCGTCTGAATCTGGACGGCAGTGGACCGGGTTCCTGTGACTCGACGCGTCAGGGCGGTACCCGATGACGCCGAACCTGCAGCCGACTTCAGAGTCCCGAGGGCCTCAGAGCAGGGCCGGATCAGCACCGCAGCTGCGCGACTACCAGGTCGCCGCGCTGGCCGCGATCCGCGCCGAGCTCGAGCACCACCGCAGCACGCTCGTGGTCGCCGCGACCGGCACCGGCAAGACCGTGACCTTCGCGGAGGAGGCGCGCCAAGTCGCGGCGCTCGGCGGTCGGACGCTGATCCTCGTGCACCGCGACGAGCTCATCAAGCAGGCGCGGAAGAAGTGCGAAGCGGCCGGGCTGTGGCCTGATGTCGAGAAGGGCAAGCAGCGCGCCTCGACGCTCTCGAAGGTCGTGATCGCGTCGGTCCAGTCCATGAAGGGTGCGCGGCTCGCACGGTGGGCTCGCGATCACTTCGCGCGGATCATCGTCGACGAGGCGCACCACGCCGCAGCCACGAGCTACCGCACCGTCCTCGACTACTTCGACGCGAAGATCATCGGCTTCACCGCGACGCCGGATCGCGCCGACGGCAAGGCGCTGGGAGACGTGTTCGAGACGGTCGCGTTCCGCTACGAGATCAGGCAGGCGATCGCCGAGGGATACCTGGTGCCGATCACGGCGCGCCGGGTCGTCGTCGAGTCGGTCGACCTCTCGGGCGTCTCGACCCGCGCCGGCGACTTCGCGCAGGACCAGCTGGCGGAGATCATGGCCGACGAGCGGGCGCTCCGAGGCGTGGCGGTGCCGCTGCTCGAGCTCGCGCGCGACCGGCTGACGATCGCGTTCTGCGTCGATGTTGCACACGCCGAGAAGATGGCTGCCGTGATGAACGGCTACCGCCCGGGGTGCGCCCGCGCTGTCAGCGGCGAGACCGACGACGCTGATCGCGAACGGCTGCTCTCCGACCACGCGAGCGGCGTGTTCCAGTTCCTGTTCAATTGCGAGGTGCTCGTCGAGGGCTACGACTGCCCCGAGGTCTCGTGCGTCGCGATGATCCGGCCGACGAAGTCGCGCGGTCGCCTGGTCCAGTGCGCCGGTCGCGGGCTGCGTCCTTCGCCCGAGAGCGGGAAGGCCGACTGTCTCCTGCTGGACTTCACCGGCACGGCCGGACGGCACTCGCTCGCGGGTCCGGCTGATTGCCTGATCGGTTCGGGACGGCTCGAGGACGACGTTCGAGCCGAGCTCGACCGGCTGCTGGGCTCGGCGCAGCGCGACCTCGAGGTCGTCATCGCCCACGCCGAGGACGAAGTCGCGAAGCGCCGCGAGGCGATGCGGATCAGCGCGGTCGTTCGCTACCACGAGGAGCAGATCGACCCGTTCATCGGCGCGCCGGCGAGCTCGCTGCCGCCGTGCGATCGCGCGTGGACCAACGACCCGGTATCGGGCCGTCAGCTCGACGCGCTCGAGAAGGACGGGATCACCGTGGCGAAGCTGCCGCCGAACTTCTCGCGCGCCGACGCGTGGAGCCTGCTGGCGCGCATCCGCGAGCGGCCGCGCCTCGGGCTGTGCTCGTACAAGGCCGCCCGCAAGCTCGCCCAGGCTGGCGTCGCGGACACCCGAGGGCTCACGCACGACCGCGCGAAGAAGCTCCTCGACAAGCTGCGCGAGGGTGGCTGGCGGCCGAGCGCGATCGCGGACGAGCCCGAGGTGAAGGTCGGCCGCGTGCCGGCGCTGCGAGGTGTCGCGTGACGCGCAGCAGACGCGTGCCCGATCTGAAGACCGGCAGCTTCAGCGAGCTGCGAGCGCAGCGCCCCAAGCACATCCACGCGAAGTCGTGGCTTCTGATCCTCGCGAAGCGCGAGGTCACCACCACAGGCAGCGATTTCGGCGACCCGTGTGGAGGGAAACACCAGGCGTGGCAGCAGCGCGTGTCGGTCGTCTTTCACCGGATGCTCCGCGAGGCCGGCATCAAGGTCGAAGGTGCAGCGTGAAGGCGCTGACGTCGATGCTCACGCATGACCACGGCACGCCGCTCGACATCATCGCGCTGATGCACGAGACGTTTGGCGGACCGCCGGACCTGGATCCGGGCACGCACCCGAAGTGGAACGAGCGCATCCGCGCCCGGCGGATCATCACGGAGCAGCAAGACGCTCGCGTATCGCCCTGGTTCGAGGGCGCGCCGCTGCCGCATCGACTCGGGACCGATCGCCGCTGCTGCCCCGACGAGCTGCCCGGCGAGACCGTGTTCAGCAACCCGGGCAACGACCGGCGCGGCAAGCTCGTCGCGTTCTACTGGCGGACGATCGTCGAGTACTACCTGCGCGGCTGGTGCCGGTCGGCGATCTACGTCGGCTTCAACATCGAGCAGCTATCGCGCCTGCAGCGGGTTGGCGCGCGCACGTCGCCGCTGCGCCACCCGACCACCGTGCCCGAGGAGCGCCCCGAGTACCTCGACGCAGGGACGCTGCAGCCGCAGACGGACCCGGCGCACGCCTCGTTCATCACGCTGCTCTCGCGCGACCCGCGAGAGATCCAAACCTTCACGGCGCTGGGCAAAGAGCTCGGCGACGTCGTCAACGGGTACTGACCACGCAACGCAACAGGGAGAACGTCATGGGAATTGGGTTCGAAGAGGATGTCGTCCGACGCAATGTGAAGCGCGAGCTGCCGTGTCGGCTCGATGACAACGAGCTGCTGCGCATCGCGCGTCAGCGCGCCACGAAGGAAGCCGAGCGCGACCAGCTCGAGGCCGACTTGGCCAAGGAGAAAAAGAAGCGCCTCGACCAGATCACCGAGCTCGAGGACGAGATCAAGAAGGCCGGCCGCGAGCTCCACACAGGCGAGCAGGATCGGACGGTCCCCTGCAACGACGTGTTCAAGCGGGCGCTCGACGGCACCGGCTGGATCCACACGATCCGCCTCGACACGTTCGACGAGGTCGAGCGACGCCCCGCGACCGCCCACGAGACGCAGCGCTACCTGCCCACGGTGGACGGGTCGGGCGCGAACGCCGGGATCCTCGACGCGGCGCGCGAGCGGCAGCGCTCCGCTCAGCCCGAGACCGACGACGTGCCGGCTGACACGGACGCTGATGCGCCGGCGGGCGAGGGTGAGGCCGACGCCGAGCCGGGCCCGAAGAAGCGCAAGGGGAAGGGCAAGTAGCCGTGGCGGACCAGGCGAAGTTCTGGCTCGTGTGGTCGCCGCAGGGAGACCGGTCGCCGAGCCATCGCCACAGCACAGCCGTAGCGGCCCGGCGCGAGGCTGAGCGCCTCGCCTCGCAGCACCCCGGGAAGTCGTTCTTCGTCGTCGAGTCCGTCGGCTTTGCTCGGAAGGTTGACGTCGCGTGGACGGACACCAACGAGACGGAGATCCCGTTCTGATGTCGTCAGGTAGCAACAAGCCGGCGCCCGACGAAGGCGTGGCGGACATGACGACCGAGATCGCACTCGCGGAGCGAGACGCCGTGCTCGTAGCGATGCGCGATCTCGTCGCAGCGTTCGGGCGGGACATGGATCACGGCTTCAGCACGCACGCGCAGCAGATCGCGCTGCGGGCCGCGCGGTCCGTACTCG
>JBKJUF010000325.1:0-12871 GCA_046590445.1 Kofleriaceae bacterium
AGGCCGCCCCACATCCCGCGCTTCCAGGCAGACCGGTACTTGTGGCGGTGCCAGGTCAGCTCGATGAACACCGCGCCGAGCAGCCCGAAGATCGCTCCCGACGCCCCGGCCGACACGCCGGCCGGCGATGCGAGGTAGCTCGCAAACGAACCTGCGAGGCCACACAGCCCGAACAGCGCCAGCGTACGCGCGGTGCCGAACAGCTCCTCGGTGACGCGACCGAGGAAGTACATGCCGATCGCGTTGACCGCGAGGTGAACCATGCCGACGTGGACGAACACGCACGTCACGAGGCGCCACCACTCGCCACCGTCGATGAGGCCACGCACCATCGCGCCACCACGCACCAGCACGCCAGGATCGCCGCTGTTCCCGAAGGCGATCGCGATCCCGCCGGCGACCGCGGCGAGCACCGCGGTCAGGGACCACGTGGCCCACGGCCGCAGCTCCCGGCGGAGTGGAACCGGCGCGGGCAACGGTGCTGCCTCGACACGCGCGACGACCTCGCTCGCGATCGGCGACAGCTGCGCCGGCGTTCCGGAGTCTGCCTGCGCGAGTCGCGCGAGTGCCTGATCGATGAGCTCGCGCGGCCGGCCTCGCGAGTGCGTGCGCGCCTTCGCATATGCCGTCGACGCCGCGGCCCGATCGCCCTCGTGCTCGTGGGCCACGGCCATCCAGTACGTGCGCGCCGCGGCACTCATGTGACGCGCGCGGCGGGGCGCGACGAGCGCACGCACGGCACCGGTGCGCCCGGCGAGCGCGAGAAACATCATCCGCGCGCGATGGATCCACGGCGATGCGTCCTCGCGGCCATCGCAGACGTCCTCGAGCTTGGCGAGCATCCGCGCGGCCTGATCGAGATCACCCGTGCGACCGTACGCGCCGAGCAACTCGACCCAGACCGGCGGCGCGACGCCGAGCGCGCTTCGCAGTGAACCAGGCGCGTGCGGCTCGGCCGCCGGCGTTGTTGGGGGTTGCGGGGGGGCAGCCCCGGGCCGGGGATGAAGGGGACGGGATTCACTCCCGTCCCCGGGATCAAACAGATGAGCCTCGGCGTGGGCGATCGCATCCGTCCAGCGGTACGCGGCGAGGTACAGCAACGCGATCCGCTCGTCGATCGCGAGGCGCGCCTCGGCCGGCGCGCGATCCTTCGCGGCGTTGAGCGCATCGACGGTCTCCTCGATGCGGCCGTCGCGGATCTCCTTCATCGCGCCGAGCACCGCCTTCTCCTCGGCGATCCCCGAGCCCGGCGTCAGCAGCTCGGCAACGTCGAGCAGGCGTGACGCGATCCCGAGTCGCTCGGCGGCGGCGAACCGGCGCGCGAGCCCACGCACCATCGGCCCGATCACGAGCAAGCAGACGCCGGCGCCAACACCGATCGCGCCCGCGACACCGAGCGCCGCGACGTCGTCATACTTGCGGCCGAGTAGCCCGAGGCCCGCGAGCGCGGCGCCGCCGAGCTGCATGAGCCCGAACGTCATCGTGCCATGCGGTTGGCGGCGGACGAAGAAGATGCCCCAGTAGCCGCACGCGATCACGACCGAGATCAGCGCGTACTCGTAGAACATCGGCCGGGACAACCCTTAGACCGGCGGCTCGACGAAGGCGCCCATCTTGCGGAACTTCTGGTAGCGCCGCTCGATGAGCTCCGCGGTCGGCAGCTCGGTCAGCTCGCGGAGATGCGTCTTCAGCGACGCGCGCAGCTTGCTCGCGGTCACTGCGGTGTTGCGATGCGCACCACCGGCCGCCTCCGGAATGATCTCGTCGCAGATGCCGAGGTGCACGAGGTCGGGCGCGGTCAGCTTGAGCTGGGTCGCGGCCTCGCTGATCTTCGCCGGATCGCGCCACAGGATCGACGCGCAACCCTCCGGCGAGATCACCGAGTAGATCGAGTACTCGAGCATCAGGATCTTATCTGTCACGCCAAGGGCGAGTGCGCCACCCGAGCCGCCTTCGCCGAGGACCACCGAGATCATCGGGCACTCGAGGCTCGACATCACCTGCAGCGCCTTCGCGATCGCCTCGGCTTGGCCGCGCTCCTCGGCGCCGAGGCCGGGGTAAGCACCGGGCGTATCGATGAAGCAGACGATCGGTCGCTTGAACCGCGAGGCGAGCCGCATCAGGCGCGTCGCCTTGCGGTAGCCCTCGGGACGCGCCATCCCGAAGTTTCTGTGCATGTTGTCCTTCGTGTTGCGGCCCTTCTGGTGGCCGAGCACGAGGATCTCCCACTCGTCGAACTGCGCGAGGCCGCCGATGATCGCCGGGTCATCGCGGAAGCTGCGGTCGCCGTGCAGCTCGACGAAGTCGTCCATGATCAGGGCGACGTAGTCCATCATGTACGGACGGCCGGGATGGCGCGCGAGCTGGACCTTCTGCTGCGCCGAGAGGTCCGCGAAGATCTCCTTCTGGAGCTTGCGAGCCTTCTGCTCGAGCTTGCGGATCTCGGCGGAGAAATCGACGGCTGCGGTCGACAGCGTGCGGAGCTCGGAGATCTTGCGCTCGAGGTCGATGATCGGCCGCTCGAACTCGAGGATCATCCGATCCGAGAGGGGCGCGGCGGGAGCAGCCTCGGTCGCCATCTAGAGCCCTGCTAGGTACCGCTCCAGGTCGGCGAGGTCAACGGCGGCAGGTTCCGGGTACCACCGGATCGACTCTGGCTGCGCGATCTGGCCGCGGTACCAAGATACCTGCCGGCGCGCGTAATGCCGTGAATTTCTTTGGATCAGCTCGATCGCGCGCGCGCGCTCGACGGTCCCCGCCGCCGCGTCATGGAGCTCGGCATAGCCGATCGCTTGCTGCGACCGGAGCGGTGGCAGGTAGCCCTGGGCGCGGAGCCCCGCGACCTCGCGCTCGAGGCCGGCGTCGATCATCGCGTCGACGCGGCTGTCGATCGCGCGGTACAGCGCCTCGCGCTCGGGTGCGAGCCCGACGATCCGCACCGGATAGCGCAGCGGCAGCGAGCGATGATCGTGTTTCGCCTGGTGCACCGACATCGGCTCGCCGGTCAGCCGGAAGACCTCGAGCGCGCGGATCGTCCGCTTCTCGTCGTTCGGATCGATCTTGGCGGCCGCCGCTGGATCGACGCGCGCGAGCTCGGCGTGCAGCGCCGCGGTGCCCTGCGCCCGCGCGAGCTCGGTCAGCTCGGCGCGGATCTCCGGTGATGCGGGCGGCCCTGCGAACAGGCCCAGCAGCAGCGCACGGACGTAGAGTCCGGTGCCGCCGCACACGATGATGGTGCGGCCTCGCGCCGCGAGGTCGACGATCGCCTGATCCGCGAGCTCGATGAAGCGCGCTGCCGTCATCTCCTCGTCCGGGCGAACGATGTCGAGAACGTGGTGCGGAACGCGCGCGCGCTCCTCGGCCGTCACCTTGCCGGTTCCGATGTCCATGCCGATGTAGACCTGTTGACTGTCGGCGGAGATCACCTCGCCGCCGGTCCGCTCGGCGAGCGCGATGGCGAGCCGTGTCTTGCCGGCGCCGGTCGGCCCGACGATCACGACGAGACGTGGCGCGCCGCCTCCTGCCATCACCCACCAGCATAACCCTTAGTTCGTTCGTTGGCCGACGCGGCCGGCCATGGCGGTGGCGCCCTCCGCGATCAGCGTCCGAACCGTCGCCCGATCTCGGCGAGCGGCAGGCGGAGCAGCAGCGCGCGGCCGTGGGGAGCGGGCGTCGTCGGATCGACATCATCGAGCGCGCGCAGCAGCGCCTCGGCCTCGCTCGGACCGAGCCGGTCGCCGGCGCGGACCACCGAGTGACACGCGATCTCGGCGAGCACGCGCACGACGCGCTCCTCGTGCCAGCTCCGCCAGCTCGCGCTGTCGCGATCGAGTGAGAGATCCGGCGTGCCATCGCGAACCCATTCGTCGAGCAGCCGCCGGAGCAGCTGCGCGGGATCGCCGTGGCGGATGCCAGCCGGTACCGCCTTGATCGCGATCGTCGTCTTGCCGAACACCTCGGCCTCGTAGCCGGCCTGCGCGAGGACGTCGGCGACCCGTGGCACGAGCGCGAGTTGCGCGGGCGTTGCCTCGATCGTGACCGGAAACAGCATCGCTTGACCGGCGATGTCGTGCTCGGTATCGCGCGCGAGCAGCCGCGCGAGCTCGACGCGCTCGTGGGCGGCATGCTGATCGACGAGCACGAGCTCGCCGTCGGACTCGCAGACCAGGTACGTCAGATCGAGCTGGCCGAGGTAGCGCAGGCTCGTGAAGTACCCGGGCGAGGCAGCGCAGCTCTCGACGGGACCAGAACCTTCGGCCACGCTCGCTGGCGCCGCGTGGCGAGCGGGGTCCGTCTGCTCGAGATGCTCGCGCTCGCCGCGCGCCGCCTCGCCTAGCTCGGTCGTCGACGCGAACGGCAGCCGGCTCAGGCGGGTGCCAGACGAGCGCGCCTCGACGGTCTCGCGCAGCTCGAAGCGGCGCTCGGCCTCGCGAGCGGCGCGCGTCTTCTGCTGGACCTGCGCAACCCACGCGCGCGCGGAGCTCGTTGACCCGGTCGATGACCCACTCGGTGACATGCCCGGCCCCGAACCATCGAACGCGAGCGATGCCTGACCCGCACCGGTGCTTCTCCGTAGATCGCGGATGTAGCGCTCGGAGAGCGCGGTGGCCGGGCCATCGAACGGCAAGGCAGGCGGCGCGATCGAGGCGAGCATCTGCACGGGGCCCGCCCCGCTCTCGGCGCGCCACACCGCCGACGCGACGCCCGCCTGGACGACGTGACGGACGGCAGCCGCGACCGCCGCGGCATCGGCGAACCGGACCTCGAGCTTCTGCGGGTGAACGTTGACGTCGACGGCGCCGGCAGGCACGTCGAGCAAGATGACCGCGACGGGGTAGCGGCCGCGCGGTACGAGCTCGCCGTAGCCCATCGCGATCGCGTGGAGCAGGCCGCGATCGCGGATCGGCCGCCGGCCCACGAACATCTGCACGCAGCGGGCGGTGGTCTGCGCCAGCTCGGGTGCGGCGAGATACGCGGTGACGCGGATCCCGGCCTCCTCGCCGCTGATCGGCACGAGCCGGGCGGCGACCCGCGGACCGAGCAAGGCCTGGGCGCGGGCAAAGCCGTCGCGATCCGGCGGCAGCTCGAGCGCGGTGCGGCCGCTGTGCCGCAGCCGCAGGTGAAGGTGCGGGTGCGCCATCGCGAGCTTCGCGATCAGCTCGGTGATGTGCGAAGCCTCGGTGCTCTCGCCCTTGAGGAACTTGAGCCGCGCCGGCAGATTGCCGAGGAGATCGGCGACCTCGATCGTGGTGCCGGCAGACGCGCCGACCTCGACGACCCCGGTGAGCCGCCCGCCCTCGATGGTGACGCGGGTTCCGGCGAGATCGGCCGCCCGGCGGGTCGTCAGGGTCATTCGCGACACGCTCGCGATCGCCGCGAGGGCCTCGCCCCGGAAGCCCATGCTGGTGATCCCCCACAGATCATCGAGCACCCGCAGCTTCGAGGTCGCGTGGCGTTCGAGCGCGAGCACGGCGTCGCGCGGCGACATCCCGCGGCCGTCGTCGGAGACCCGCACGAGGGACTTGCCGCCCGCCGCGGTCTCGACGGTGATCGTCATCGCCCCGGCATCGATCGCGTTGTCGACCAGCTCCTTGACGACCGACGCAGGTCGCTCGACCACCTCCCCCGCCGCGATCTGGTCGATCACGTGGGGCGCCAGCACCGCGATCACGGAGTCCACGGCTCCCTCGGTAGCATGCCCCTCTGATCCCGGACTTGCGCTATAAGCCCCGCATGTCGTCGGGAGTCATCGGCCGCGTCGTCGCCGTCACCGGGACCGGGACGTTCCTCGGTAGTGAGCTGCTGCGGCGCCTCGAGGAAGATCCCCGCTACTCCCGGATCCTCGCGCTCGACATCCGGCCGCCTGCGTTGCTACCCCGCTCGTCGGGGTTCGCCGATTCGCTCCAGTTTGGGCCTCGCTCGGACGCGCAGCCTGGCGGCAAGATCGAGTTCATCAAGGTCGACCTCACCCAGCCGACCGTCGATGGCGAGCTCGCGACCCTGCTGTCGCGGCACAAGGTCGATACCTTCGTCCACGGCGCGTTCCTGTCGCACCCCACGCACGCGGCCGAGTGGGCGCACGAGCTCGAGGATGTCGGCACGATGCACGTGCTGAACGCGTGTGCCGGCGTCGAGCCGCGTCGGTTCGTGATGATCTCGACGACCCTCGTCTACGGCGCACACCCGAAGAACCCGAACTTTCTCGTCGAGGATGCCGAGCTTCGCGGCCACCGGGACTCGCGGTTCGTCAACGACAAGGTGCGCGCCGAGCGCCAGGTCCAGCGGTTTGCGAAGGAGCACCCGAATGTCGAGGTCTGCGTCCTGAGGTTCGCGCCGATCCTCGGGCCGACGGTCTCGAACATGTACACGCGGTTCTTCTCGCGTCCGGTCGCTCCCGTGATGATGGGGCACGATCCGCTGATGCAATTCGTCCACGAGCAGGACGCCGCATACGCGCTGCAGAAGGCCGTCGAGTCGCGGGCGACCGGCGCGTTCAACATCGTCGGCAAGGGTGTGCTGCCCTACACGACCGTGCTCGCGTTGCTCGGCCGCGTGCCATTGCCGATGCCGCAGCTCGTCGCGCGCCAGGTCTCGAAGCTGTTGTGGGCGACCCAGCTCGTCGGCTCGCCGCCCTCGTTCCTCGACTTCCTGCTCTACCTCTGCGTCGCTGACGGCGCGAAGGCCCGCCGCGAGCTCGGGTTCGCGCCGCGGCTCTCGATCAAGCGGACCATCCTGGACTTCCTCGGCGTCGCCCCCGAGGATGGCGCGACCGACGTCGCCCGTGCGCAGGCCTGATCATGACCGACGACCCAGACTCCCCGAGCGGTGACGACGACGACTGGTACGGCGAAGCGGATCCGCGCGTGCCCGATGCGGCACCATGGCCCGATCGCGATCTCGGCTTCCTCGATGACGACGTCTACCTCGGCGACGACACGCCGATGCCGACGGAGCCAGGCGCGTACGATACCGGCGACGATCGCGGTGCCGAGCTGCGTGAGCTCGAGCGGCGGGTCGAGCAGCACCGGACCCCGGTGTTCCCGATCGATCTACGCAAGCGGCTCCCGCTCGAGGCCGTGTGGCGGCGCTGGCGCGAGATCGCGATGTGGGGACGCTCCGACGTCGTTGACGACTTCGGCCGCGATCCGCGAGCGACCGCGCGCTGGGAGTGGCTGTTCGAGTTTCTCTACTCGAAGTGGTTCCGCGTCGAGGCGACGGGCCTGCAGCACATCCCGTCGAAGGGCCGCGCGCTGCTGGTGGCAAACCACGCCGGCTCCCTGCCGTACGACAGCGCGATGGTGATGCACGCGGTCCGCCGCGATCATCCCGCACGCCGCGATGTCCGTCCGCTCGTCGAGGACACGGTCTTCCACCTCCCGTTCCTCGGTCCGATCATGAACCGGATCGGCGGCGTTCGTGCCGACCCCGAGAATGCGGAGCGGCTCCTCAAGAAGGACGAGCTCGTCGCGGTGTTCCCCGAGGGGGAGAAGGGCATGGGCAAGCTCTGGAAGGATCGCTACCGCCTGCAACGCTTCGGCCGTGGTGGCTTCGTCAAGCTCGCGCTGCGCACCGGATCGCCGATCATCCCGGTCGCCGTCGTCGGTGCCGAGGAAGCCGCGCCGATGCTCGGCAAGGTCACGTGGTTCGCGAAGAACATCGGCATCCCGTGGATCCCGGTGACCCCGACGTTCCCGTGGCTCGGCCCCGCGGGGTTGCTCCCGCTGCCGAGCAAGTGGTTCGTCGAGTTCGGCGCACCGATCGATCTCGGCAACGCGCACGGCCCCGCCGCCGCCGAGGATCGGTTGCTTGTCAACCGGCTCGCCGATCAGATCCGCACGCAGATCCAGTCGATGATCGAGGGCCTGCTCAGCAAGCGACGCTCGCCGGTGCTGCCCGCGTTCCTGGGCTAAAGGGGGCTAAAGGCTGCCCGCGAGCACGGTGCCGTCGTCGAGCTCCTCCGACGACGCCGACGTCCGCCACGACATCTTGAACACGCAGTGCTGGCTGCCCTTCGCGGTGCAGTCATCGTGCTCGACATCGACCGCCAGCCCGCCGGAGCGCGCGACGACACCCGCGAGGATCCCCGCCGTCGACGCGCACAGCGTCGCGTTGATGATGCTCTGCGTGATCGTGACCTCGGCATCGGTCTCGCCGGTGACGACCGATGCCGTCCCCCAGCTGTGGTAGCAGCGCAGGAACACGTCGGCGGCGCGCAGCACCTGCGCCGGGCTCACCGCCGCTGGGTTGGCGCCGTAGAACTGGCTGAAGCTCGAGTCGACCGCGATGCGCCCGAGCTGCAGGGCGATCGCGCGACACTCCTCGTCGTCCTTGCCGAGTGACTGCAGCACGGCGATGAACGCACTCGTCGGATGCCACGCGAGCGACGAGCTCCCCGGTGCGAGCGCGATCGCGACCTCGGGGATCTTGTGCGAGACATCGCCCATCCAGGCGCTGCCGCGACGCGCGCCGAGCACCTGGTAGGCGGACTGGAACAGGATCCCGCGGCTGCTCGGCACCGTCGGCACGACCGGCCCGAACTGAAACGACGGGGCGCGCATGCTCGGCCGCGAGAGCGGTTGCTCGATCGTCTGCCGCGGTGCGCGGAAGGACGGCATGGATCCGCGGTCGCCTGCCGCGGCGGCATCGGCCGATAGCGCCTCGGAGATTGCCTTCGCGAGATCGCGCGCGTTCTGCGGCCGGATGATCGGGTTCGGATCGAGCGCGCGCAGCAGCACGTTGTCGATCGACGGCGGTAGATCGTGGCGTAGCTCGGTGAGCGGCCGTGGGCGCTGCGAGGCCTGCAGGTGCAAGGTCTCGAGTGGGCTGGCGCCGCCGAACGGTGCACCGAGCGTCAACAGGATGTACGCGAGAGCGGCGAGGCTATAGACGTCGGTCGCCGGGGTCTCGCCGCCATCGCCGAAGACTTCGGGCGCGGTGAAGCCAGGCGTGCCCGCCGCGCTCTTCTCGCCGCGTCGCACCGCGATGCCGACGTCGATCAGCACGCAGCGGCGATGGATGCGATCGATCAGCACGTTCTCGGGCTTGACGTCGCGATGCAGCATGCCGGCGCGGTGCACCGCCTCGAGCGCGCCCGCGACCTGATCGATCACGCTGATCACCTCGGGGAGCGGCAGGTGCCGGCGACGCTGGCGCGCCGAGTGGATCCGAGCATCGAGCGCGAGGCCCTCGACGAGCTCCATCGCGAAGAAGACGTCCTGGTCATCGACGCCGAACGCGTAGACCTGGACGAGGTTCGGGTTGCGGATCCGCGCGAGCGTCGCCGCCTCCTTGCGGAAGCTGTCGACGAGCGCGGTGTCGCGCGCGAGGTCTGGACGCATGAGCTTGAGCGCGACCTGGCGACCGAGCGCGAGATCCTCGGCGCGATAGACCACCCCGAAGGCGCCGCGGCTGATCTCGTGGCGGATCTGGTAGACGCCGCCGAGCGTCGTGCCGATCCGGAAGTCGGGCTGTGCCGGCGCATCGGCGACGCTATCGTCGGCCTGCGCGATCACCTCGCCGTGGAGCCGGGCGCGATCGCGGGCGGCCATCGCGCGGCCGAGCGCGGCCTCGCCAGTATCCTTGTCGTAGCGAAGCTCGGCGATGCCCGCCGAGACCGTGAGGTTGATCGGGGTGTCCTCGTGGACGACCGGCGTCGCGTCGATCGCGCTGAGGATGCCGGTCAGCATCGTGGTCGCTTCCTCGGCGGCCGCACCCGGCATCACGAGCGCCACCGCGTCACCGGCGTAGCGCGCGACGATGTCCTGGGGGCGCATCTTGACGCGCGCGACCTGCGCGACGTGCGAGAGCACCGCATCGCCGGCCGGATAGCCGTTGCGCTCGTTGATCAGGCGCAGGCCGTCGACGTCGATGATCGCGACGCTGAACGGTTCGCCGTGGCGCTCCGAGGTCGCGACGCGGCGGGACAGCTCCTCGTGCAGCGCGGTGCGGTTCGCGACACCGAGCACCGGATCGATCCGGGAGAGGTCGCGCAGCTTGTCGCGATCGGCGAGCAGCCGCTCGTGCACGAGCCGCCACGACAGATCGGCCGACAGTCGGAGCGCGAGCCCACGGAGCTGAGCCAGCGCCTCGCGCCCGAACGGCACGGGCCGCTCGCGACACAGCAGGATCTGCGCGAACGGCGGGGCGTTGTCGTGGGAGAGCGTGACGCCGAAGAACGCGCGGTACGGGTGGTTCCGCCGACGCGGCCCGATCATCGTCGTCTCGAAGCGGCAGACGGCATCGCACACTGGCACGAGGCTCTCGATCACCTGATCGGTGAGCGGCCGCGCCGAATACCAGGTCCCTTCCTCAGGCAGGCGCACGATGCAGTCGTCGGCGCCGAACGCACGGACCAGACGCTTCGACACCCGTTGCAGCGCGCGCGGCAGCTCGACGTCGAACACGCCGAGGCTCACCAGCTCGGTCAGCATCATCAGGTGATCGAGCGGCGCGAGCGGGCGCAGCACCTCGCACAGCGTCGCCTCGTCGGGCTTCGCGAACACCACGCACTCGGGCGGTACGGCGCTGGGTGGGTCCGCGAGCGAGTCCAGATCGCCGATGCACATCAGCCGCACCGTGGGCGGTAACCACGCCGAGATCTCGGGCAGCAGATTGTTCTCGGCGTCGCCGAGCTCGAGGATGACGGCATCGGGCTCCGCGTTGCCGATCGCATCGAGCAGCGCCTCGGTCGTGCGCGCGAACCTGACGTCCGTGCCGCACGTGCGGAGGCCCTCGACGAGATCCGCGTCCGCGGACTCGCCACCGTGCACCACGATGACCGATGCCATGGTGTCCCGCCCCGCGATTCATCTTAGCAAGCGAACCTGGTCCCGAGGCACAATCGCCCGGGTTTCTTGGGTGCGTCACCGGGCGACCCGACGCCGTCGCTGCCGATACGTGGGTTAGCGGCACCTGGATCGCCGTGTTAGTGTCCACGACATGCGCGTCACGCATGCCTCCGAGCTCGATCGGCTCCTCGATCGAGCGCGCGAGCTGCTCGGAGCCGGTGACGACTCGCTGCTCGTCGAGGCAAACCTCGCGATCAACCAGGCGCTGACGGTAAGGCCGGACTCCGTCGAGGGCTGGCTCGTGAAGTGTCAGGTCGCGTCAGCGACCGGCGACGATATCGCGGCCCTCGCAGCGGCCGAGATGGCGCACACCCGCGCACCCGGACGTGCCGAGACCCTGTACTGGCGCGGTGCCGTCCTCGGGGATCTCGGGCGGCATCGCGAATCGCTCCGCGCGATCGAGGCCGCGTTTCACGCCGTCACCGCCGACGACGCGTGGTTGCTCGAGGATCTCTACTACGAGAAGGCGATGGTGCTCGAATCGCTGGGCCTTCACGACGCCGCGGTCGCCACCTGCCAGGCGGGCCTCGTCGAGTGTCCGGGCTCTGCGCTGCTGCGCGCCGCGCTGGTGCCCGCCGAACGCGCTCGCGTGCGGTCCTCCCTCAAGTTACTGCGCGGCGGCGCGGGCTGATCGAGAGCGCGCACCCCCAACTCGACCCGGCACGTTCGGCGATTTGCTACCCTCACGCCGTGCAACGCCGTCGCACCGCGCTCGTCGCGGGTCTCGGACTGACCGCGCTGGCGGGCGTCGCATGGCTTGGCATCGCGCTCGCCGGTGACCCTGTCGCGGCGCCGCCCAGCGGGCCCGCGCTGATCAATGCGGCGGTCACCGCCGGCAAGCACGTGCGCATCGATGGCCCGCGCGGGCCGATTCACGCGTGGGTCCCGGCGGGCTATCGCGCGGACACTGCCGCGACGATCGTCTACGTCCACGGCTACTTCGACACCGCCGACACCGCATGGTCCGCGCACCAGCTGCCCCAGCAGTTCGCGCTATCGGCACTCAACGCGCTGTTCATCGTCCCCGAGGCGCCCGTCGCCCAGAAGACGCCGATCAACTACCCCGATCTCGGCGAGGTGCTCCGACTCGTCGAGGCCGAGACCGGCGTGCTGCGTGGCGCCGCGCGCACCGTCGCGATCGGCCACTCCGGTGCCTACCGCACGCTCCAGGCCTGGCTCGACGAACCGCTGCTCGACCAGCTCGTGATGCTCGACGCGCTGTACGGCGACGAGGACGTGATCCTGCGGTGGTTCGACAGCTCACCGCGGCGGCGGCTGATCACGGTCGGCCAGGATACGATCCTTGGCACCGAGTCTCTTGCTTCGAAGATCGAAGACACCCTGCTGATCGATCGGTTTCCGCCGACCTGGGACACCATGCCCGCCGAGGCGCGCGCGGCGCGCCACGTCTACGTCCGCGCGCAGTTCGCACACATGCCGCTCGTGACCGAGGGCATCGCGCTCCCCGCGCTCCTGCGCCTGCTGCCCGTCGAGCTGCTCGCCGAGCAGCCCTGGCAGCTGCCGATCGGCTCGCTGCCACCGCTCCTCGACGCCCGCAGCGACGGTATGCCGGCCAGCCCCGACCCGAGCCCGGCCGGCGATGCGGCGGTAACTCGATGATGCTGCGCCTGCGGATCGCCCTCGCCGTGACCGCGCTCGCGCTCGGTACGGTCACGTGGTTCATGCCGAAGCTGCGCCGCGAGCTGCTGCGCGACATGATCACGTGGGATGCGCCGAAGAGCGAGCCGGCGCCGCTGCCCGCCGGAACCGGGCCCGGGCTCACGGCCGTCCCGCGTACGCGCGTGATCCTGATCGACGGCCTCGCCGAGGACGTCGCGAGGACGCTGCCGGTGTGGAGCGCGGTCTGCAAGCGCGGCGTCACGCTGCGCGTCGATGTCGGGTTCCCGACGATCTCGCTGCCGGTCGAGACCGCGCTGTGGACCGGGTTGACGCAACAGCAGACCGGCGTGGTGTTTCGCGATCGCCGGCCGCTGATCCCGCCGCTCGATCGCCGCTCGATCGCC
>JBKJUF010000369.1:0-46755 GCA_046590445.1 Kofleriaceae bacterium
CTCGCGGCTGACCTCGACGCGCTGATCGCGGGCTATCGCTTCGATCCGAAGGAGCTCCGGCAGTTCATGCGGCAGCTGTTTCGCAAGGAGTACGCGAAGGAGCTCGAGGACACCGAGATCTCGCTCCAGACCGAGCCAGGCGGCTCCTACCCGCAGATGACGATCTCGTCGGGCAGCACCTCCCCCGGCATGAACGCGGTGACGACGACGGGCCGCATGGAGCGGCCACAGGCCCGCAGCACGCCAACCGAGCCCTCCTTGCGCCCCACCGTGCAGGGCATGGGCCCGGCCGCGCCGCGCGCGGAGCTGCCCGCGACCGAGGACAAGCCGCGCGGGTTCTGGGGCTCGTTGTTCAAGAAGCGCAAGTAGCGGCCGCCGCCTGGATCGGGCAAGCTCGATGCATGACCGAGCGCACCCAGTCCAAGACGGCGATGCAGATCGCCGGGATGGTGATCATCTTCTGCGCCCTGGCCAACGTCGCGTTCTACTTCCTGTCGGACCTCTACTTCGCGGACCGCGCGCGTCGCTACGGCGCTGAGGCGATGGCCTCGATCCCCGGTGTGCGCGTCGCGTTCGGCGTCTTCACCGGCGCGATCGGCCTGATGTCGATCCTCGCCGCGCTCGCGCCGCGCTGGGTCGGCCACGGCATCCCGACCGCCACCGGCCTCACTGCCATCGTCGCGGCCTTTGGCGCGTGGACCCACGGTCTGCAGCCGACGCTCGCGGTCGCGCTCGTGCTGGTTGGCCTGCTGCTCCCGGCGCTCGCCTGGCTCTCGCTCCACAAGTCACGCGCGGCGTGGTCGATGCTGCTCGCGATGTGCGCCGTGCTCGGGCTGATGCTGATGTTCGGTGCCCCGAAGGTCCGCGGCCTGCTCGGCGTCGGGCTGTGGACCGCGCTCATCGTGCCCGGCCTCCTCGCGGTCGCGGCGGTCGCGCTCGCGATGGTGCACCGCGACTACACCGAAGCCTGATTCGTCTCGATCGCGCTTGTCGCTCCCGCGCGTCACGGCTAAGACGGTCGCAGGTTCGAACACAGGAGGGCGCGATGGCACAGCTACAGCTTGGCGACGAAGCACCGGATTTCACCGCAGAGACGACCGAGGGAACGATCAAGTTCCACGAGTACCTCGGCAATGGTTGGGGCGTGCTGTTCTCGCACCCGAAGGACTTCACCCCGGTGTGCACGACCGAGCTCGGTCGGGTCGCCGCCCTCAAGCCCGAGTTCGACAAGCGCAACGTCAAGGTGATCGGCCTCTCCGTCGATCCGCTCGGCTCGCACAAGGACTGGTCGAACGACATCAAGGAGACCCAGGGGCACGCGGTCAACTTCCCGCTGATCGCCGATCACGACAAGAAGGTCTCGGACCTCTACGGGATGATCCATCCCAAGGCGAATGACACGCTGACCGTGCGCTCGGTGTTCGTGATCGGTCCCGACAAGAAGATCAAGCTGACGCTCACCTACCCGGCGAGCACGGGCCGCAACTTCGACGAGCTGCTGCGCGTGATCGACTCGCTGCAGCTGACCGCGAAGTACAAGGTCGCCACGCCGTCGGACTGGAAGCAGGGCCAGGACGTGATCATCGCGGGCTCGGTGAGTGATGCCGACGCGAAGACGCTGTTCCCGAACGGCTGGAAGACGGTCAAGCCGTACCTCCGCGTCGTCCCGCAGCCGAAGTCGTAGCGCGGCTTACTTCGCGTTGACGACGAGCGCGAATTCGCCATCGGTCGTGGCGCCACGTGCATCGACGACGATGTAGACCGTGCCGGCGCCCACCGTGGCGGTGACGGTCTTGTCACCGGCCGCCACGCACGCCGAGGCGGCGAGGCTGCCGGTGAGGATGTGGATGTCCACATCGGTCGTATCGCGATCGACGACGAAGGCCTCGACCGTGGTCTGCGCGGCGAGCTGCAGCTTGTAGACGATCGCGCGGCCTGCAGCGGTCGAGCCGCACCCGGTGTAGACCGCGTGGAGGGCCTCGCCGCTGCGGGTGTCACCGACGTCGGCGAGCGGCAGCGTCGAGATCACCGGATCGGCCTCGGTGCCAGCTCCACTGCGCAGCGGCGCGCTTGCATCGGCGGCATTCCCGACGAGCGCCGCCTGGGTGCGGGCGAGCGCCTCGATGGTGACGAGGTTGCGAACGTTGTAACCGTAGGTCAGCCCGGATGCGGTGAGCACGCACGCACCGCCAGGCGCCGTCGACGGGTGGATGCCATCGGTCGAGAGTCCACGACGCGGCAGCGGCAGGAGGTCCCGGTGGAGGTCGATGAACGGCACGGCACGGCCCTGCGCGATCGCGCGGATCACGCGGTTGAACGTCGGCACTCGCGCGTCGGTTCCGGGGTCGCCATCGACCGACGGCATCGACGACACGATCGGGATGATGCCGCGCGCGATCGTGCGATCGACGATCGACCACAGATCAGCGCCGAAGTCGTCCACGCTGCGGCCGTAGCGGTTGTCATTGGTTCCGAACAGCACGACCGCGTAGCGCGGATCGATCGCGGTGTACTCGCGGTCCAGTGGCGTCGGCGTGCCGGTCAGCGCGTCGCGCGTCGTGGTGCCGCCGGCGGCGACGTAGCTGTTGCGCTCGTACGGCGAGCCGCCCCCGGCGTTGCCCTGGAGGAAGTAACTGATCGTTGGACCCAGGCTCGCGTGGGCGCCGAGGTCGACAGCGCCGCCGTCGAAGCAGCGGATGAACTCCGTGCTCGAGGTGATCGAGTCGCCGACCTTCGCGAAGATCCGCGGATCGTGTGCGGTCGCCGCCGCGAGCGCCTGCAGCCGCATCGCGATCCCGGGCGTGATCGGCGAGTGCCGGCGGTTCTCCGGGTAGAGCACGGTGCCCTCGACCGTCATCGTCCCGCCGTCCGGATCCTGCGCGTCGGTGCCGCCGTCGCCCGTGCCGTCGACCATCGCGTCGTCACCGCCCCCACCACCATCATCGCCGGTTCCTGACGGGCCCGCGCCGCAGCCCGCCGCGAGCATGATCACGAGACCCGACAGCCCGACGAACCGCAGCATGCGGCGGAGCGGCGAGACACTGCCGCCGGTCAGCGCCGGATCATCCTTGGCGGGGTGATGCGCCGACGAAAACAGCTTCTTGAGTCGCAGGAACGGCCGCTCGATCAGGTGCCACGAGATCGTCGCGAGCACGACCGCGAGCGCGATCTTCGCGGGCATCAGCCACAGATCGCCGGCGAGGCCAAGGCGCGTGGCGAGCGCGCTGACAATCGTGTCGGCCGGGCGATGCAGCAGGTAGAGGCCGAAGCACAGCTTACCGAGGTAGGTGAGCGGCGCGAAGCGCAGGATCGCGGCGTGCGGGGTATCGCGATAGAGCACGACGAGCGCGACGACCGCGGCACACCCGAAGGCGACGACGCTGTAGCCGATCGTGCGGCCGAGGTCGGTCGTGCGATCGAGACCGGTGACGACGGCGAACACCGCGCTCGCCGCGACGATCACGCCGGCGACCTGGACGATGCGCCGGCGATGGCGCGCGACGTCGATCCGGCGGACGATCACCGCGAGCAGGCAGCCGATCGCGATCGTGTCGAGCCGGCACAGCGTGAACATGTACTGCACGCGCTCGTGGTCGGGCGCGATCAGCATCGACACCAGGCGGATCACCGGTGCCGCGATCAGCATCCCGACGAGGAGCTTGCCGAGCCGGTGCGGGCGGATGAGCGCGACGACGAGCGGGAACGTCAGGTAGAACTGCTCCTCGATCGCGAGCGACCACACCGGCGCGAGCCAGTACGGCACGTCGTGATCGAACAACGACTCGGGGATGTTGCCGAGGTGCAGCAGGTACCAGATCGGCGAGCCGGCGTTCGCGCGGAACTCGGGGTTACCCGAGAACGCGATCAGCACGCCGCCGACGAACAGGTAGAACAGCGGGAAGATGCGCAGCACGCGGCGCGCGTAGAAGTTGCGGAAGTAGCCGGGCTCGCCGCGGGTCTCGAGCAGGATGCCCGCGATCAAGAACCCGCTGATCACGAAGAACAGATCGACGCCGATCCAGCCGGCGCCGGCTGCATCTGCCATCACGCCGACGCCGGTGCGCGGCCAGAACCGGTGCACGATGACGAGCAGGATCGCGATGCCGCGCAGGCCATCGAGCTCGGCGATGAACCCCTTCGCCAAGGGCGGCCGCGAGGCAGGCATGCGGCGCGAAGTTGCAGTGGGCGTGCCCGCAGTCATCTGTGTAGATCCGCGGATCTCCGCCCTCCAGGATACACCGACCGCGCGCTGGCGCACGGGACGCAATTCGCCCACGCCCGGCGGCTACGGAACGCCGAGGATCTTGTGGAGCTGAAGCGACAGCCGCCAGCGCGGTCGCGCCTCGATCAGCGCGAGCGTGCGGGCGAGGTGGTGCGCGTACCGATCGTCCATGCAGGGTTGCACGAAGTAGTGCTCGCAGCGCCAGCGAGCGGCATGGCGATCAAGGACCGCCTCGTCCACCGTGTCGTCGATCACGACCTTGAGCTCGTCGGCCGGGAGGCCGGTCGCGAGCGCGATGGCGTGCCCGGGATGAAACTGCGGCTTCGGCGAGATCGTCAGCCAGTCGACCGGGCCGGCGAGCTGCCGCGTCCCGTTGGACTCCATGTGGACGCGAAACCCGGCACCGCGGATCGCGGCGGCGAGCGGCGCGTCCCACTGCAGCGTCGGCTCGCCGCCCGTGACAATGACGTGCTTGCTGCCGTGGCGGTCGAGATCGCGGAGCCGCGCGACGATCTCGTCGGCGCCGAGCTTCTGCGCCCCCTCCGCGGCGAAGTCGGTATCGCACCACGTGCACGCGAGGTTGCAGGCCGCGAACCGGAGGAACACGCACGCACGTCCGGCATGCGCACCCTCGCCTTGCAGCGTGGGTCCGAACATCTCCTTGACGAGGTACCGGCGCTCCGACACGGCGACCGAGCTATAGCACCTCGGGCCCGCTCGCCAGCGTCCGCTGGCTCGCTCCATCTCGGGCCCGCTCACGAACACCGTGTTAAGACGACGCGTGCGCTGCCTCCTCGCGATCATCACCGTCGGCGCGCTGGCGTGCAGCAAGTCCGAGCCCGCGGCGACCAGCCGTGGCAGCAGCACGGCCGGCAGCGGCAGCGCGGCACCCGAGACGAGCTGCGAGCAACTCGCGTTCGCCGCCACGACGCCGGTCCCCGAGGCGTCGGGTGCCGCGTGGCTCGAGATCGACGGCAAGCTCGCGCTCGTCGTGATCAGCGACAGCGGCAACGATGGCGCCTATGGCGTGATCGATCCCGAGACCGGCGAGACCCGCGAGACCGGCAAGCTGCCGCTCGGCGGCGGCAGCGCGGATCTCGAGGGCATCGCGGCGCGCGGTGGGCAGCTCCACGTGATCACGTCGCCGGGCTGGATCCACACGTACGCGCGCGTCGCGGGCGGGTTCGAGCTCGTCGATCAACCTTACGCGCTCGGACCGGTCGACCTTGCCGGCAAGGGAGGGGGCCTGGGCGATCAGCCACCGAAGGGCAGCGGCATGGTGTGCGCCGCGAACGCGACGAACTGCGGCCGCAACTACGAGGGGCTGTGCCTCGCCCCCGCGGGGTCCGCGGCCAGCTGCGTCGGCTTCGCGGCGTCGAAGGCCGATGGCCACCTCTACTGCGTGGTCGAGGATGCCGGGAAGCTCGTCGTGCAGTACGCGAACGCGATCCGGATCGCGCGGCCCGGCGTGATCGCTGATTGCGCGTTTGCCGACGACGGCCGCTTGCTGGTCGGCAGCAACCTGTTCGATGGCGGCACGGTCTATCGCGTCGATGGCTGGCAGGCCGTCGCGACCGCCAGCGTCGAGAAGCTCGCGAGCCTCGCGATCGGCTTCCCGGAGACGATCGCGGCGCGCGCCGACGTGATCTACCGGATGTCCGACACCGGCAGCACCGCACCGAGCCTGATGGCGAAGTACCGCTGCGGGTCGCCGCCTGGCCCCTGAGACTTGCGACGGATTGCGACGGTTCCGACGGAAAGTTTCGCCAGCGGCCGGATGGGCGCTACGATCGCTTCGTGCAGTGCCCGTACTGCAGTGGCGACTCCAGCGTGACCGAGACCCGGGTCACGGCCGACGGCCTGCGCCGGCGCCGCCTCTGCACGGCGTGCAAGCGCCGATTCACGACGTACGAGCGGCTCGGAGCGCCTGGCCTCAAGGTCACCAAGCGTGATGGCAGCGTCGAGCCCTTCGACGGCGACAAGCTGCTGACCGCGTTGCAGCGGGTCTGCGCGCACCGCACCGGCATCGTCGACGATGATCTGCGGCGGCTCGCGCGCGATATCGAGGCGACACTGATCGATAGCGGCCGCAAGTCGGTCGCTTGGAGCGATCTGGTCACGCTCGCGCTCGCGCGCCTCGAGAACGTGGACTCGGTCAGCGCGCAGCGCCTCGCGGCGAACTACACCGACGAGAGCGGCGCAGTTCGGTTCGCGAGCTCGTCGCCGCAGGAGCCGTCGCCCCAGCTCGGTCTGCCGCTGCGCGACGACGACTAGCGCGGCTTGCACGGTGGGTTCCGTCGGCTCATCATCACGGCGTGATGCGGCTTGCAGTGCTCCTGCTGACGACGGCGTCGATTCGCGTCGCGTCCGCGAGCCCTTGCCATCCGGGCGATGTGATCGCGCGTGCGGATCGCGATCTTCAAGTACTCGCCGGCGTCAGCTGTCTCGAGGGCTCGTTGGAGCTCACCAGGAACGTCGCGAACCTCCGACCGTTGAAGGCGCTCACGGAGATCAAAGGCAGCCTTCGGGTTGTGACGGCAGAGCGGTTGTCGTCGCTGCGAGGCCTCGACGCGCTCACGCGGATCGGTGGCGGTATTCATATCGGTGGTCCCAAGCAGGGTGTTCCCAAGCTACGGGGCATCGATGGTTTGCGATCCGTCGTCGAGATCGGCGGTGGTCTGTGGATCGGCGGCGGCTACATCTTCGAGCCGGGCAAGTCGCGCATGTCGCGCATCCATGGCGTCAGCGGGCTGACCTCACTCGCACGCGTCGGCGGCAGCGTGCATCTCTGGGACGTCCACGGGTTTCGCGGGCTCAACGCGCTCGTCGAGATCGGCGGCAACCTCGAGGTCAGCCATTGCAAGTTCACCGTGCTCGCCGGGTTCGCGAAGCTCGAGCGAATCGGCGGCAGCATGAGCTTCAACAACAATCAGAAGCTGACGCGGATCGACGCTGCGCCCAGGCTCGCCAACGTCGGCGGCGACGTCGCGGTCGACTGTCTCAACGAGAACGCCGCGACCGCCTCACTCCGCCTGACGGAGAAGGCAGTGCGGGCGCGATTCAAGAACGTCGCCGTGGCGGGGACCGTGTGGCGCGTCCCCGAGAAGTCCGATCACTGCTGGATCCCGTAACCGCTACTTGACGACGAACGTCGTCGAGCCGACGTTGCCAGCCGAATCGGCGCCCGCGACAACTAGCGCACCTGTTAGGCTGCGCGCGTGATGGCCACTCCCTCCGCGGAAAGTCAGCGCGTGTTCGCACCGGGCATCTTTCGCGATCAAGTCGCGATCATCACCGGCGGCGGCTCCGGCATCGGGCTCGCGACCGCCCACGAGCTGGTGCGACTGGGCGCGCGCGTCGCGATCTGCGGCCGCAACGCCGAGAAGCTCGACGCGGCGAGGACCGAGCTCGAGACCACGGCAGCCGGGCGCCCCGACGCCGTGATCGCGCGGCCGTGCGACATCCGCGAGCCGCTTCAGGTCGAAGAGCTCGTGCGCGCGGTGATCGCGGCGTGGGGGCGCGCCGACATCTTGATCAACAACGCGGGTGGCCAGTTCCCGTCGCCGGCGCAGCACATCTCGCCGAACGGCTTCCTCGCCGTGATCAAGAATAACCTCGTCGGCACGTTCCACATGTGCCGCGAGGTGGCGAACCAGTGGATGATCCCGCAGCACGGTGGGCGCATCGTCAACGTGATCGCGAACATCTACCGCGGCTTCCCCGGGATGGTGCACACCGGCGCCGCCCGCGCGGGTGTCGAGAACATGACGATGACGCTCGCCGTCGAGTGGGCGCAGTTCGGGATCCTCGTGAACGCGCTCGCGCCCGGTATCATCCGCTCGTCGGGCACCGCGCAGTATCCGCCGCAGATCCTCGAGCGCGGCATCTCGGAGACGCCGCTCAAGCGCGCGGGCACGGTCGACGAGGTCGCCGCGTCGATCGTGTTCCTCGCCTCGCCCGCCGCGCAGTTCATCACCGGCGCGACGCTGCGGATGGACGGCGGTCAGGCGCTGTGGGGCCACACCTGGGAGATCCCCTGATGGACCTCGGGCTCGCCGGCAAGCTCTGTCTCGTCAGCGGGGCGAGCCGCGGCATCGGCCGGGCGATCGCGATCGCGCTCGCCCGCGAGGGTGCGCGGGTCGCCGTCGTCGCACGTGGCCAGGCCGATCTGGCCACGCTTCTTCGCGAGCTGCCCGGCGGACCGCACGTGTCGTTCGTGGCCGACATCGCGACCGCGGATGGTGCGAGCGCGGCCGTCGATGGCTGCGTGCGCGAGCTCGGCGGCCTCGATGTCGTGATCGCGAATGTCGGCAAGTCGTTCGCGCGCGAGGCGTCGGCGATGGACGACGAGGATCTCGCGAAGTCCCTCGAGCTCAACCTGTGGACGACCGCCCGCGTCGCGCAGCGCGCGGTGCCACACCTGATCGCGCGCGGCGGTGGCTCGATCACGATGATCGCCTCGATCTGGGGGCGCGAGGCCGGCGGCGCACCTGGCTACAACGTCGCGAAGGCCGGCGTCATCGCGCTCGCGAAGGCGCTCGCCCGCGACTACGCAGCGAACGGCATCCGCGTGAACTCGATCGCGCCGGGCTCGACGCTGTTTCCCGGCGGTGGCTGGGATCGCCGACAGCAGGCAGACCCCGCCGGCATCGCGGCCTTCGTCGCGCGCGCGATCCCGTCGGGCCGGTTCGGAACCCCCGAGGAGATCGCGGACGTCGTCGCGTTCGTCGCGTCGCCGCGCGCGAGCTGGCTCACCGGCACGTGCATCCCCGTCGACGGCGGGCAGTCGCGCGCGTTCTGACCGCCGCCGAAGTGACTACGGCTTCGCGGCAGCGACGGCGACGCCGCCAGGCGCCGCGGGATCGAACTCGGCCTTCGAGACCGGCAGGCCGCGGAGCACGAGGGTGAGCACCGTGCCCGGCGCGCTGACGTAGGCGCGAGGCAGGAACAGGAAGTAGTTCTTCACGGCGTCCTCGGGAGGGGCCGCACCGTGCGCCTGCGTCGCAGGATTCCCGGTGCACATCCGCATCCGCTCGCCCGGCTGGAGCACGAAGCCGGGATCGATGATGCCGAGGAGTGACTTCTTGGCGGAGCCGCGGCGGCCCACCGTCATCCCGCACCCCCGCGTGTTGAACGGGGTCTTGCCGGCGTTCTCGATGATCACCCACTCGGTGTTCAACAGGTCGCTGTTCTCGGCTGCTTTGATCTCGACGAAACGGACCGCCATGCGCGGCGCAGCTTACTCCGTCTGGCGTTGCAATCCGGGGGAAAGCATCGATAATCGCGGGCGATGGCGAAAGAGGTGATCCGCGTGGTGGCCGCCGTGATCGAGCACGACGGTCGTTACCTGATCACCCAGCGCAACACGAACGCCGTGCTGCCGCTGCTCTGGGAGTTCCCGGGCGGACGCGTCGAGCCCGACGAGAGCGAGACTCACGCGCTGCTGCGCGAGGTCAAGGGACGCATCGGCGTCGAGGTCACGGTCGGCGCGAAGCTCGGCGAGCACCTCCACGACTACACCGGCTACCAGGTTCACCTGACGATGTACTCGTGCAAGCTGCAGGTGGAGGCTCGGCCGTACCCGGCCACCGTCGCCGATCTGCGCTGGGTCACCTCGCGCGAGTTCCTCGACTACGACTTCCCGCCGGCCGACGAGAAGACGATGTCCAAGCTCCTCGGCCTCGTTCGCAATTAGTTGCGGCGGCGGAGCGCTTCATGAACGTCCGGAGCTTGGGGCTCACCACCGAGCTCCAGCTGCTGGCGACGCGGGGGCGGCTCACCGATCGCGGCGATACCCTCGTGGTGGTGACGCCGGATGATCCTGGCTACTACTTCGGAAATCTGTTGGTGCTGCCGTCGGCACCACAGGTCGGCGAGGTCGCGTACTGGACGCGGCGGTTCACCGACGAGTTTCGCGGCGAGTCCGCGATCCGGCACGTCGCGTTCCGGTGGGATGGGACGAGCGGCGAGGTCGGCGCGCGCGTGGAGCTCCTCGCTGCCGGCTTCACGATCGATGCGTACGCGGTGATGACGGCGCCGGCGGTGAGGGCGCCTGCGATCGGCTTCGAGGTGCGGCGACTGCGGCCTGACGAGCTGCACGCGACCGCCGAGCTCGCCTTCGTCGTCGGTGATCGGCACAACGAGAGCCATCGGCAGTTTCTGCGGCGACGGGCCGCGTGGGGACGGCAGCTGGTGTCGCGCGGGATCGGTCAGTTCTGGGGCGCCTTCGATGGGGCGCACCTCGTCGGTAGCCTCGGCCTCGTACCACTCGGGCGGCTCGCGCGATACCAGGACGTGCAGACCGCGCCGACCCACCGCCGGCAGGGGATCGCAGCTGCGCTACTCGCAGCGGCAGCCGGTGAGGTGCGTGACGCCGGCGTCGAGACGCTGGTGATCGTGGCCGAGCCGGCGAGCGAGGCCTCGCGCGTCTACGAGCGCGTCGGGTTTCGCGTCACCGAGCACATGATGTCGGCGTGGCGTCATCTGGGGTGAGCCCGAGAACCGATCCCAAACATCGCCAACGCGCCTCGAGAACCGGCGGCGTTGTGACGCAGGGTTTTTCGTTTCGTTCCGATGCCTCCGGACATGGATGTGTGCGGATGTGTGATCCGGGTCGCTAGGTGAACGTGGACGTGTCGAGCGACAGGTAGCGTTCTCCGAAATCCGGCAGGAGAACCATCACGACTCCGCCGCCCTGCTCGAGCCGGCGCGCCGCGTCGATCGCGCCCACCACGGCCGCGCCGCCCGACGGGCCAAGCAGCAATCCCTCGGTCGTCGCGAGCTGCTGCTTCATCGCGTTGGCATCGCTCGAATGAACCTCGAAGACGCGATCGACGCGCGCGTCCTCGTAGATACCGGGACGCTTGGCGCCCTCGGGTCTGCGAATCCCCATGATCGCGTCTTTCGGCCAGACCGAAACGACCTCGACCTCGGGAAAGCTCTCCTTGAGCCGGCTCGAGATTCCCATCAGGCTCCCCGTCGTGCCCGACGTCGCGACGAACGCGTCGAGCGGCCGATCGGTCAGCGCGCGCACTTGCTCGACGATCTCGACGCCGGTCATCTCGTAGTGAGCGAACGAGTTGACCTTGTTGAAGTGCTGCGCGACCCAGTAGTGCCCCGGCATCTCACCGAGCTCTTTCGCTTTCTCGATCGCGCCGTCCGTTCCCTGCGGTCCCGGCGTGATCACGATCTCGGCGCCGTACTGCTTCATCAGCTTGAACCGCTCGACGCTGACATCCCCGGAGACCGTGATGATCAAGCGCTGGTCGAGCCGCGCGCAGATCATCGCGAGCGCGATGCCGGTGTTGCCCGACGACGCCTCGACGAGCGTCTTGCCCGGTCCGACGGCGCCGCGCTCGATCGCGTCGGCGACGAGGTAGAGCGCGATCCGGTCCTTGCTCGACCCGGCCGGGTTCAGGCCCTCGACCTTGCCGAAGATGCGGACCTTGTCGTGGCGGTACACCTTCGTCAGCTCGATCACCGGCGTGTTGCCGATCAGCGCGATTGTCGAGAGAGCGTGGGCCTGGCGCAGGTCGCGGATGACCGCGCGGACGCGCTCGGCGCGCGCGGTCTCGAGGAATGGAGTGGTCATGGCTGGACCTGCAAGATCTTCGACGCGACTGCGAGGCCTGCGCCGCGCTCGAACTTGTAGCCGAGGTCCGCGAGCGTCATCTCGACGCCGCCGACCGTCGTCAGGATGTCGAAGCGGTCGTAGTAGCCGAGGTGCGCGATGCGGAAGATCTTGCCCTTGAGGTGCTCCTGGCCGCCCGCGATCGTGATCCCGTAGCGGGTGCGCAGGATCTTCACGAACTCGCTGCCGTCGACGCCCGCGGGCACGTCGACCGCGGTGACCGCCTGGGACGGCGACTCCTTCGCGAACAGCGTGCAGCCGAGCGCGCGGCACGCCTCGCGCGTCGCTGTGGCGAGCATCAGGTGGCGCGCGAACACCTGCGGCAGGCCCTCTTCCTTGATCATGCGCAGCGCCTCGACGAGGCCGGCGATCAGCGTGACCGCGGGCGTCCATGACGACTGCGACTTGTCCTGGTTCGTGCGCTCCTTGTTCAGATCGAGATAAAATCGTGGCAGCTTCGCGCGCTGGGTGAACGCCCACGCCTTCTCGGAGACGCCGACGCACGCGAGGCCCGGCGGGCACATCAGCGCCTTCTGCGAGCCGGCGACGAGCACGTCGATGCCCCACGCATCCATCGGTACGTCGAACGCGGCGAGCGCGCTGACTGCATCGACGACGCAGATCGCGTCGCGGCCCTTGCAGAGCGCCGCGATCTCGCGCACCGGATGCGCGACGCCGGTCGACGATTCCGACGCGGTTGCGTAGACGGCGCGAATGCTCGGATCAGCATCGAGCGCGGCCTTCACCTGCTGCGGGTCGAGCGCGTGGCCCCACTCGCAGCTGACCTCGACGACATCGAGCCCGAACGCGCGGCAGATGTTGTTCCAGCGATCGCCGAAGCGGCCGCCGCGCAGCACGAGCACCCTGTCGCCCGGAGAGTGGAAGTTCGTGATCGCGGCCTCCATGCCGGCGGTGCCGCTGCCCGACAGGATCAGCACGGGCTGGCTCGTCTGGAACACCCACTTCAGGTTGTCGAGCGCCTCCTGCATCTGCTCGAAGAACGCGGGCGCGCGGTGGTAGAGGACCGGCCGCGCGTTGGCGAGCAGCACGCGAGGCGGAACCGGGGTAGGCCCGGCGGTCATCAAGTACTCTTTCACGAGGCCCCCTACCCGAGATGGTAGGTCGCGCGCGAACAGGTGTCTACCCGACTGTTGCATTGACTCCAGGGGGGAGTCGGAGCAGCATTCGATCGATGTCCGACGATAAGGAATGCGTCATCACGCCAGCCTCCGGTCCCATCCGTCTCGCCTCGATGGCGAAGACAGGTGGTTGAGGCGCCAAGCTCAGCCCGGGTCGGCTGAGTGAAGTTCTCTCCGGTGTGACGCGTTCTACCGACGAGCGTGTCGTCGTCGGTTTGGAGCATCCAGACGACGCTGCGGTGTACCGCATGCCGAGCGGCGATCTGCTCGTGCAGACGGTCGACCTGATCGCGCCGATCGTCAACGAGCCCAGGGCGTTCGGCCGGATCGCCGCCGCGAACTCGCTCTCGGATGTCTACGCGATGGGCGGTCGTCCGCTCACCGCGATGAACGTGATGTGTTTCCCATCGACGCTGCCGCTGACGATCCTCGGGGAGATCCTCCAGGGCGCACAGGATTGCATGAACGAAGCCGGCTGCGCGCTCGTCGGCGGCCACACGGTGTTCGATCCCGAGCTCAAGTTCGGCCTCTCGGTATCCGGCGTGATCGACGGCAAGGACACGATCTGGAGCATCGATCGCGCGCGCGTCGGCGATGTCCTCGTGCTCACCAAGCCGCTCGGTACCGGCGTCATCAACGACGGGCTGCGGAAGAACAAGCTCGACGAGACGTCGGGGCCATACCAGCAAGCAAGTCGGTCGATGGTGGCGCTCAACGCGACGGGCGCTCGCGCGGCGCGGGCGGCGAATGCCAGCGCCGTCACCGACGTCACCGGCTTCGGTCTGCTCGGCCACGCCGCGCAGTTCGCCCGCGCGTCGAAGGCCACGTTCGAGATCGACTTCAAGTCGCTGCCCGTGTTCGAGGGCGTCCGCGAGCTCATCGCCGCCGGCGCCATCCCCAACCGCGCGAAGGACAACGCGTCGGCGTACGCGTCGCGGGTCACCGGCATCACCAGCGACGCGGACTCCGTGGTGCTGTTCGATCCGCAGACATCCGGCGGCCTGTTGTGCTGCATCCCCGAGGACAAGGTGACGGCGTTCCGCGACGCGATCGGCGCCGACTGGCCGCACGGTGTGACGGTGATCGGACGCGTCATCGCGGCGACGGGCCACGACGTCGTGGTGCGCTGACCTCGTGCGCGTCCTCATCACCGATCGATTCTCCGACGCGGGCCTCGCGTGCCTGAAGGACGCCTCGCTCGAGGTCCTGAACCGTCCCGGCATCACGGGTGACGAGCTGTTCGAGGCGGTCGGCAATGTCGAGGCGATCCTCATCCGCAGCCAGACCAAGGTGAACGACGCGCTGCTCGATCGCGCCGAGAAGCTGCTCGTCGTTGGCCGCGCCGGTGTCGGCTACGAGAACATCGACATCCCCGCGTGCGATCGCCGCGGCGTCGCCGTGATGAACACCCCCGGTGCGAGCGCGATCACCACGGCGGAGCGCACGATCGGGCTGATGATGGCGCTGATCCACCAGATCCCCGCCGCCGATCGCTCGATCCGCGCCGGCAAGTGGGATCGGCGTTCGTGGCTCGCTCGCGAGGCCTACGACAAGACGCTCGGCGTGCTGGGCTTCGGCAACGTCGGTCGGGTCGTCGCGAACCGCGCGCTCGGCCTGCAGCTCCGCGTCGTCACGCACGATCCGAACGTCGCCCCCGAGACCGCGTTCAACGTCGGCGTGAAGCCGGTCGGCTTCGAGGAGCTGCTCTCGACATCGGACATCGTCAGCTGCCACGTCAGCGCCGACGTCCGGCTCACCCATCTCATCGGCCGGCGCGAGCTCGGCCTCATGAAGCGCGGCTCGTGGCTGCTCAACGCGTCGCGCGGCTTCGTCGTCGAGGAGGCGGCGCTCGTCGACGCGCTCGAGTCGGGCCACCTCAGCGGCGCGGCGCTCGACGTCTTCGAGACCGAGCCGCTGCCCGCGACGTCGCGGCTGCGCGAGTTCGACAACGTCGTGCTCAGCCCGCACCTCGGCGCTTCCACCGTCGAGGCCGAGGCCCGCGTATCGCTGGCGACCGCGCGCCAGGTCGCGAGCTTCCTCCGCGAGGGCAAGGTCGCGAACCTCGTCTCGCGACCGGCGACGTTTCGCCATGCGCGCGCCAATGGCTGACGCGCGCCCGCACTTCCATCCGATCATCTTCGACTTCGACGGCACGGTCGCCGACACGCGGCCCGGCATTGCCCGCGCGCTGAACGAGACGCTCGCCGAGGAGGGCCTCGCCCCGATCGCCCCCGACGTCATCGATCCGCTGACCGGCCAGGGCTCGCGCGCGCTCGTGACGGGTGCGCTGCGGCTGCTCACCGGCGACGTCGACCCCGCGCAGCTCGGGCGCGTGCTGCCGCGTTACGACGGGCGCTACACCACGATGTGCGCCGAGGGATCGTTCCTCTATCCGCACATCCTGGACATGCTCGATCGCTTGCCCGGACCGTACGCACTCTTGACGAACAAGGCACGCGCGTTCACCGAGCTCATCCTCGCAAAGCTCGAGCTCGCCGGCCGCTTCGCCGTGATGGTCGCCGGCGACGACCCGGGTGCCGAGCGCAAGCCGTCGCCGTGGGGCGTGCGCAGCGCGCTCGCCCAGTTAAACGTCGACGACGGCAGGCCGATCTTCGTCGCCGATAGCGGCAGCGACGTCAAGGCCGGGCGCGCCGCCGGCATCGACACCTGCGTCGTGACGTGGGGCTACGGCGGACCGGCCGCGGCGGGTCAGGCGACGTACACCGTCGAGACCGTGGCGGAGCTAGACGCGCTGCTCTGGCGTGGGCGCGTCGCCGCCGGTGCGTAGCTACATCGGACGACTCGCCGGATTCGTCACGTGCACGAACACGTGACTCGCCGCTGATGAACACCGAGGAGGCGAAACCATCTTGCTAGCGAACGATGCGCGCGATGATGATCGTGATCGTCAGCGCGACGCCGATGGCGCCGAGGAAGATCACGGCGAGCATCCACAGCGGAATCGCGCGTGCCGGCGCGGCCGCGGCGGCGGCCCAGTCGACCTGCTCGCCATACTGGTTGCCGACCGGCGACGCGAGATCGAGGGCGCGGTGCGGCTCGTTGCTCGGCTGCAGGCCGCTCTCCGGCTGCCGACGCCGCCCGCTCTCGCTCGGAAACACCGTCGCGCCGGCCGCCATCTGCGCGCTGAGCTGCGAATCCATCACCGGATATCCGCTCGGCAGGTTCGCGCTCGGGCGTTGCGGCATCACCTGCGGGGCGCTGTGGTGGGGCTGATGCGGCTGATGCGGTTGTTGCGGGGGCTGCTGCGCGGACTGCCCGTTCATCGGTTGCGCGGCCTGCTGCTCCATCGCGAGCGCGGCGATCATCCCGTGTCCGCCGAGCTGGGTCTCCGCCATGTCGGGGTCGTTGGGCTCGGGATCGGGCTCCGCGATCATCGTCGGCAGGTTCGCGTACTCGGGAAACCGCGCCTTGGGTTGCGCCGCGCCGGCCGCGGCCGCGAACGGTCCGGTCGGCGGTGCCGGTAGCGCCAGCGGCCCGGTCCCTGGCATCTCGTGCGCCTGCGGAGGCTGCACGTTCGCAACCGGCATCGAGCCCGTCGGCTTCGGCGCGACCGGGATCTTGTTCAGCTCCTTGAGCTTCTCGAGCGGGTTCGCCTCGATCCGCGTGCGCTCGGCCGGCATGTCGTCGTCGTCCGGCGGCTGCAGATCATCGATCACGTCCGACAGCGATGCCGCGCTGGGCCGCTCGGGCATCAGATCGGCGGTGTCGAGCGACAGCGACTTGTCGTTGCCACCGCCGAGGTCGACGGTCTCGTCCTCGCGGCGCGGCTCCTCGCCGCCGTCCCACTTGACGCCGGTGTCGATCGCGACGTCGCGACCCGAGATCAGCTCGCGCATCCGCGCGCCGTGCTCCTCGATCTCCTGCGCGAAGCTCGCGTCGAAGAACCGCGACACGTCGCCGGGCCCCGAGCCCTTGCCGCGGTGGTGCAGGTAGCCGGCGAGTGCGTCACCGAAGGCCTCGGCCGTCGGGTAACGCTCGTCCTTGTCCTTCGCGACGGCCTTCATGATGATCGGGTCGAGTGCGGGATCGACCTCGATGTTCGCCTTCGACGGCGGCTCGACCTTGCAGTCGATCACGGCCTGGTACGTCTCGTACGCGGACGCGCGCTTGAACAACCGCCGCCCCGTCAGCATCTCGTGCGTGATCACGCCGAGCGCGAACACGTCGGTGCGGCGATCGACGTTCGTCGCGATGCACTGCTCGGGAGACATGTACGCGAACTTGCCCTTGATCGTGCCCGACTTGGTCTTGGTCTCGCGGTGCTCGGCCTTCGCGATCCCGAAGTCGACGACCTTCACGACGCCCTCGAAGCTGATCACGAGGTTCTGCGGCGAGATGTCCCGGTGGACGATGTTGAGCGGCTTGCCGTTCGATTGACGCTCGTGAGCGTAGTGGAGGCCGCCGCAGCTCTGCGCGGCGATGTTGATGACGAGCGGCACGGGGATCCGGCCGCCGGGCAGCCGCTCGGCCGCGCGCCGGACCACCATCGCGAGCGAGAGTCCCGCGAGGAACTCCATCACCATGAAGTAGCGGTTCTCGTGCTCGCCGAGCTCCATCGTCTGAACGATGTTCGAGTGGTCGAGGCACGCGGCGAGGCGTGCCTCGTCGAGGAACATCTTCACGAACTCGGGATCGTCAGCGAGGTGGTCGTGGAGGCACTTGACCACCACGTACTTCTCGAACCCGGCCGCGCCACCGATGCGCGCCAGATAGATCTCGGCCGTACCGCCCAGCGCGAGGAGCGCCAGGATCTCGTACTTGCCGAGTCGCTTCCCGAGGAGCGACCCGGCCCCCGCCGGGATACCGGACATGCGCGACGAGCATACCCCCAAAGCCTGTCCCGACGCGCGGCGACCACGCCGCGTCCTGGGCCCGGCGCTAGATCTCCATGATCTCTTTCTCTTTGGCCTTCGCGATGTCGTCGACCATCGCGATGTACTTGTCGGTCAGATCCTGGACCTTCTTCTCGCCGCCCTTGCGCTCGTCCTCGGTGATCTGCTTGTCCTTCTCGGCATCCTTGATCATGTCCATGGCGTCGCGGCGCGCGGCCCGGACGGCGACGCGCGCCTCCTCGGTCTGCTTGCCGACGCTCTTCGCGAGATCCTTGCGGCGCTCCTGGGTCAGCGGCGGGATCGGGAGGCGGACCTGGTCGGCGTCGGCGACCGGGTTTAACCCGAGGTCGCTCGCGCGGATCGCCTTGTCGATCACCGGGATCATCGTCTTCTCCCACGGCTTGACGGTGATCAGCCGGGCATCGACGACCTGCACGCTGGCGACCTGGTTCACCGGCGTCGGCGTACCGTAGTAGTCGACCTTGATCCCGTCGAGCATGGCCGTGTTCGCGCGTCCGGTGCGGATCTTCTGCAGATCGCGCTTGAACGAGTCGACGGCCTTCTTCATGCCCTCTTCAGAGTCCGTGGTGATGTCGTTGATCATGGTTCCTCAGGTCGCGAAGCGCGTCTCTTGGTTGTCCTTGACCACGATGGTCCCGACCGGCTCGCCGCACACGACGCGCTGGATGTTCCCACGGGTCCCCATGTCGAAAACGATGATGCCCATCTCGTTGTCACGGCACAGCGCGAAGGCCGTTGCGTCCATGACGTTGAGGTTCTGCTGGAGCGCGTCCATGAACGTGACCGTCTGGTAGCGCTTGGCATCGGTGTGCTTGCGCGGATCCTTGTCGTAGACGCCGTCGACGCCGTTCTTCGCCATCAGCAGGATCTCGGCGCCGATCTCCATCGAGCGCAGCGCCGCGGCGGTGTCGGTGGTGAAGTACGGGTTGCCGGTGCCCGCGCCGAAGATGACGACGCGGCCCTTCTCGAGGTGACGCATCGCGCGCCGCCGGATGTACGGCTCGGCGAGCTGCGACATCGGGATCGCGGACTGCACGCGCGTCGTCACGCCGCGCTTCTCGATCGCCTGCTGGAGTGACACCGCGTTCATCACGGTGGCGAGCATGCCGACGTAGTCACCGGTCGCGCGATCCATGCCGCGGGCCGAGACGCCGCGAAAGATGTTGCCGGCGCCGACGACGACCGCGACCTCGACGCCGAGGTTCGCGATGTCCGCGATCTCGGTCGCGACGACGTCGAGGACCTCGGGGTGGATCCCGTAGCCCTGATTGCCCATCAACGCCTCGCCCGAGATCTTGAGGAGGATGCGCTTGTAGGCAGGCTTCGCCATGGCAAATGGACCTTAGCGCCGCGCGGTAGCAAAGGAAACGGCCGCCGCCCACATGCGATACTCGCCCCGGTATGGGTCGCCGGGAAGACGAGACGGGGCAGGCCTCGACGATCGTGCAGGCGGGCCCCGCGAGCGGTGGGGACCCGAGCGAGCAGACCGTCCCGGCGGGCGACTCGTCGCCCGGGCTGAGCGACCTCGCTCCCGGCGCCACCGTCGGGCGCTACTGCCTCGTCGAGCGGCTCGGCGCGGGAGCGATGGGCGTCGTGTGGTCGGCGCAGGATCCGCAGCTCGACCGTCGCGTCGCGATCAAGGTCGTGCACCCGAGCCTCGCGCGGTCTCCCGATGCGTCGGGCCGGTTGCTCCGCGAGGCCCGTGCGATGGCGAAGCTGTCGCACCGTGCGGTCGTCACCGTGCACGATGCCGGAGACGTCGATGGCCGGCTGTTCCTCGCGATGGAGCTCGTGCAGGGGACGACGCTCGGGCAGATGCTGCGGAGTCGCACCGACGCCTCGCGCGCGGACTGGCGGAAGTGGCTCGCGATGATGCTCGATGCGGGTCGAGGGCTGGCGGCAGCACACGGCGCCGGTGTGCTGCACCGCGACTTCAAGCCCGACAACATCCTCGTCGAGACGTCCGGACGCGTCTGTGTCGCCGACTTCGGGCTCGCGACCCTCGGTGAGGACGTGCGCGGCACGAGCGTGCGCGCGTCGACGAACCGCATGCTCGAGCTGACGACGACGGGTGCGCTGCTCGGCACGCCGGTCTACATGAGCCCGCAGCAGCTGCGCGGCGAGCCGATCGACGCCCGCGCGGATCAGTTCAACTTCTGCGTCGCGACGTGGGAAGCGTTGTACACGACGCGGCCGTTCGCGGTCCCGCAGCAAGGTCTCGATGCCCTGGTGGCGCTCGAGGAGGAGATCGTCGCGGGCCGGCTCGTCGCGCCGCCTGCCGAGACGCTGGTGCCCGATGCGATCCGCGACGTGCTCGCACGGGGGCTCGCGGCGCAGCCGGATGCGCGCTGGCTCGACATGACGTCGCTGCTCGCGGCGCTCGAGCGTGCGAGCGAGCTGCACGGACGGCGAACCGCGACCTCGCCCGTCGCGGTGTCGGCGCGTCGCCCGAGAACGCTCCCGATCGCAGCAGCGATAGGGGCTCTCGCGCTGATCGCGGGCATCACGATCGTCGTGCGCCGCAGCGATGGGCCGCCCCCATCCACGCCACCCCCGTCAGTCCCCCAGATCCGACGCCTGTTCGACGTCTCGCTGCGCACCGCGATCGCGATGTCGCCCGATGGCAAGCGGGTCGCGCTCGGCAGCGACCGCATCGAGGTGCGCGAGCTCGGCGGGCCGATGGTGTGGTCGACGCCGGTGCCGACCCACGACGATGTCGTACACCTCGAGCTGCGCGGCGACGAGGTCTGGTTCTCGCTGCGCCTCACCAGATCCATCCATCGCTGGCGCTACACGACAACCGATCCGATCGACGTGGTCGCCAGCTATGGCGAGGGCCGGTGGCACGGTGACACGCTCTACGGGCGCATCATCGCGAAGGCGAGCCCTGAGCGCGCGGTGACGGTCAACAGCAACGGGCGCGAGGTTCGCCGGTGGCCGGTGCGGATGACGACCGATCTCGTCGTGCCTTCGCCGCGCGGCGACCAGCTCGCATACCTCGAGTCGGATCGGTTTTCCGGACGCATCGTGATCCAGGATCTCGCGCGCAACCGGACGTTCGAGAGCGCGCCCCTCGAGAGCCCGACCGCGCTGGCGTGGCAGGACGACCACACGCTGCTGTATGCGACGAGCAAGGCCGACGAACCTCGGCTGCAGCGCGTCCGCATCGAGGCCGACGGGCTCGGGCAGCCGCACGAGATCTACCGCGCGGCCTCGGGTTGGTTCGCGGAGCTCGCGGTCCATGGCAATCAGGTCATGTTCACCGAGATGAGTCCGGCGAGTCGCGCGCGACTCGTCGAGCGGAGCGGGCAGATGATGGTCCGCGATCTCGACGTCGCACGGATCACCGTCGCGCTGGGCTGGCCGCGCCGGGCCAACGACCAGGCCGACGATCAGGACGCAGATCAACCCGGCGAGCTGTTGACCTGGAGCCGCAGCAACCGGCGCGTCGAAAAACACGCGCTCGGTGGTGCCCACGTCGCGACGTCGATCGAGCTCCCCCGCGAACCTATGAACGCGACCCTCGCCGGCGATGTGGTGATCGCCGCCATGCGCGGCAGTCGGGGCCGCGAGCTGATCGCGCACTCGCTCGCGACCGGCAAGCTGCTGTGGCGCCACGCCGCCGGCGAGACGCTCGCGGTTCGCTGCGCCGGCGATCAGGCACCACCCTGCTTCGCGCTGCGATCGATCGCCGGCCGCGAGCGGATCCTGGGGATCGATGCGGCGACCGGGATCACCGATGACCGCGTCGTGTTCGAAGGCAACTTCGAGGACATCGCGGTCAACGCGGCGGGCGATCGCCTGCTGGTTCCACTCACCCCCGAGGTGCACGAGATCGATACCGCGGGCCGGGTGCTCGCGCGTCACCCGACGCCGCTGACGACGATCCGTGCGATCGCGTTCGACCCGGCAGGCGGCCTGCTCGTCGGGGGCACGCTGCGCCGCAACGCGTTCCAGGTAGGACGCGTGCACGACGGAGCGTTCACGGTGCTCGCCCAGGCCGAGAACGATCTGCTCTCGCTCGTGCGACCGTCGAGTGATGGCGCGCGCGTGACGATCCTGTCGCGCGTCTACACGCCGGTGCTGTGGAACCTCGTGCTTCCGCCATGAGCTGCGCCCACCTCGCCGCGATCGCTGCCGGCTGCGAGACCGCGTTCACCGTCGACGCGTCACGCGTGACGTTCGGGCGAGGCTGCCTCGCCGAGGTCGGCGTGCGGGCGCGCGCGCTCGGGATGTCGCGAGCCGCGCTGTTCACCGACCGCCAGCTCCGCAGCTCGCCGTGGTTCGCCGAGGTCCACGCGTCGCTCCGCGCGGCCGCGATAGACACCGTGATCTTTGACGACGTCGCGATCGAGCCGACCGATGCATCGTTCGAGGCAGCGACGGAGTTCGCGCGCGAGGCCCGCGTCGACGGCTATGTCTCGCTCGGCGGCGGCTCGGTGATCGACACCGCGAAGGCCGCGAACCTCTACGCGACGTATCCGGCGCCGCTGCGCGCGTACGTCAACGCGCCGATCGGTGATGCCCGTGCGATCCCAGGGCCGCTCGCACCGCACCTCGCCTGCCCGACGACCTCGGGAACGGGCAGCGAGGTCACCGGCATCGCGATCTTCGACTGGCTCGCGCTCCACGCGAAGACCGGCATCGCGTCGCCGCGGTTGCGGCCGAGCGAGGCGCTGGTCGATCCGCGATGTACGTCGACGATGCCGGCGAGCGTCGTCGCGGCGAGCGGCATGGACGTGCTGTGCCATGCGGCGGAGTCGTTCACCGCGCGACCGTTCACCACGCGCCCGGCGCCCGCGCCAGCCACCGCGCGTCCGCTGAGCCAGGGCGCGAACCCGTGGAGCGATCTCGGCTGTCGCGAGGCACTGCGGCTGCTCGGCAACTACCTCGAGCGCGCGGTCCGCGATGCCGCCGATGCCGAGGCGCGCCAGGGCGTGATGTGGGCCGCGACGCTCGCCGGCATCGCGTTCGGCAACGCCGGCGTGCACGTCCCGCACGCGATGGCCTACGCGGTCGCCGGTCACGTGCGAACGTTTCACGCCGCTGGCTATCCCGACGCGCCGCTCGTCCCGCACGGCATGGCGGTCGCGGTCAATGCACCGGCGGTGTTCCGCGCGACCGGTACGCTCGCGCCGGCGCGTCACCTCGAAGTGGCCGCGCTGCTCGGCGCCGACGTGCGCGGGGCGACGCCGGACGATGCCGGCGAGGTGCTCGCGGCGCGCGTGATCGAGCTGATGCGGGCGATCGCGATCCCCAACGGCATCGCCGGCGTCGGCTACACGTCCGCGGACGTGCCGGCGCTCGTGGACGGGACGCTGCCGCAGCAGCGCTTGCTCGGTAATGCGCCGTGCGAGATCACCGAGCCGTTGCTCGTGACGTTGTTCGAGCGTGCGCTCGCGTACTGGTGAACCCATGCCCACCGACCGTCCACCCCTCGCGTCGTACCCCTATCAGACGTCGATCACGACGCGCTGGATGGACAACGACATCTATGGCCACATCAACAACGTCGCGTACTACAGCTTCTTCGATACCGCCGCGAACGCATATCTAATGACCGAGGGCGGCCTCGAGCCGGCGACCGCGAGCGTGATCGGCCTCGTCGTCGAGTCGCACTGCCAGTACCACGTGCCGCTCGCGTATCCGACGCCGCTACGGGCTGGCGTCCGTGTCGACAAGCTCGGGACCCGCGCGGTGACGTATGGCATCGCGATCTTCGAGGGCCGCCAGGATCTCGCGGCCGCGCACGGCCACTTCGTGCACGTGTTCGTCGATCGCAAGACCCGCGTGCCGGTCGCGATCCCCGCGCCGATCCGCGCGGCGCTCGAGAAGATTCAACGCGCGTAGCTCGCGCGGCTGCCTGCAGGCGAGGCTCAGTAAGACTTCGCCCAGACCACGCGCTTGGCGCTCGGCTGCCCGGTGAACGGGCACGTGCCGGGCTCGCCGGGCTCGAGCGGGATGCACCGCACGGTGACGCCGAGGTCGTCCTTGATCTGCGCCTCGAGCTTGGGGTCGCCGTTGAAGTGCGTCATCGCGAACCCGCCGTGGATCGGCGTCGGGTCGTTGTCCTTCTTCGTCTTCGGCGCGGCGAAGAACGCGTAGAACTCGGCCTTGGTGTCGATCACGCGCGTGTGCTCGGTGCGATACGCCTTTGCACGGTTGAACAAGGTGTCCTGGATCTCCTGCAACAGCGTCGCGATGTTTGCCACGAGCTCGGCGCGCGGCATCCCGACCTTCTCCTTCGGGCCCTTGTCGCGGCGGCCCATGAAGACCGCGTCCTTCTCGAGATCGCGCGGGCCGATCTCGAGACGGATCGGCGCGCCCTTCTTGATCCACTGCCAGATCTTCGTGGGACCGCCCATGTCGCGACTATCGACGTGCACGCGCACCGGCATTCCCCCGAACGACTGCGCCTCGAGCTCTCGCTCGAGTGCCTTGCAGTACGTCATCACGCGCTCGCGATCCTCGGGCTTCTGGATCACCGGCACGATCACCACCTGCTCGGGCGCGAGCTTCGGCGGGCACACCATGCCGTCGTCGTCGGCGTGGGTCATGATCATGCCGCCGATGAGGCGCGTCGAGACGCCCCACGACGTCGTCCACGCGTGGACCTGCTCGCCCTTGGCGTCCTGGAACTTGATGCCGATCGCCTTCGAGAAGTTCTGGCCGAGGAAGTGCGACGTGCCGGCCTGCAGCGCCTTGCGGTCCTGCATCATCGCCTCGATGCAGTAGGTCTGCACCGCGCCCGGAAATCGCTCGCCTGCGGTCTTCTCGCCCTGGATCACCGGCATCGCCATCCAGTTCTCGGCGAAGTCGGCGTAGACGCCGAGCATCGTCATCGTCTCCTCGACTGCCTCCTCGGACGTCGCGTGCGCGGTGTGGCCCTCCTGCCAGAGGAACTCCGCGGTCCGCAGGAAGATCCGCGGCCGCATCTCCCAGCGCACGACGTTCGCCCACTGGTTGATCAGCAGCGGGAGGTCGCGATAGCTCTTCACCCACTTCGCGAAGCTCGCGCCGATGATGAGCTCCGACGTCGGCCGCACGACCAGTGGCTCGGCGAGCTCGCCTGCCGGCACGAGCTTGCCACCGCGCGACTCGAGGCGGTGGTGGGTGACGACCGCCATCTCCTTCGCGAAGCCCTCGACGTGTGCGGCCTCCTTCTCGAGGTAGCTGAGCGGGATGAACAGCGGGAAGTACGCGTTGACGTGGCCGGTCGCCTTGAACATCCCGTCGAGCGCGCGCTGGATGTTCTCCCACAGCGCGTAGCCCCACGGCTTGATCACCATGCAGCCGCGGACGTCCGAGTTCTCGGCGAGGTCGGCCGCCTCGATCACCTTGAGGTACCAGTCGGGGTAGTTATCGGCGCGGGTCGGCGTGATCGCGGTCTGGGCCTTGGCGTTACTCACGGCGGAGGCATACCACCGGGCGCGCAGAGGCGTCCGCCCCGCAGCCGTCAGTAGTGTGCGCAGCCGTCGTTGCGGCGCACATCGTGGCTCGCGCCCTCGTGCGTGAAGTCGTCGCGGTTGCACGAATTGCCGGTGCCGACGCCATCGAACGCGTTCGTCGCGCCTGCCGCGACGCAGGTCGCCATCCCCGGGGCGTACCGGTTGTCGCCGCAGCGCACCGTGAACGGTGCTGGCGAGCACGGACCGCTGTTCGGCGCGCAGTGGCTGTTGTCGTCGAACACGTTCGCGGTCGTGGCCGCGTTCCACGTGCCGCCGGGGCCAAAGCCGGTGTCGCGCCCCGCGAACCAGCCGAGTCCCGCGGTGCCGCTCGTCGAGGCCATGTGGTTGTTCGCGAACGTGTTGCCCACGGCGTAGTGAACGACGCCGTCCGAGGCTCGATGGGTCCGGCCGAGCACGAGGGCGACCGCGATCGAGGTGCCGTCGGGAACCGGCAGGTCCGTCTTGCTCGGACCGAACCACTCCTCGCTGCCGCCGTTCGATGTCGCCGCGCTCGTGTTCGCGGGACGGTTGTCGTTGAGGAACGTGTTGCCACGAAACTCCGAGCGCGCGAGCGCGATCAGCAGCGCCGTCATCGTCGAACGGCAGAACCCAGCGGGCACGTCGTACGACAGCTCGCCGGGCCGGAGCTCGCTGCGCATGCCGTTGCGTCCCGGCCAGCCGGGATTCGCGAACACGTTGTCTCGCACCACGAAGCCGGTCGTCATGTTGAGCTCGAGATCCGCGCCGCAGGCGTCGGTGATCGTGTTGCCCTCGATCCAGCCGCCGTGGGTGTTGACGTGCGATGCGTAGAGGGCGCCGCCGGGCGGCAGCCGGGTCCCCGCACCGCTGTCGCCGTCGTCGAAGCCATTGCGTCGCACGATGCTGTTCGTCAGCTTGCCGTAGCCGGCGAACGTGACCGCATCGCCACGGTTGTCTTCGATGACCGCGCGATCGAGCGACGGCGTCATCGCGGCCGTGTTGCCGTTGACGAACGCGACGCCGAATGCCGTGCCGTGGATGTGCATACGCGCCGCGCGGTTGCGAAAGCCGGTGCCGAAGTAGAGCGACACCGTCGGGACCTCCCGCCACGGCATCGGCGTGCTCGTGATCTCGACGTCCTCGACGACGTTGCCGTCGAACGCGATCCGGATCCCGAACATCCGCCCGTTGCCGATCGGCCGCGCGTCGCGGAGATCGAGCGTGACGTTGCGCAGCGTCCCGCCGGTCTCGCCGCCGGTCGTGTTGACGACGTTGATCATCGCGTTGGAGACGACGGCGAACGGTGCGCTCGCGATCGCCGGTCCGATGCGGGCGCGGTCGGTCGGGCCGGGCCCCGCGAGCACGTCGCCGGCATCGATCACGAGGCCGCGATCGATCGGGTACGTCTCGGCTCGCAGGTAGGCGTACCCCCACGGCGCGTCGAGGCAGGCCTGGATTCGCTCGCGGTTCTCGACGGGCGAGCCGACCGTGACGTCCTCGCACGCGCGCTCCGCTGCGGACTTCGGCGCATCGATCGCCGCCGCGTCGTCGACGCTGCCGCCCGGCGTGTTGCTGCCGTGGCACGCGACGAGCAGGCACAGCCAGAGCCGGTACATGAGGTCCGACCAGGATAGCCCGTCGACGTGACGACGACGCTCGCGTTGCTCTCGTGAACGTCGCGATGCGTACCCGGCTTCGCGCCGATGTTACCATCGCGTGATGTACCTCGCGGTCGTGGCGTGCCTGCTCCTCGGCTGCGGCCGGAGCGGGTTCCAGCCGGTCGCCGACGCAGCTGCGATCGATACCGACGACGCGGCCGTCACGCGTGTCACCGACGGGCTCCGCGCCCTGTATACGTTCGAGGAAGGAACCGGCGTGATCACCCGTGATGTATCGGGCATCGCGCCGGCGCTCGACATCCAGCTCGGCACGGCTACCGATTGGATCCCCCGCGGGATCGAGTTCCAGCCCTCCGCGGGCGCGGCCGTCAGCGCCGCAGCCGCAACCAAGATCACGGATGCGTGCCTGGCCTCTGGCGAGGTGACGACCGAGGCCTGGGTCGCCGCCACGACGACGGTCGGCATCGGCGCCGCGCGCATCGTGGCCGTGGGAGCGGCGAACAACATCTCGGTGCTCAGCCTCGGTCTCGAAGCGGGTGCCTACTACGGACAGATCCGCACGACGACGGCATCGACGAAGCTGGCGAGCACACAGGCGGCGAGCACTGACCTGGTCCACCTTGTCCACACCCGCACGATCGCCGGCGTCCGCGCGCTCTACCTCGACGGCGCTCAGCGTGGAGCGTCGGTGACGGGCGGCACCTTCGACAACTGGGAAGCCACCCTGCCGGTGACGCTCGGCAACGCGATCGACGGCGGCGTGTCGTGGTCGGGCCGCATGTTCCTCGTCGCCATCTACTGCCGCGCGCTGACGACGGACGAGGTCCTGCAGAACCTCGCGGCCGGCCCGTAGTGGTCGCGACCGAGCTCAGCAGTCGTCGGGGAGCGACCACGTCAGGTCGGTCGCGCTGAACACCCAGCCGTTGTGGTGCGCCGTCAGCGTCGCCCGCTTGGCCGCGGTGCCGATGACCTGGGCCTTGGCGAATACCTCGGCGAGCTCGCACCGCGGCCTCCCGAGCGGCTTGCGCCCGCAGCCCACCGAGGACGCCATGTACGTCTCGACCTTTCGCGGGTAGACGTCGATGTGGACCATACAGCCCTCGCTGTTGCCCGTCGTGCTCTGGAACGCGAACTGCGCGCCCTCGTTGACCGACGCGTCGGAGATGTCGATCGACCCATCGGGTCCGACACCCGTGAGCTCGACGCGCACCAGGACCGCGTCGGCGAGCTCGGCGCGCGCGAGCTTCAGTGCGTATGGCAGGAATCGCTTGTGGTCGAAGTGCTTGGGGTCGTAGCTGCCGCGCGACATCCGAGGCCGCCGCTTGATCGGGATCTCGCCGGGGATCGCGACGTGGTCGGGATGCATCCGGTACTCCTTCGCGATCGCCTCGCGCTGCGCCCGTTCCGATGTCGGCGGCAACGCGAGCGGATCGGGGGATGCCGCTGGTGCATGCCCGGATGGCGGGTTCCTGGCGACCGGTGACGGGGTCGGCGGCACGGGGGCGGCGCCGGCCGGTGAAGGCCGCGGCGGCGACGGTCGCGGCGCTGGTGCGCGTGGGCCCGCGCGATCGCCGGCACGCGGCACGTCGGGAGCTGCGGCAGGCGCGGGTGTCGGTGCGATCGCGATCACCGGCACGCCCGCGTCGGGCGCGGCTGGTGGGACGACCACCATCGCGGTCGCGTCGACGGAGCCGGCATCGGCGACCACGGGCTGCGCGATCGGTGCGCTCGGCTGGCTCGGCTGCCGGCGGCTCGTGATCCACACCGTCGCGCCGACCACCATGCCGACGCCGAGCAGACCGAGCGCGAGCACCGGCAGCACCCGAGCGCGCGTCGCGGCCCGCGGCTTCGCCTCGGTCGGCAGGTGGACGGCCGAGTGTGCCGGCGGCGTGTCGCGGCGGGTGTCACGCCCACCTGTGATCGGCAGCGCGGTCGACGGCGCCCCGCTCCGTGCGCTCGACACCCGCGTCATCGGCGCGCTGCGCGTCGACAGGTCGCGCCACTGCGACGGCGGCAGGCTCGCCGATGCGAGCTCGAGCGCATGCGCCATCGCACCCGCGGTCTGAAAGCGATGCGCCGGATCCTTCGCGAGCGCGGTCAGGATCACCTGCTCGACGGCCTCGGGTACGTCCGGCCGGATCGATCGCGGCAACGGCGGCGCCTGCTCGACGTGCGCGCGCATCAGATCGAACAGCTGCACCGCCTGGAACGGCACGCGTCCCGTCACCGCCTCGAACAGCACGACGCCGGCGGCGTAGACATCGCTGCGCGCGTCGACCTTCTCGGCGCCGCTGATCTGCTCCGGTGCCATGTACGACGGCGTGCCGAGCAACGCGCCGGTGCGGGTACGCGCCGATGCGAGATCGTTGATGCCGCCCGACAGCTTCGCGATCCCGAAGTCGAGCACCTTCGCGTGGCCCTTGCCGGTGACCATGATGTTGTCAGGCTTGAGATCGCGATGAACGATGCCGATCGCGTGCGCCGCGTCGAGCGCCGACAGCACATCGCTGAACACCTGCACGATCCCACCGAGCGGCGCCTGCCCGCCGCGGATCAGCTTGCCGAGCGTCATGCCCTCGACGAACTCCATGACGATGAACGGCCGGCCATCCCAAAGCTTCGCGAGATCGATGACGCTGACGATGTTCTCGTGACGCACGAGGTTGACCGCGCGCGCCTCGCTGAAGAACCGATCGACGAGGCCGGGATCGCGGGCGCAGTGCTCGCTCAGGATCTTGATCGCGACCCGGCTGCCGATCTGCGGCTGGACGCCTAGATAGACGCGGCCCATGCCGCCCTCGCCGAGCACGCGCGCGAGCCGGTAGCGCAGCACCTCGGTGCCGAGCAGCGGATCGCCCGACGCGACCAGGGCATGGCCATCCGAGGCGCAGTAACCCTCGCGCTCGTAGCCCTGTCCGCACTCGCCGCAGACGTGCACTGCCTCGAGCGTACCGCTCGCAGCGTCGCGAGGCCACGTGAGCCATCATGCTATGTTGGAATCGATGAGGCGAACCGCTTCTCTCGTGACCGGCGTGATCGCTTTCACCGCGGCTTTATCCGGATGTGGAGCGGAGAGCTCCACATCGATGACGTTCGGCATCCGCGCGACGATGTCGAGCGAAGTGACTGAAGTCAGAGTCGATGGAGAAGTCGTGCAGCTGGAGGCATCCGGGGATGGTCGAGCTCTGACGTTCGACCGTGAATACACGAGCTACTCCGACGCGATTGCTCGCGGGCCGCTCGCTTTGGAATTCCTGAGCGGGGCGACAGTCAGATACCGCGGATCGTCAGCTCCAGGATGGTGTCAGGATCTCTGCGTCTACGACTCCTGTCCCAGAGAGGAGCTCGACACCGAAGTTCTGTACTTGGCCCCCGTCACTGGCGACTTCGGAGTACCTGACTTCTCGTGTCTCGATTGCGGAGGCGGCGACAAGTTCTCGAGAAGCTGCAGTTGATGCCGCTCCGTTTGACGCACGGAACCGTGGACTGATCGTCAGTCGAGGTTCTTCTCCCAGCTGCCGTACATCGGGTTCGGCAGGATGAAGAAGGTCTCGCCGAAGGCGGCGAACGCGGCGTCGGGCTGCTTGCGGACGTCCTGCGTCAGCAGCGGGTAGTCCTGGATGTTGTCGCCGACGTACATCAGCGTGGTCAGCGGCGGCAGGCCGGTGCCGGTGCCGGTACGGACCTGCTCGAAGCGCGGGTTCTTGTCCGACGTCGTCGTCTTGCAGAGCAGGCCGTCGTACGCGATCGACTTCGCGGCGAGGTTCTCGCGGGTCTGCGCGCACTCGGTCGCGTCCATCCGGTTGGTGACGAACACGACCTTGCCGCCGAGCTGGCGGACGCGCGCGATGAAGGCGGGCGCGCCCGGCACCGGGATCGCGGCCTTCTGGTTGACCCATCCGGTCCACGTCGCGGGCGAGAAGCCGAGGCCGAGGTCGGCGCGGGCCTTCTGGTAGGCGCTGTTGTCGAGCGTGGTCTCGTCGATGTCGAGCACGACCGCCCAGCTCTGCGGCGACGTCGCGGCGACCTTCGCCTCGAGCTTCTTGGTCGCGACGGCGTACGCCTGGAGCGAGAGCGCCTTGCGCTCGGCGGCGCGCTGGAACCAGCGGATGTCGAAGCCGAGCGGCGCGACCGGCAGATCGGTATCGCAGGTGCCGGTGCACGACAGCTTGAGCCGCGCCTTTGCCGATGCGGGCAGCGCCGGGCTGGTGACCTCGGCGAGGTAGAACCCCGGGATCGAGACCGTGAGCTCGCGGATCTTCGAGAGCTTGCCGTAGCCCGAGTCGTCATCGGTCGCGAGCGTCTTGGGATAGCTGCCATCCGAGAGCCGGGGGCCGTACACCTTGAGGACCGTGTCGAGGCCGGCAGACGACCCGCCCTGGGTGACCTCGAGGCCGAGCTTCGTGCCTTCCGCGGCGTAGAAGATGTAGCCGGGACGCGGCACGGCCGTCGACAGCATGAAGTCGACGGTGCCGGGACGGAGCCGGCCAGAGACCTCGATGCCCTGCGCACCGTCGGCCTTCTCTTCGTCGCCGTTGATGTCGGCGCCACCTTCCTCGACCTGAGCGTCGGTGCAGGCCGTGACCAGGGAGGCGAACAAGAAGGAAGCTAGGATCGTGCGCATGCGCGTGCCGCAGTGCAGCACGCGTGCCCAGGCGCACGGTGGGGGCACCTAGAATGTCCGCTCGCTTACGCGTGCGAACAGGTGGCAACCCGAGTTGCCTGGCCAGTCGTCAGGACGTCAGGCCGGCTTGCGCGGCGACTTCAGCGGCGAAGTCGCCCTTCTTCTTCTCGAGACCCTCGCCGAGCTCGAACCGGACGAAGCGGCGGATCTTGATGTTCTCGCCGATCTTCGCGATCAGGGCCTGCTGGACCTGATCGATCGTCTTGTCCGGGTCCTTCACGAACGACTGGTCGAGGAGACAGATCTCCTTCATCCACTTCGTGATCTGGCCGTCGACCATCTTCTGGACGACCTGGTCAGGCTTGCCGCTCTCCTTGGCCTTCGCGAGGAGCACGGCGCGCTCCTTCTCGACGACGCTCGGATCGACCTCTTCCTTGCGAACGAACTGCGGGTTCATCGCCGCGATCTGCAGCGCGACTTCCTTCGTGAAGCTCACGAAGTCCTCGTTGCGGGCAACGAAGTCGGTCTCGCAGTTGATCTCGACGAGGACGCCGATGCGGCCGCCGCCGTGAATGTAGGAGACCACCGCGCCCTCGGTCGCCTCGCGGCCGGCCTTCTTGGCCGCCTTCGCAAGACCCTTGGTGCGCAGGTAGTCGATCGCCTTGTCGACGTCGCCGCCGACCTCGACGAGCGCCTTCTTGCAGTCGGCCATGCCGGCGCCAGTGCGCTCGCGCAGATCCTTGATCAGGGTTGCCGTGACTTCCATGACCGCTCCTCTTACTTCTGCTCGTCAGGCGAGGCCGAGGCCTCGGGGTTGAACATGCTGCTGCCGGTCGACATCTCGACGCGCGGCCCATCGCCGCCCGACGACACGTGGATCACGCGCTCGCTGACGTCCTCGCGCTCCTGCTGGCCGCGGGTCCGGGCGTTCTCCTTGTAGACCTTGTTCCCGAGGATCGCGGCTTCGGCGATCTTCGAGGCGAACAGCTTGATCGCGCGGATCGCGTCGTCGTTGCCCGGGATGACGTAGTCGATCTGATCGGGGTCGCAGTTGGTGTCGGTGATCGCGACGACCGGGATCTCGAGCTTGCGAGCCTCGTCGACCGCGATGTGCTCCTTGTGGGGATCGATCACGAACAGCATGCCGGGGGGCTTGGTGAGGCCCTTGATGCCGCCGAGCGACTTCATCAGCTTGTCGCGATCGCGGCGGATCATCACCTGCTCGCGCTTGGTGAGCGAGAACAGCGTGCCGTCCTCTTCCATCTTCTCGAGGCCGCGCAGGCGCTCGAGCGAGCCCTTCACGGTCTTGAAGTTGGTGAGCGTGCCACCGAGCCAGCGCTGGGTGACGTAGTGCTGGCCCGAGCGACCAGCCTCCTCGACGATCACGTCCTGCGCCTGCTTCTTGGTGCCGACGAAGAGGATCGTATCGCCGCGCGCGGTGGTGTCGACCACGGCCTGGAAGGCCTGGCGGAACAGCTTCACCGTGTGCTGCAGATCGATGATGTGGATGCCGTTACGGGCGCCGAAGATGAACTGCTTCATCTTCGGGTTCCAGCGGCCCGTGTTGTGTCCGAAGTGGACGCCGGCTTCGAGCAGGGCCCGCATGCTGATCGGGTTCTGCGCCGTCGCTTCTGCCATCGTTTCCATTGTCAGGTCCTTGTCGTTGGTTGCCACCGACACCGTCGTCGAGCACCGGAAACTCCTGGGGAGCCACGGCCGGTACTCTCGGGTGTCGTGCGTATTTCCTCGAAAGATTCGAGAAGCGGCGGATCTAGCACGCGACAAAGCCCGGCAGCAAGGGCCACCAGGCTCGAGGAGTCCGAATAATCCTGGTGGTTTAGAGGTGCTGATAGCCGAACAGCACGGCCGCGCCCCAGACCGTGACCTCCTCGATCGACGACGGCGTCAGCTCGAACGAGAGGTTCCACGTGTTCTCGGAGGTCGTCGAGAACGTGTAGCCGGTGCGCAGATCGAGACCCAGGCCGGTCTTGCTCTCGGACTGGCCGGCGTAGGTCGCCTGGATGAAGCCGAGGCCGAGGCCGCCGCCGATCCACGCGTTCTCGCTGACCCAGTACTGGGCACTCGGACCGACGAAGCCGGCGGTCAAGCGCGCGGTCTCGCCCATGATGTCCTCGCTGTACGTCACGCCGGCGACCCGGAGCGTGATCGCGAGCTGCGGGTTGACCCAGCCGCCGACCCCGAGGTTGAGGCCGCCGAGCGAGGTCTCCTTGTCGCTCGACTCGCCGTCCTTGGAGAACCAGAGCAGGCCGACGCCGAGGTTCGCCTCGAACGTCATGCCGTGCTTGTGGTTCGGCGCCTGGCCATAGGCCGCTGGCGCCGGGCCATAACCGGGCGGCGGCGGCGGCGGCGGTGCGCCGCCCGGCTGGGCGAGCGCGATGGACGGAACCAGGATCGAGAGCAGGCAGATGAGCGTACGCATAGGGGCCTCCACGACGGCGGCGGGACCATACGCATTTCTCGGAGGGCGCGATAGCGTAGAAGCACGTCCGGCGTGATTACCGGCGATTGCCACCTCGCGTGGCGATCAGCGCGCGAACCCGGCGCGGAGCAAGGCATCCGCGGACTTGAGGGCGGTGACGCGGGTCGTTGGATCGCCGCCGAGCGCGGTGACGAGCGCGCCGAACGGCTGCTTCGCCTTGCGGTTCTCGACGAATGCCATCCCCAGCTTGCGGACGAGCCCACCGGGATCGGTCCCGGGCAGCTCCATCGGGCCAGGCTTGAGGGTCGGCGTCTCGGTCCACCGCGCGACCGCGTGCAGCAGCGGCGCCTGCTCGGACCACACGGTCGTCAGCTCCTGGAGGCCGAGCGTGCGCTGCGCGAGCCGCTCGCCGAGCGCGGCGAACCCGATCCACGCGAGCCACATCCGCGCGAGCACCGGCGACATCGCCGAGCGCGTTGCGTACTGGCGCGGGCCGTAGAGCTCGTTGAACCGCAGCGACGGCGTGAGCCAGCAGGCGGCGGCGAGCGTCGATGCGGTCGGCACGTGCCACGCCGCGCCAGCGATCGCGTGGAACGCGGCATCCGCGTTTGTCCGCTCGGCTGCGAGCGCATCACCATCCGCCTGGGGAGCCCACGCGGCGGCGAGCATGGCCTCGGCATCTGGAAGCTCCGCGGCGGCAAACACGGCGGTGGCGATCGCGCGTTCGGTCTCGACGAAGGTTTTGCCCTCGGCCTCGGCATCGCGCGCGGGGAGCTGGGTGCCGACGACGCACGGGTCGCTGATGCTCGCGATCTCGGCCGCGATCTCGGCGTGGGTCACGCCATCGTCACCGACGGCGAGCGGGCAGATCACGCTGTTGTAGTCGACGATCGTGTAGCCACCGATCTGGAACACGCGGTTGAACGGGAACAGCCGGCACGACGCCGGCTTCGCGGCGCGCCCGTCCTCGAGCTCGATGCGGCACAGGCCGTCGCCGGCGAGAAACCAGCAGCGATCGCGCGGGTTGAACGCGGTGATCGCGTCGCCGCGGCGGCGCAGGAACGCGGTGATCTCGGGTCGCTTCGCGAGCAGCTGGACGAGCTGACCACCGGCGACGTCGAGGCCGATGCCGTGACCCTTGCAGCACGCGCCGCAACCGCGACACTCGTACCGGAACTTGCGGTCCGGCCACGTGAAGTACACGCGGTCCATGCCGCTACTCGTCGGCGTCCTTGTCTTTGCCGCGGCGGTCGATCTTCGCCGCATTGCCGAGCTCGCGGTGGATCCGCGCGACGCGCTCGACCTGGCCCTTCGCCGGGAACCGCTCGTAGAAGCCTTCCTGCTGGAACGAGCGCGCAAGATCGGTCCACGGTCCGAGCCGGCGCGTCCATCGCTTCACGCGATCTTCCTTCGGCTCCGCGTCGTCGGCGGCGAGATCGGCGCAGACCCGCAGCATCGCCTTGAGCGTCACCGGCCGCGTCAGCATGAACCGCGGGTGGCCCCACGCCTCGCCCCACACCTTCTCGGCGGCGCGAAAGAAGTCGCGCACGATCTCGTAGTAGCGCTCGGCCTCGCGCGGCAGGTTCTGCTTCTTGCCGAGCTTCTTCCACTCCGACGTCGCCCACCGGTGCAGCTCGTTGAACAGCTCGGCCTGGAGGATCCACTTCTCCTGCTTGCTGCGCCCACCGAGCCGGTTGATCTTGTAGCGCAGCGGGCTGTCGGCCTCGCGATACAGGTGATCGACGACGCGCGCCGCGAACTTCTTGTCGGGCGCCGCCCACGACACCTTCTCGTAGAGATCGACGAGGTGACTCTTGTTGATGCGGGTCGGCGTCGAGTTGATGATCACGAACATCTCGGTCGCGAAGTCCTCGCTCTTGCCGTCGAAGATCACGCACGGCACGTGGATCGTCTTGGCCTCCTCCGGGTGCTGACGGCGGTAGAAGTGCAGCGCGGCGAGCCGGTGCTGGCCGTCGATGATGAGGTACTTGCCGCGCGGCTCCTGGAGGTTGCCGACATCCGTGAACGGCTTGACCGGCTCGAACTTGAGCTTCTCGTCGGTGAACAGCAGGACGGTGCCCGGGATCGGCGGCTGGCTCGCCGCGGTCTCGTAGAAGTTCTGGATCTGGCTGACCTTCGCCTTCGAGAGCTGGCGCTGGAACGCGGCGTCCGTCGCCTCGATCTTCGAGATGAACTTCGCGACCTCGTCGTCGTCCGCGACCTCCTCGCCCGGCAGGCTCGGCGCGCCCTCGGCGTAGAACCGGCTGATGAAGCGCGCCTTGTCGAGGACGTCGTCAACGGGATAGGCACAGAAGTAGAAGACGCTGTCCTTCTGTCGGATCTGCGTGGCCAGCATGTGGCGCCTATCCTACCCGTCAGGGCGTCTGCCAGGGCCAGGTCAGCTGGCCATCGCGAGCGCTACTCGACGTTCATCAGCTGGATCCAGCACGTGATGCCGAGCATGTCGATCCGGCGGTTGTTGCCGGCCGCCGTGTTCGGCAGGCGCGAGAGGCGGTGGTCGACGGCCTGACGCGACAAGATCACCTTGTTCGGGTTCGAGCCACGCGCGGTCGAGATCACCTTGTAGTCCGCGATCGTCTCCTTCGGGATCGTGAACGTGCCGGTCGAGTGCTGCGTCACGCACAGATGGCTCGGCGAGCCATTGCTGTCGATCAGCCACACCAGGCCCAGCACCTCGTCGCCCGCCGGCAGGTTCGACGACGTCGCCGGCGTCCACGTCACGGTGTAGTCCGCAGTCGGACGGAGCGGGCCGTTGTCCTCGAGCGCGGGCGTGCCGATCGCGTAGTCGGCGGGCAGGAACAGCGCGTTTGGCAGGGTCGTGGCCGGGAAGTCCGCCGTGCCGCCGAACACCGCGTCGTACGAGCTGTCGAACTTGAGGTTGGCTCCCGCGTTGGGCGAGATGTGCTGATAGAACACGTCGTGCGGGCGACCGATGTTGTCGCGCGTGTTCATCATCTTCGCCAGCGAGATCGTCGTGTCGGTGCCGGCCGTGTTCTTGCCCTTCATCGCAAACGTGCCGACGTCAAGATCGGTGTGTGGCATGCCGTAACGCATCGGCCAGCCCTTGATGGTGTCGAGGCTGACGCACTTGCCGCCCATCGGCAGCGCGCTGGACTCGGGGGTCTGCGCGGACATGAAGTACGCCATGATGCGGGTCGCGGTGTTGGTGGGGAGGCCGAGTCCAGCCTGCAGCTCGCTGTCGACGTAGATGTACTCGAAGATGATGTTGCCGCCATCGGGGTCCGTGATCGCGACGCCGCAATCACCGTTCGGGCAGGCGTCCGGAGAGTTGGATCCGCTGTCGTCGCCGCATGCGGTGGTGGAGGCCAGGAGGAGTGGGATGAGTAGGCTTCGCTTCGTTAGCATCGTTGCAGACATTACAGGCTTCTCTCCGCGGCCGGTAGAAAACCGCTTGCACTGGCTGCGCGGTGTGCTTGCGATCGCAGGGTGTCCGCGTTCCGTACACTCGGCTCGCGCCCGCACGCTCTACCGCCAGCCACATCGACCAAGCTCGATGCGCGCATGCTCGATGCGCACGCCTCGTACGCGGATTCATGGCCCTGGCACTGCACGCGCGGAGGAGGTACCTACAGATAGAGGTACGGCGGATGTCGAACACGTGCGAGCAGATCCGGCGGCGGCACGGCGCGCGCGTCGTGGGCGTGGTCGCGACGCTGCTCGCGGGCTGCGGTGACAACGCAGCGGATCCTTACACCGGGCCGTGCTGGCCGTTGCCCTCGGAGGCCGGCGGGGAGGTCGTGCTCGGCACGGGAGACATCACGTTCGAGGCGATGCCCGACACCGTGACCATCGAGCGCAACGGCACGCAGTCCGATCCATACCTGCCGGTGCACGCGCGGATCCGAGGCATGCCGCCGGGCGACCCCAACGACTACTTCGATCCAGCCAACCCGCGCACCAGGATCAGCGCCTCGATCGACGACATCGGGCTCGAGCTCGGGCTCGCCTGCCCGGCGAGCATCGGTTACGTCGCGTCCCTCGAGGCGGGCGCGTTCGACATGCTGCACTCGCTGCGGATCGGGTTCGGGACCAGCGCGCTGGCCGCGATCGATGGCAAGCCCGCGCGGATCATCGTCGAGGTGGTCGGGTCCAACGGGCTGTACGCACGCGACGAGCGGATCGTGACGCTTCTCGCGCCGCCGCCGATGCCGTGACGGCGCCGTCGGCACGTTTGGAGAATTCCTGATCCGTGCGCGAGCGCGGCATGAGGAAGCGGGGTCTATTGTCAGGGCGTCTGCCAGGGCCAGGTCAGCTGACCATCGCGATCGACCGTGGCATTGGTCAGCTCGTCGAGCCACGCCGCCAGATCCTCGGGTGCCTCGGGCAGCTGCCAGAGCACGAACGCGCCGCCGGTGCGGTGCAGGATCTGGCGCCGGCTCGGCGACACGGCGACTGGATCGTTGCTCGCGTAGAGATCGGGCAAGCTCCACCGCGACCGCGACGGCAGCTCGATCACGTTGATCTGCGACGCGTTGCCGATCCCGGCGACCAGCCGCCCATCACGGCTCACGCTGGTCGGTAGCCCCGACGGTGGCGTCAACCGATGCGGCGTGGCGCCGGGTCGGAGCTCGATCAGCTGGATCTCGCGATCGGCGAGCTCGACAGCGACCGCGTCCCCGGCGACCGTGGCGAGCCGGGTGATCGTGCGATCGAACGTCGCGAGGTCGACGACCGTCGTATCCCACAGCGACAGTCGGTTGTCCTCGGCGATCACCACGCGGCCTCGGCGATCGGCGATCACGTAGCCGGAGTTGCCGACGTCGACGCGTGCTCGCTCGAGCGCGCCGCCCTCGAGGGAGCCGCGGACGAGCTCGCCGGTGCGCGAGTGCGCCGTGAACCGATCCGAACCGACCGGCGCGCCACCGTCGACCGCGCCGTCGAGCTTCACGAGCTCGCGCACGGGCTGTCCCGGCGAGCGCACGAACAGGCGGCCGTCGCCGCCGCTGTGCAGCACGTGGCCTCCCGGCAGCAGCCGCGCCCACGTGTCCTTGCCACGGGTGATCTCCTCCACCGTCGACGAGCCCCGGGCCAGGAGCACGAAGCGAGCCTGGCGTGGGATGCCGTCGCGGACGAGCACGCGGCCGCTCGGATCGATATCCCACAGCTGCGGAAACGTGACGGCCTCGAGCGCGATCGGGCTACGGGTGCCGGTCGCGAGGTCGATCCACGCCCAGTCGCCGCGCCCCGACCAGCTGAGCGCGAGGTCATCATCGACGAAGGCCATCTCGGTCCCGTGCTCCACGCGGAGCACGCGCGGCATGATCGCGTCGAGCTCGAAGCCGACGACGAGCCCGCGACCGATCGCGACGACGTGACGCGACCCCGGGGACGTGACGATCCTCGCGTGGAGCAGCGAGCTGGGCAGCGTCAGAGCGCCGCGCAGGTGATCGGCGAAGAACCGCAAGCGACCGTCGTGGGCCCGCACGATCGCGACGCCGTCGCCGCCGACCGCGATGTCGTAGCCCATGCGCTCGAAGGCCGCGCGTTCGATCACGCGAGTGCCATTCCAGCCGATGACGGTGCCCTTCGTCGTCACCACGAGCACCTCGCGCCCGCGATGGACGAGGTTGATGATCAGGTCGCCCTTGGTGAGCGCGACGGGGACGGTGGTCCACGTCGGGGTCGGCGCGAGCGCGAGCTCGAACAGCTCGGGGCCGACGATGACCGCGAGCGTACGATGTGCCGAGGCGAGGACGCGCAGGGCGTCGAGCCGGCGCCGTGCCAGCTCGCGGCCGGTGACATCGATCGCGATCACCTCGCCGCCATCGACGAACGCGAACCAGCTGCCGTCGGGCGCGATCGTCAGCGAGCTGGCCTTGCCAGTACCGAACGTCTGGACCGCGCGGGTGGCGACATCGAGCAGCGAGACGCCCGAGGCGCTCGTCGTGAACAACACGTGGGTCCCACTGCCGCTGGCGATCGCGTAGTCGATCGGGCCGATGCTCAGCGCTTCGAGGGCGCCAGTCGTGACATCGAGGATCGCGGCGGCGGTCGCGCGCGGCATGATCAGTAACCGGCCCCCGCTGATCCATGCAGCACGGGTATCCCGCGCGAAGGTGCGGGAGACCACGTTACGCCGGCGCTCGAGATCCCAGACCTGCACCATCCCATCGCGCGAGACCTGCAGCATCAGGCGGCCGTCGGGAGCTTGCTCGGCCTGGAACGTCAGCTCCTGCGTGCTCGGCATGGCCCACGCGACGCCACGGGTCGCTGCGGCCTGTGCAACCGCGCGCGCCTCGGCGAGCCGCGACGAGGTCGGCGACAGCTGCTTCAACGTGGCGGCTGCCGCGGTGGGGTTGATGTCGAGCAGCGCGCGCGCCTGGGTGACGAGCAGCGCGTCGTGCCGTTCGGCGAGCTGGCGGCGCGCGGCCTCGGCAGCCTGCTGGCCCTGGATCGCGGAGGCACGCGCGGCGGTCGCGGCATCGCGCTCGGTGACGATGCGATGGACGCCGATCCACGCCATCACCGCGACGGCGACGGTCGCGAGCGCGATCACGCCGAGCACCGCGCGATGGCGGCGCGCGAACCGCACGAGCTTCTGCTGCGGCGTGTAGCGATGCGCGGCGACGATCTGACCCGCGAGGAACCGCCGCACGTCCTCGCCGAGCGCGGCCGCGTCGGGATAGCGATCCACGGCCTCGAGCGCGAGCGCCTTGGTGACGATCGTGACGAGCTCCGCGGGCGCGCCCGGCGCGATCTGCTCGAGCGGGATGATCTGGTGGCGCAGCGTCTTCGCGAGCATGTCGGTCGCGCTGTCACCGGCGTGCGGGGGCTTGCCCGCGAGAAGCTGGTAGAGCGTGGCGCCGAGCGCGTAGACATCACCGCCCGTGCCAAGCTCCTCGCCGCGTGCCTGCTCGGGCGCCATGAAGCCGGGCGTGCCGAACACCGTGCCGATCTGGGTCTGCAGCGAGTCGGAGGGCATCATCGAATCGCCGCCCGCGGGCTCGTCCTCCTCGCCGATCACCTTCGCGAGCCCCCAGTCGATCACCACGGTCTCCCCGAGCTCACCGACGAGGATGTTGCCGGGCTTGAGATCGCGATGGATCACCCCACGGCGATGCGCGTGCGCCACCGCATCGATCGCCGAGAGCAGTGCGGGCAGCAGCGTCAGCCGTTCCTCGAGGCTGCGGGCCCGCGTGATCAGCTCGTCGAACGGACGACCCGACACCCGCCGCATCACGTAGTACGGGCGGCCATCCGGCGTGGTGCCCGAGTCGTAGAGCGGCACGATGGACGGATGCTCGAGGCGCGCGGTCAGCTGGACCTCGCGCGCGAACCGCCGCGCCGATCCGTTGCCGGCGCGCGGCAGGACCTCCTTCAACGCGACGCTGCGGCCGAGCTGGGTGTCGAACGCCTCGACGACGCGACCCATGCCGCCGCGCCCGAGCTCGACGCCTAGCCGGTAACGTTCGCTCGGTGGTGATGGCGCTGCGGGCTCGCTGCCGGCGGCGCGCGCGGGCATCGTGTCATCGTGGCCTTCACCGGGGCCTTCACCCGAGCCTTCACCGGACGGCGCGTTCGCGGGATCGATGCTCGCGTGGGTCTCGCTCGGATCGCCGGCCATCAGGCCTCAGTCGAGATCCCAGTCGATGTCGGAGATGCTCGGATCGCTGCGGATGTTGACGGCGCGGGTGCGCTCGTCGTTCGTGCCGTGATGGCGCGCGCGCTCCATCGCCGCGATGCTGTCGAGGCTCGCGATGCTCGTCGCCTCGTCGTGGTTGTCGAGGAGGTTCGGCAGCATCGGATCGGTCGCCGGTGCAGTTGCCGGGAAGCCCGGCTGCTCGCGCGGCATCTTGGGTCCGGTCTCGTCATCCGCCAGCGGATCGATATTCGCCATCCGCGTCGGCTCGTCGGCGTCGGCGAAGTGCGGGCGCGCCTGGTGCGACCGCTGGGGTGGCGACGATGGCGGTGGCGGCATCGCGAGCTGGCCGCTGCGCAGCTCGGCGAGGATGTCATCGTTGACCTGACGCGTCGGCTCGTCCGAGAATGGCGGCGGAACGGGACGCCGCGGCGCGCGCGACTCGGTGCGCGGGCGCGGCGGGGGCGACGAGGTCGGGCGCATCGGCGGTGGTGGCGCCCCCGGCGCGCCGCGCATCGGCGGCGGCACGGACGCGGGTGCTTCGCGACGCGCGGGCGGTTGCGGTGCACCTGGCGCCCCGCGCAGCGGCGGCGGTGCGGTGGCAGGCGCTCCACGCATCGGCGGCACCGACGGCGCTGCTTCGCGGCGGTTTGGCGGCGCGCCAGGTGCCCCACGCAGCGGTGGCGACACCGATGCGGGCGCTTCACGGCGGGGTGGCAGCGGCGGCGCGACGCTCTGCTTCTTGCTGCGGCGCTCCTGCGCCTGCGCGAGGCCGACGACGACGGCCGGCTTGGCCGGCACATCGGGGCGCACGCTCGGCGGCGGAGGCGCGACGACCGCGGCGGAAGGACCGCGCCCCGGATCCCGTGTCCCCGGATCGTCGAAGTCGAAGTCGTCGTCGCGGCCACCCGGCGCCGCACCGATGTAGACCTGCGAATCCTCGTCGGCGAGACGACCGCCCTCGTCGCGGAGCATGCGCAGGATCCGAGTGCGCTCGCCGGCCGACAGCTGATCGCGGCGGCCGTGACCGGTGTGAGCGTGGTGCACGCCGGTGCCGGGGCGCGAGCTCGATGCGGCCGTGGGCCCCTGTGTCTTGCCGCGCTTGGCAAACTCGGAGAGCGGAACCGGCGCGTCGAACTTCTTCACCTTCGGCGCCGCGCGCATCGCACCCGACGGTGGTGGCGGTGCGATCTGGCCGCCGTTGGTCCCGCCGCGGGTCGAGAAGATGCTGGTCGCCGAGCGCAGCCACTTGCGCGGGCCCGAGACCTGCCCGAGACCTGCAGACCCCAGCGGCATCGGCAGCTCGGGCGCCGGTACATGGCCGACGCTGCCGCCAAGGATCGCTGCTGCCGCACGCGCCGCGTCCTCGGGACACTCGGTCGCGCGTGCGTAGCGCCGCACGATGTCGTCGGTCTTGCCCATCTGGTACTGGTGCGGTCGCTCGACGAACTTGATGCCCATCTTCTCGAGCCACGCGACCGGCGGATCGGCGCCGATCAGCACGAACGCGCCGTCGTTCGGGTAGCGCTTCTGGTTGCCGTCGGCGAGCGCGAGCGTGACCGAGTCGGGCTCGAACGCGAGGACCTGCGAGCCAAGCTTTGCCTTGATGCGGCCTTCGGCGGCGTACGCCTCGATCGTCTCCTTGTTCTTGGGCGCGGCGCGATTGAAGCCCTTGCCGCGGTACGAGATCATCACCTTCGCGCCGGCATCGGCGAGCGCGAGCGCTGCCTCGCAGGCCGAGTCACCGCCGCCGACGACGAGGACCGAGCGGCCACGCCACTCGTCGGGATCGTCGAGCAGGTTGAAGATCTTCGGCAGGTTCTCGCCGGGGACCTGCAGCGTGCGGGGCTTGCCTCGGGTTCCGATCGACAGCACGACGCGCTGCGCCCGATAGCTGTTGACCGTGCTGCGTAGCTCGAACGCGCCGTCGGCGGCCTGCGACACGCTCTCGACCGATTCACCCCGGCGGATCGCGAGGCCGACCCGCTGGATCAGCTCCTGCCAGATCGGGATCAGCTGCTCCTTCGCCGAGTCGAACACCGGCAGGTACGACAGGTTCGTCGTGTCGTACGGCTCGGCCATCACGAGCTTGCCCTTGGGGTAGCGCGCGATCGTCGAGGCGATCATCTGCTCCTTCTCGAGGACCACGTACGTCAATCCGCGCTGGATGCAGGTCAGCGCCGCCGACAACCCACCCGGGCCCGAGCCGACGATCGCGACGTCGAAGATCGTATCGCTCTGGCCGATCGCGCCGCCGCGCAGGCCGGTGTGCAGCATGTGCTCGACGACGGCGCGCCCGAGGTTTGCGGCGCTCTTGACCAGAGGCTTGCCCGCGACCTCGCCGATCAGGTACTGGCCCGGCACGACCGTCTGGAAGTTCTCGTCGATCTCGGGGACCTTGAGGGGCGGCGGCACGGCGCCTTCGGGGAACATCACGAGCGCTTCGGTCGGGCACGCGAACATGCACGCCTCGCACTGGATGCAATCCTCGAAGCGGAGCACGCGGCTCTTGTTGGCGACGAGGTCGAGCACGTTCGTCGGACACACCGCGACGCACGCATCGCAGCCGGTGCAGCGATCGTCGTTGATGTCGTGGACGAGGATGCGCGGACCGACCGTAGCGGCCGGGGCGATGACGCCAGCGTGGCGCTTGCGGGCGGACAGCATCGTGAACACCGCCATCAGCAGGATGGCGAAGCCCCCGAGCGCCAGCGGGACGACCCAGGTCACAGTCTCAGGAGGATACCCGATCTAACCGTCGGTGCTTGCAGCGTTCTCGACGTTCTTCACCAGGAAATCCCGTACTTCCGCCATCAGGCCCGGCAGGTCACGCCCGGCGACCTCGATCGGCGCGCCGATCTCGACATCCACCCGGCGACCGGTTTGCATCACCTTCGCGCCCCGCGGCAGGATGTCGATCGTCCCGCGGAGGGCGACCGGCACGATCGGGGCGCCGGAACCGAGCGCGAGGTGGAAACCGCCCTTCTTGAGCTTGCCGATCCGGCCGTCACGCGACCGCGTGCCCTCGGGCGCGAGGTAGATGCTCACGCCGTCGCGGACGAGGCGCGCGGCGTGATCGATCGATTGCACGGCGCGCTGATGATCGGATCTGTCGACCTCGATGAACTCGGCCGCGCGCAACCCGCGTCCCCACAGCGGGATCCGGAACAGCTCCGTCTTGCCGAGCATCCGGATCGTCGGTGACGGCAACGTCGCGTACAGCATCGGGATGTCGAGGTGGCTCTGGTGATTCGACATGTAGATGTACGCGCGGCCTGCCGGCACGCGGTGTGCGCCGTTCGCGTGGAGATCGACATCGAGGAGCTCGATCACGCGCTTGCCGAACCAGCGTGCGCGCTCGTCAACCGTCGTGCGTGGCAGCGCGCCGCGGGCGATGTCGACGATCGTCGGCGCGGTGACCCGTGCCATGGCGCCCAGTACGCGCACGCTATCGAGAAGAGACATGTGTGTATCCTACGACGAGCGCCAAGGTGAGCGGGTGGTGGGAGATGTCGCCACGATGCCCTGATTCGGCGATCCAGCTCACGTGTTACGGTGTCCTCGATGCGCGTCCTGGCGGTCCTCGCCGCTTGTTGGATGCTGTGTGCTCGCACGGCGTCGGCCGACACCGTCGACACCGGCATCCGCCAGCTCGAGCCGCGATCGAGCTACAAGGTGCGCCTCGCCGCCGCGCTGTCGCTGTCGAAATCGAAGGAAGCACGCGCGGTGATCGCGCTCGCCGGCACGCTTCGCAATGACGTCGATTCGACGATTCGACGTGTCTGCGTGCTCGCGCTCGAGAAGATGATCGACGCGCGCACCGCCGAGGACGCGAAGGAGCTCGGGCTCGGCGCGCTCGAGAAGGCGGCGGGCTCGGACATCGATGTGAAGGTTCGCGAGACCGCGACGCGCGCGCTGAAATCGCTCGCCGGGCTGCGCCGCACGAAGAAGCGCAGCGACGCGCCGGCGATCTTCGTCAACATCGACGTGACCACCGATCCGACGAAGAAGCTTCCGAGCGATGGCGGCGCGCGCCTGACCCGGATCGTGAGGCGAAGCGTCGAGCGAACTGGCTACGCGACCTCGTGGCCTGGTGGCCTGCCGACATCCGCGGAGCTCACCTCGAATCGCTCGCGCGCATTCATCGTCGCGTCGACCGTCAAGAAGATCGACATCAGCAAGGTCGGCGCCAAGACCCAGATCGCGTGCACCATCGTGCTGCGGATCGCGCCGTGGACCGGCAAGGATGGCGGCGAGCGCTGGGAAGCGAACAAGGCCGCGAGCGCGAGTGGCTCGGCGAAGGCGACCACTGGCAACCGCGCGAGTGACATCCAGGGCGGCGTGCGCGACTGCGTCGAGGCGGTCGCCGAGGATCTCACCTCTCGCCAGGTCGTACCGTTTCTCAAGCGCCTCGCGACCGCAGGCTCTTGAGGGACAGGCTGCACAAACGCAGCTGTCTTCGACTGCGGGAGAAAGTTGAGTTCGTAGCCTATCCCCGTGGCGAGGGCGCACGGGAGGTGGGTCGGCACGCGATTGGCAGTGCCTCGACGCGAGGTTGCATATGCGTCGACACCTAGCCCAGAAACTCAAGCTCGCGCTCGCGGGGCTCGGCGGCGGGTTTGCATTTGCCTGCGGTGCTCCGACACAACCTGGCGAGATGCCTCCGCTTGCATCGCGGCCCGATCAGGTGCAGCCAGCACCATCGTCACGGCCTGATCCGCGACCTGTGCCGGGCGCACCCGATCCGCTGGATCCGGCGAAGACCGGCCCGACCGTTCCGTCGCCTCCCGACGGTGGCGTCCCGCTCACGATGATCACGCCGCCGGACTTTCGCGCGGGTGGCTCGGGGCCGGCACACGCGCCGGGTGATGCGGGCGTGGCTCCGTCGCCGAGCGATGCTGGCGCGTCCGATGCGAGCGTGCTGCCGCCGACACTGCCCGATGCGCTCCCTGCCGACGCCAGCAAGCGCGCCGATCAGTGAGCTGACGCGCTCTGCGATCTGCGACTTGCGCGGGGTCAGCCGTGTGCGCGCGGAGAGCTGACAGATCGCGAGGCGCGCGATCGGGCGCGGCGAGCGGCGGCGCACGCAAGCGAAGGTCGCATCAGGCATCGCTCGGCGGTCGTCGGGCACGCGCCTCGCAACGGAACGCGCGTATGTC
>JBKJUF010000610.1:0-5086 GCA_046590445.1 Kofleriaceae bacterium
CGAGCTCGCGCCGCCCGAGCCCACGCCCATCGCGCCGACGACCGAGGAGCTGGCGCGCCGCATCGAAGCGCTCGAGGAGCGCGCGGATCGCGTCGGCGTGCTGGAGCGCCGGATCGCGACGCTGCACGAGCGCGTGCAGACGCTGCTACCGATGCGACGCTTCTTGGCGGTGTTCGTCGACGTTGGGTGGTTCAGCGTCGGTGGCAACGGCGCCGGCGTGCGCAGCGATATCGGCCACCGCCATGTCCTCGACCACGAGAACGTCCCCGCCGAGTGGGTACTGCTCGGCGATCCGCTGTCGACGACGATCAACTCGCTCGGTGAGCCCGCGGATCTCGGCGTCGCGCGGTCGATCGAGGACGACTCGATCGACAGTCAGGGCCACCCGACGTTCCTCGTCAATGCGCTCGGGCTCGCGATCGGCAAGTCGATCGGAGAGCGGGTCGCGGTCGCCGCGCTCGCCGAGCTGCTGCCGCGCCCGGGGCCGGATCGCATCGTCATCGAGCTCGCGCACGTCGATTTCCGGCCATCCCAGGAGGTCGAGCTGCTCGTCTCGGCGGGCAAGATCGACTCGGTGCTCGGGATCGAGTACCGCGCGCAAGATGCTCGCGATCGCGTCACCGTCACGCCGTCGCTGCTCTGCCGCTACACCTGTGGCCGCCCGTACGGTGTGCGGGCACGCGCGCACCGCGGTCCGCTCGACGCATCGGCGGCGCTGACCAGCGGCGACACCTTCGAGGAACGCTTCGAGGCCGATCCGCGGATCGCGTCCTCGAGGTTGCCCACGCTCTCCGCGCACGTTCAGCTCATGCTGCCCCTCGGCAACGGCCTCGAGCTCGGCGCCTCGGGCGCGATCGGGCCGCAGGACGGTCAGTCGGCGACCCACGTCCACCAGTGGCACTACGGTTTGGACGTGCGCCTTCACGAGACCCGCGACGTCTCGCTGCAAGCTGAATTCGTCCAGGGTCGCCAGCAGGGCAGCACGTCGGGCTTCGCGCGAGCGGCCTCCGAGATGGACGAGGTCATCGCTTCGCGCTGCGATCTCGCGCCGTGCCTGACCTACAAGGCGGCGTACGCGCTCGCGAGCTGGCGCGCGCGTGCGGGGATGCTGCCGTACGCGCGCGTCGACTGGCGCGATGCACGCCATCACCGCGGCATCGACTTCCTCTACGTCTCGCGCGTCGTGCGCGCCACCGTGGGTCTCAACGTGGAGGTGACGAGCCGCGTCGTCGCGAAGGTCGAGTACACGAACAACCACGAGCTGCTCGGCCCGCAGTTCCCCAACGACGTGCTGACCACGTCCCTCGTGGTCTCGACGGACTGATCATGACCATCCGAACCCCCTCGCTCTGTGTGATCGCGCTCGCCCTCGCTAACCTCGGCCAGGCGCCGGCCCCGAAGCTAGGAACGATCACCGGGCGCGTCAACACCCTCGACGGCGGCAAGCCCATCAAGGTCCCGGTCTGGGTGTATCTCAAGCCGCAGTCGCGAGTGTCGACGTCGCTCGGCAAGAGCGTCGTCCACAAGATCGTGCAGAGCGGAAAGCTGTTTCGCGCTCCGGTCGCCGTCATCCCGCTCGGCGCGACGGTGACGTTCCCGAACCTCGACAAGTTCGAGCACAGCGTGTTCTCGCCTGCGGTCGGCAGCTGGCTCGGCTTCGAGCTCGGTCGATATCGCACTGACACGGTCGGCCGTTCCTACGAGTTCCTCGAGCCCGGCGAGTTCGACATCTACTGCGACATCCACCCGAACATGTCGGCGAAGGTGAAGGTCGTGCCGACGCGTCACGTCGCGCAGGTGATCGACGGCGCCTATCGCTTCGACGACATCCCGCCCGGCAGCTACACCGTCGTCGCGTGGACGCCGAACAGCAAGGAGTCCGCCGAGAAGGTCGAGGTCGCCGCCGGCGCGACGGTGAAGGTGTTCGACATCAACCTCCAGTACAAGAAGGGACCGTCGATGCACCTCACCAGCACCGGCACACCCTACCCGCCCACCGGCTACAAGGGCAGCCCGCGGCCGTAAGCGCGCCAGGCCTCCGCCCTCTCACGGGCCGTTTGAAGTGGCGTGCGATGCCCAAGGCACAACGCCGTGGCGATGCTCGTGCGTTCCGCGTACCTCCCGACGTAGATCGCGAGGCGCTCGCGGAAGCTCGGGATGGCAGGAGTCGAGTCGCGAAGTGCGTGGTGAGCACCTCGAAGCGCGGTCGCTCAGCCGGTCACGTTGGATCACGCGCGCGATCGGGACGTCCGTGACCTATCCGGCTGGTTGGCCGCACCGACGTAGGGCTTCGCGGATCAGGACATCGAGCGTCGCGTCACCGCCAACATGAGCTTGCGCCGCCGTTACGGCCGCCGCGGCTTCCTGCTTCTTGTAGCCAAGCGTGACGAGCGCCGTGCGCGCTTCGACCAAGATCGTCGCGCGATCGAGCCTGCTCGCCTGGCCCACGTGGGCCATCGTGTCGTGGACGCGCGTGACCACGAGGTCATGCGGCGCCTTGCCCGTGATCGTGAGCTGGCCGCGATGGAGGGCCGCGTGATACCCATCGCATTATGCCGACTACCCGGTTATGCCGCGTAGAGCGGTGCTCTCGTCGAAGATCTCCGAGGTCTACGCGGCATAATCAGAGGCCGCTCAGGAAGGCGAGAAGGTTGTCGTCGGGACGAAAGCGAGTCACAAGGCGATCACCGCGCGGTCCAGCTTGAAGGAGCGAACCCGCAGTCGTGTGGCGAAGCACGTGCGGCGAGAACACGAGCAGTAGGCGAAACGTGTCGCGATAGGCCGCGACCGTATTGGGGCTCGCGGCTCGCTGATGCTGCAGCCGATCGGTAAAGAACGCCTCGAGGAGACCAGCAACCAGCGTCACGACTTCCTCCCAAAGCGCTCGAGCCGAACGGTCGCAGCCTCGAGCAACTCAGGCACTGCAGTCAGGTACCAGTACGTCGACGATGGCCCAATGTGGCCGAGGTACGTCGAGAGCAGAGGGAGCCGCGCCTCGACGCCGACGTCGTCGCGGTACCAGTCGAGAACGGTCCGGATCGGGTCTTACCGCGCGCCTTGTCGAGCCACTCGGCCTCGTGCTCCGGCGTCACCACACGGACGAGCTCCTTGACGGACGAGAACCGAGCTGGCCTGTCGCCAGCGCGTCAGTCCGGGAAGGCCTTCAAGCTCGAATGCCACGCGGATCCTGTCGCGCGCCGTGCGCGGCGCGTAGTCGCAACGTCGTTCGAGCCTCTGCGAACGCTCGCGTTCTACGTCGGGAGAATTGCGACGTCGTCGAGCGTGCTCATCGCAGGAATCTTGCAGGCGAACGACGTCATCGTGACCACGCTATCGGTCACGCACAGAGGGTTCTCAGACGACGTCCGACGAGGTCGTACAATTGCGGGTCAGCTGTGGAGCAGGGACGCGATGTAGCGTGCACGTGTGGTGGGTTCGGACCGCGCTCGTTCGAGCAACTCGCGTGCTTACGTCGGCTGTTCGGCCGGTGCGACGGTCATCCGGCCGCCGTCGCGCAGCTCCCTCGGGACGAGCTTGCTCGGCTCGGCCGTCGAGACCATCCAGAGCTGGTGCGCGGCGCGCGTCACGCCGATGTGCAGCATGTGGCGCGCCCAGTGCTGGTCGGGATAGCTCGTGTCGTTGACGTCGACCATGACGACGTAGTCGAACTCGAGACCCTTGACGTGGGTGACGTCGGTGACATCGACGCCGGGCTGGAAGTTGAACTCGTCGCGCTTCACGCGGCGCAGCGCGGGGACCTCGGCTCGCCGCAAGCCCTCGAAGTAGGCATCGGCCTGCTCGGGGTGGCGCGAGATCACCGCGCACGACGCGGTCGGCTCGCGGTTCATCAGGTTACGTAGCGCGTCGCCGAGGAACCCGACGGCCTCGCCGAGATCGCCGAACTCGTGGAGCTCGACGGGCTCGCCGGGACGCGCGGCCACCGGCTCGTCGGGCGCGAGCTCGGGGCCGAGGATCTCGCGCGCGAGCATCATCACCTCGGCGGTCGAGCGATATGACAGCTTGAGCGGCCGCACGATCGCAGGCTGAGCGCCGCGGGCCGCAGAGCCGGTGTCCGAGATCGCCTCGAGCAGCTCGGCCCAGCCGTTGAAGTTGTTGTCGAACACGAGGCGCTGCGCGGTGTCGCCGGCGATCGTGATCGAGCGCTTGCTCGGATCGTCATCGGGTGCCCGCACGGCCTCGACGAGGACCTTGATCTCGAGCGCGCTGCGATCCTGCGCCTCGTCGATCGCGACGTGCTCCCACTTCATCTCGTCGCCCGCCGGCGGGACGAGGCCGCCGCGCTTGAGCTGCACGAGCCGCAGCATGATCGGATCATCCTCGTCGTCGAACCGACCCGCCGGATCATCGTCGTCGGGGCCGACGGCCTTGCCCTCGGAGTCGAGGATCGCGTTGCCGTCGTCGTCGACCGCGCCCTTCTCGGGCTTCGCGAGCTGCTTCTTGACCCACGCGATGACGCGGTCGATGTCCTTCGCGGTCACGTCCCCGGGAGCCGAAAAAGTCGCGAATCCGTCGCGGAGGAACGTCGCGTCGGTGAACAGCTCGGCCCAGTCGAGCACGCAATCGTCGGCGCGCTTCTTCCAGCGCTTGGTGATGCCCTCGAGCGCGACCCGCACGCTCGTCTCGAGCTCGGCGGTCTTCTTGAGCCAGCTCGAGAGGCCCGAGAGCCGCGACACCAACGAACGCTTCGCGAGCCGCTGCCACTCGGCGACCGCGGCCGGCGAGTGCGGTGCGAGCTCGGCTTCGATCTCGGCGGCCTGACGGGTGACCCAGCTGACGAGCATCGCGAGCAGCGCCGGGTGCTTCTTCACGCGCGAGACGTTCTCGGGCGGATCGACGTTGTACTTCATCGGTGCGTCGGGCAGGCAGCGCATCCGCGTCGAGCGCGCCCACCCGGTATAGGTGACGACCGGGACGCCTGACACGCCGAGCGCCGGCAGGACACCCGAGACATAGCGAACGAGCGACTGCGTAGGAACGACGAACAGCGTGTTCTGGGTCTTGAACCGGCGGCCGTCCTGAAAGTTCAGGTACGCGACCCGGTGCAGCGCGACCGTCGTCTTGCCGG
>JBKJUF010000660.1:0-4015 GCA_046590445.1 Kofleriaceae bacterium
GTCTCGACCGTCGCGGGCTTCTGAACGTTACCGCTGGTGTCGCCGCGAACGCCGGGCTCCGAGGCCGTGACCTCGAGGAACACGAAGGTTGGCAGCGAGACGTCGATCGCACGCTCGTTGAAGAACAGCACCGTGCACGGCAGGTTGTCCTTCATCAGATCCGCGGCCTTGCCGACCATCTCGGCGCTGACCGAAACCTGCTCGTAGTTTGTCTGATCCATCAGGACAAGATCGCCGCCCTCCTTGTAGAGGAACTGCATCTCGCGCTGGTCCACGTTCGCGGGCTCGAGCTTCTCGCCCGAGCGGATGTTCATCTCCTTGGTCTTGCCGTTGAGGAGGTTCTTGAACACCGTCCGGGTGAACGCTGCGCCCTTGCCGGGCTTCACGAACTGGAACTCGATAACCGTCCACGGGTTACCGTCCATCAGCACCTTGAGGCCCTTGCGAATATCGGACGTGTCGTACATGGCAGGGCACGTTTACCCCGCAGCCATCACGCCTGTCAAACCCGCATCCTCGACGGACTTTCAGCCATCGATCTTGGCGGGACCACGCCTTGCCGTCGCGCTCACCCTGCGCGATACCGTCGTCGTGGACGCGGCGGCCCAGTACCGGCATCTTGTGGGGCTCGGCAAGGACGAGTTCCTCGCCGCGGCCGCGCCCGCCGCGCTCGTCCGCTACCGTGCGGTCGATCTCGGCGCCGACTCCGGCGAGCAGACGCTGACGATCGACGACGCCGGTCAGGAGACGATGCCGATCGGCAAGGTCTCGCTCGGAGACGTGATCAACATCGAGGTCTATCCGCTCGTGAAGAAGCCCGGCGCCTCGTTCCCGGACCGCATCACGATCGGCCGCACCGCGAACAACGACATCGTGCTCGCCGAGGCCTCGATCTCGCGGCTCCACGCGTACCTCCGCCGGCAGGGCGCCGGCTGGGTCGTCGCCGATGGCGGCTCCAAGAACGGCAGCTGGTTGCGAGGCGAGACCCTCGAGCCGCGGCGCGAGAAGCCGATCACGTCGCGCACGGTGCTGCGGCTCGGCGACGTCGACCTGACCTTTTACCTCGCACCCGACCTCTACGGCGTGCTGGGAGGTGGGTGATGACGGTCGGGGACTGGGATCGACGCCAGCTCTGCGCGGACGGCAGCTGCGTCGGGGTGATCGGTCCCGATGGCACGTGCAAGGTCTGCGGGCGCGCGGCGCCGAACTGGGGCGAGGAGCGCAAGCGCGGCCTGGTCGAGATGCCGATCGACGAATCGACACTCGGTGGCGACGGCGAGCATGGCGAGGATGCTGACGCGAGCGCGGATCCGATCGCCCCGGCAGCAGCGGCGCAGCTCGGCGACTGGGCGCAACGTAGCCTGTGCCCCGACGGCGCGTGCGTCGGCCTGATCGGCGCCGATGGCAAGTGCAAGGTCTGCGGCAAGGTCGGCGTGCCTGCCACGTCCGCCGAGGCTGACGAGTACGAGGACGACGACGAAGACGACGAGGACGAGGACGAAGAAGGCGACAACCCCGAGGATAGCCACGCGGACACCGACGAGGCCGACGAGGCCGACGCGGTCGACAACGCGGAGCTCGCCGCCCAGGATGCCGCGCTCGCCGCGGCGGCAGACGAGCTCGCGGGCGTCGCGACCCGTGGCGAGGTCGCGCGCGTCGATCAGATCGCGGCGGCCGCGGCGACGACCGCCGAACCGGAGGATGACGTTCGCCGGCTGTGCCCCGACGGTGCCTGCGTCGGCCTGCTCGGATCGGACGGCCGCTGCAAGGTCTGCGGCAAGCGCGCGGAGCAAGCATGACCACCCGCGCGACGATCGTCGGGGCCGGTGGGCTCGGCGGGCCGATCGCGCGGTCGCTCGGCACGGCCGGCCTCGAGCTGACGATCGTCGATCACGACATCGTCGAGCTGTCCAACCTGCACCGCCAGATCCAGTTCACCGCCGCCGACATCGGTCAGCCGAAGGCCACGCTGCTCGCGGCGAGCATCGTCGCGCGCGGCGGCCAGGCGCGTGGCGTGATCGCGCGCTGGCGACCCGAGGACGCCGACGAGCACACGCAGGACGCCGACCTCGTGATCGACGCGAGCGACGATCCTGCGACCAAGTTCGCGGTCGCCGACTGGGCGGTCGCGAACGGCCGTCGCTACGTGATCGCGGCGGCGCTGCGCTACGGCGGCAACCTCATGGCCGGCGCGCCGGGCGTCGCCTGCTACCGCTGTCTGTTCGAGGAACCCGGGGACGCGCCGAGCTGCGCCGATGCGGGCGTGCTCGGACCGGTCGTCGGCGCGATCGGTGGCGTCGCCGCCGCGGTCGCGCTCGGCCTTGCCCATGGCGTTCGCACGTTCGCCGGCGCGCTCCTCGCGTTCGACGATCTGCGTACCCTCGCGGAGCCCCGGGTCGTCCGGTTCGCACCGCGCCCGAATTGCACGGCGTGCGCGCGCGCGCCGATCTCACCACTGGCGACGCCCGAGCGCGTCGCGGAGGCCTAGCCCATGCCGAGCATCCGAGTCCCGAGCGCCCTCCGCACGTTCACCGCTGGCAACTCCGATGTCGACGTCACCGCGACGACCGTGCGCGACGCGATCGCCGAGCTCGAGCGGCGGCATCCCGGGATCGCGGCGCGCATCCTCGACGGCGCTGGCGTGGTGAAGCCGTTCATCCGCATCTTCGTCGGCTCCGACGACATCGGCGCGCTCGCCGGCCTCGACACCGAGCTGACCGCACGCGACGAGATCTCGATCGTCCCCGCGATCGCCGGCGGCCGCGATGCGTGACGAGCAGGTGCGGCGCTATGCGCGCCACATCCTGCTCCCCGACGTCGGCGGCCTCGGGCAGACCGCGCTCCTGACCTCCGCGGTGCGGCTCGAGCTGCGCGAGAGCGAGCCCGACGCCGAGGTGCTCGCGGCGATGTACCTCGCCGCTGGCGGTGTGGGCCGGCTGATGATTTGCGGCGCCACCGAACCCCAGCTCGCGGAGATCGCGGCGCACGGGCCCGACACCAAGCTCGTGGACAGCGGCGACGGTCGCGAGGTTGTTTTCGGGGACGGGAGTGAATCCCGTCCCCTCCAGCTCGGGCTCCAGCCGAAGCCCGCGTGGTGGCCCGCGACCGACGGTGACGCGACCGCGATCGCGTTCTGGCGTGCGGGCATCGCGGCGACCCGGTGGATGGCGGAGGTCGCGAACCAGTGATGGTTCCGATCGCGATCGGCCCGGCCGAGCGCGATCAGATCTACGCGCACGCGCGGCGCGCGTTCCCCGCCGAGTGCTGCGGCTACCTCACCGATGTCGTCGTCGAGTGCCGTAATGCGCTGGAGGATGGCGAGCTGGGACCCGAGCTGGGACCCGAGCTGGGACCCGAGCGCGGCGCCGATCGCGGCTTCGTGATCGTGGGACGCGAGCTGCTCGCGTTCGCGAAGAGCTTCGACGGACCGCGCCCCGCCCGCGTCGTCTATCACTCGCACACCAACGGCCGCGCGTACTTCTCCGACGTCGACCACGAGCTCGCGTGGGGGCCCGCGTATCCGGTGCAGCACCTCGTGGTCGGCGTGACCGCCGAGCGGGTCACCGAGGCCGCGCAGTTCGCGTGGTCGGCGGACGCCGGCGCGTACGTCGAGATCGCGCGGTGGACCGTGCCGGCCGTCGGGGATGCTCCGGGGGATCCGTGAAGCTCGGCATCGTGCTGGCGACCGCCGAGGACCTCGCGCACGCCGCCGCCATCGCGCTCGCCGCGCGCGCCGCCCGCCACGAGGTCCGGATCTTCGCGATGGATGCCGGCTGCGCCGCGTTCGCCGGCGATCCGGTGACCGCGCAGGCGCTGCTCGACGCCGACTGCGAGATCATCGCGTGCTCGAACAGCGCGGTCGGGCACGAACTCGTCGACGGCATCGAGCGCGGCAGCCAGGATGACCACGCCGCCGTGCTCGGCACCTCGGACCGCGTGGTGGCGCTGACATGAGGATCCTGGTGATCGCACGGACGCGCGATCCACATCGCCAGGCCGAGGCCCTGCGTGCGGG
>JBKJUF010000674.1:0-16381 GCA_046590445.1 Kofleriaceae bacterium
TACTCGTACGACAACCACGGTGGCGGCAGCCCGACCACGTTCCAGCGGACGACCGGCACACGGTACTTCGACATGATCGCGAGGCTGCTGTCGGCGCTCAAGGCAACGCCGTCGCCCCTCGACCCGACGGTCAGCATGTTCGAGACCACGCATGTCGTGATCGCGTCCGAGATGGGTCGCTCGCCGAACGCCGAGATGTCCAACGGCACGTTCCACTGGGACTCGACGCACGTCGCATGCTTCGGTGGTCGGTTCAAACGCGGCTACGGCTTTGGCGACCTCGACGCGCGACTGAACGCAGTCCCCGCCGACTTCGCGACCGGCGCGCTCAACACCGGCAGCGTCGCATCCTGGATGAACGTCGTCGCGACGATTCTCGCGGCAAACGGCGTCGATCCGACGAAGTACTCGACCGCCAAACCGATCACCGCCGTGCTCAGGACCTGAACCGTGAAAGCCTTCATGCCCGGAGCCGCGCGAATCACCCTCTCGATGGGTGCCGCACTTGTTTCTGTCAGCTGTCTCAGCAATCCAGCGGTCGGCGGCGACGAAGCCGACCCGACACAGGCGACGGAGACGTCCGCGCTGTCGGACCTGCTGTGCCTTCGCAAGCTGTCGCTCGATCTGACGCACGCCGCGCCGTCCGCCGAGAACATGGCGCGGCTCGAGCGCGGCGAGGTGACGATCGAGACGCTCGCCGACGAGTACCTCGCCAGCCCCGAGTTCGCGAAGGTCTCGTTCAACTGGATGCGCGAGGAGTTCACGCCGACCGCGCTGACCACGGCGGAGACCGACGTCGAAGAGCCCGCGCGGCTGATGCATCACATCCTGATGACCGACAAGGACTGGCGCGAGATCCTGACGGCGACGTACACGGTCGGTCGCGACGGGACGGTGAGCGAGATCAGCGATCGGCCAGCCGCCGGCATCCTGTCGACGCGCTACTCGCTACAGAGCACGGTCGGCTCCTTCCGCCGCAACTGGGCCGCCCGGTTCGAGCGTCAGTTCGCCGGCATCACGCTGGCCGCGGTCACGATCCCGGCAGGCGAGATGCCCGACGTCAGCCCCGATGGCTTGGCCGGGAACCCGGCCTGCGCGGGTTGCCACGTCCATCCGGTCTACGGCATCGATGACCTCGCCAGGTTCGCACAGTGCTACGGCGAGGACGGCCTTCGCATCGCGGGCTGCACCGATCCCGAGGCGTCGTTCCTGCTCCAGACCGGTCGAGGTCTCCCCGATCTCGGCCGCATCGCTGCTGGAACCAACGAGTTCAAGTCACAGTCGATCGACTTCTTCTTCAAGCGCCTGTTCGGGCGCAACATCGCGCGCGAGGAGGCCGGGTTCTATGGCCTGGCGGCCCGCGAGCTTGCCAACAGTGGTTACAAGGCACGCGCCTTGATCAAGCACCTGGTCACGTCGGAGGCATATTGCGCGCGCTAATTCATACGACGCTCATCGCGATCACGCTGGCCGGCTGCACCGGTGAGATCGACGGGCCCGGCACGTCGGGCGGCGACGAGATGCTCGGCGCTGGCGGCCGCGACATCTCCGAGTACTGGCCGACGATCGACGTTCCGCTGTCGCAGAACACACGCATGCTGAGCTTCGCGATGCTGCGCAGCGAAGTGTTGCGCGCGACGGGACGCAGCTGGGCGATCGCCGGTGTCGACCAGTGGGATCGCAACCGCGGTCCGCTCGGTGGCGCGGACTACGTGACCACGTTCGCCGACGATCTGACGCCCAGCCAGCAACGCATCGTGCTGATCCGCAAGATGGCGTTCACGGTGTGTGGCGATCTCGTCGCGGCCGAGGCTGGAGCCGCCAGCCGCACGGTGTTCACCGAGCTCGATCCTGCCGCAGCGTTCGACCCGATGGGGGCGACGAGCGAAGCGCAGATCCGCGCGATGTTCCGGCGCTTCTTCCTCACCGATGCCCAGGCGGCGGACGTCGCCGACGGCCAGGTGTTGCTCGGCAAGCTCGGCACCGACGGCCGCATCGCGTGGCGTGGCTTGTGTACGGCGTATCTCGGCTCGATGCGCTTCCTGACGTACTGATCGCGCAGCTACCGGCAGCTACCGGATCGGGACGCGACGGACCGTGCCTTCGATCAGCGCGCCGCCGATCGTGAGGTAGAGCGTGCCGCCGGTGACCGCGAGGTCCCACTTGTTCGTGCGATCGAGCTTCGCGGCGGCGGCATCGAGGAGCTCGGGCGTGAACGCGTTGAGCTCGATGTCCTCGCCGCGATAGGTCTTGCGTAGGGTGATCGCGGCGGCGAGCTCGTCGGGCTGCTTCCACGCGTAGATCACGACGCGCTTGCACTGCTTCGTCACCTTGTGGAGGCGGTCGGGCGTGGGCGAGCCGATCTCGATCCACGCGAGCAGATCGCCGCGGAGATCGCGCTGTACGAGCGCGGGCTCGTCGTCGTCGGAGACGCCGCCCTTGCTGAACTCGAGGCCGTCGCCGTGCTCGAGGGCTCGCGCGAGCACGCGGGCGACCAGGTAGCGCTCGCTCTCCGAGGGGTGCTGCGCGACCCGCCACTCGAGCTGCTCGTAGACCCCGCGGTCGGAGTCGGCGAGCGCGATCTCGAACTTGCGCATGATCGCCGGTAGGGCCATGCGCTGCGTTAACACGAGCAGGCTGACAGCGGTAGCGAGCCGAACAACTCCCACGCCCTCGGCGTCGCGTGGGTGCGGATCCGCCGCGCGCATGGTGCACGAGGACGTCGCGTGGTTTGGCGCGACCGCGACCGTCCCCGTCACGGTGCTCGCTGGCGATGACGACGGCGGCGACGATGCCGACGGCGATCCGGCGGGCGGCTGCGGCTGCGCGACCGGCGGCGATGGCACCAGCATCGTGTGCGCGCTCGCCCTGCTCGCGTTCGTGATTCACCGACGCGGTTCGCGATCGCGACGTCGGTGGGCGACGCGCGGCATGCTCGGAAGGGTGTGCAGTCGGCATGCCTATCCGTTGTATTTGTAAACGTAATGCGAAGCTTGCTGGCAGGTCCGATGGCCAGGCTTGTCGAGGTGCGTCATGCAGCTATGCACGATCATTTGTGTCGGGTGCGGAACGAGAGCTGCAGCATCGCGCTGGCATGTTTCGATCGACGATGCGTGGTCGTCGTCGAGAGCGAGCTCGAGATTCCGGCGCGCTCCACGAGGGCGCGAATTACACGTTCGACATCGAGCAGCGCGCGCACACCGTGGTCGCGGCCTTCGAGGCCGACGGCAGCGATGACCTACCGGTGAGCGTCAAGGCCGGCGATCAGCTCGTCCTGCACTACGCCCCCGAGCGCCTCGACGAGTGCGCGGCTTCGACGGCCGGCAACCCGGCGTGGTCGGTCACCGCGAGCTATCAGGTAGACGGCGGCACCGTGAAGAAGCTGCTTTAGGCGGTGCGCGAGCGGCGCAGCGCGATCTGCAGATCGCCGCCGGTCGCGAACAGCTTATGGATCCCGCGGACCGCACCGATCTCGTTGGCCAACCACTCCGCGGTCTCGAGCGAGTCCTGTGCCTCGGTGCCATGCGCCTGGAGCAGACCGCCGAGCTGGTACGTGATCTCGTCGAGGTTCTCCTGCCCGAGCTCGATCAGCTCGCGCGTGAATAGCACCTCGATCAGCCGGCGCGCCCAGGCCGCTAGCTCCTCGATCGAGAGCGGCAGCGCGATGTCGTGGGGTAAGGTGATCTCGTCGACTGTGCGGACCGGATGTGGGGCCGGCGCGATCAGCCGCGACAGGCTCGAGTTCTCGACGTCGTGCGGGGCACCGCCGCGCGAGTCCAGCGCCGCCCTGCGATCGACATCCCCCATCATCAGCAGGACGCTCGGGATGCGGCCCTCGATCGTGACGGCCGCGCCGAGCTCACCGCGGCGCGCGAAGTGCGCCAGCGCGCTGCGCGCGATCGCCCACGGGACGCCGTCGGCGCCAGGCACGTGCAGCGCCTGGCCCTCGTGATCGAAGATCTCGTACGCGTCATCGCGCCGGGCGTCTCCGACCGAGGTCCCGTATCCCTCGAGTGACTCGACGACATAGAGCGCGCAGGTCTCACCGCAGATCACGGCGACGCATTGATCGTCGGTCGCCGACCACAGCCGCAGCATGCGTGGTGTCGGCGACGCCGTCTTCAGCGCATCAAGCGCGCCGAGCAACTGGTCCTCGTCGCGGATCGCGAGCGCGTCGTCGACGTACTCGCCCCAGATCAGCAGCGGCTTGCCGGTCGCGGCGCGATTCTTGGTCCGCACCAGCTCGTGCTGGACCGCCGGTACCTCGATCAGGAGCCCGTCGGCGATGTCGCGGATCGCTGCCTCCGCGAGCGGGATCTCCCATTTGTGAACGCCATCGCTCCCGATGTACATGAACCGAAAGCTGCCGTCATCGATGCGTCCGCCGTAGCCAGTCGTGTCTTTGAGCGCGTCCTCGGCGTCGAAGAGCTTCTCGCCGGTTGGCAGATCGAGATACGAGACGACGCGCTGCATGAAGGCGCGAAAGTCATCGGGCACGAGGAAGGGTTGCAAGTCCGCGCTCTACTTCGCCGGTGGGCTCTCGACGTGAGCGATTGCCTCGGCAACTTCGCGCTCGATGCACTTCACGGCGCGCACGCGACGCAGCGCTGGCACCGCCTTCGGGTCGCCGGTGCGGCGCAGCTTCATCACCGCGGCGAGCCGGTCCTCGCAGGTGGTCGCCTGCGCGAGGTCGAGCGACCAGCTCTCGACGCGATCGATGCCGTCGGTGACACGGTCCCGCTCCGCGATCGCGAAGGCGCGCCGGCGGACCTCCGCGAGCTTGCCGCCCTGCGCCTGTGCCTTGATCAGGTCGTAGGCCGGAGGCTCGAGCCGGCTCGCGAGCTCGAGCGCGACCACGCTCGCCACCGCGTCGCGGGTCTCGAGGATCCGGTCGAGGTTCGACCGGATCTGGCTGTCGCTCGCGAGCGCACGATCGAGCGCGATCGCGCGTTCGTACGCGGCGAGCCCGTCGAGGCGGCGCCCCGAGCCGATGCGCGCGTGGCCGAGCACGAGGTGCGCTGCCGCGTTGTCACCGAGATCGTCGCGCTCGAGCAGCTCGGCAGCGCGTGACGGATGACCCTGCGCGATCAGCTCGCTCGCACTGCCTGCAAGCTCGCGCGTCGAGGCCGTGGAGCCCGCGGTCGCCTTTCCCCCGCCGCGCGAGGCCGCGATCGCGACGACGATGATCAGCACGAACAACCCCATCGCGGCGAACATCAGCTTGCGGTGCTTGTAGGCGAGCTGGTGCAGCGACGATGGCCCCCCGGGACGCGACGGGCGGGGCGGCAGCGCGGGCATCGGCGGCGCGAACAGCGGTCCGGTCTGCGGCCCGGTTTGTGGAGCGCCCACGCCTGGTGGTGCGCCTGACGGTCCCGGTGCCGACGGCGCCGACGCTGCCGGCGGTGTCGCCGGTGTCGCCGGCGCCTTCAGCGGCATCCGGCCGAACAGGTCCGTCGACTTCACGTTCCTGGGCGCGGCACCGGGCTCGGTGTCTGCCGTCGCCGGTCCGCCGGCGGGGACGACTGGTGCTGCCACCGCCGGTGCAGCGACCACGATCGGCGCCGGCTCGGGCTCGGCCAGCGATCGCGCCGCGGCGTCGAGCGCCTCGATCATCTCGGCGGCTGACTTGAAGCGCAGCTCCGGTTTCTTCGCGAGCGCCTCGGCGACCACGAGCTCGAGCTCGGGCGTCGCGCGGAGGAACGGCGCGCGCTCGGACAGCTTCGGGATCGGCGCCGCCGCGTGCATCCGCATCAGCACGCTGACATCCTCGTGCGCGTAGGGCGGCTTGCCGGTCAGCAGCTCGAACAGCATCGCCGCCGACGAGTACAGATCAGCGCGGGCGTCGACGACGCGGCCGAGCACCGCCTCGGGTGACATGTAGAACGGGGTCCCGAGCGCGCCGTAACCGGTGATCGTCAACGTGCCCTCGCCGAGCACCGCCGGCGTATCGCCGATGAGCTTCGCGACGCCGAAGTCGAGGATCTTGACGATCTCGCCTCGCCCGCGTTCGCCGGCTCGCTCCATCTCGGGCTCGCTGTCCGGACCACCGGCGGGACCACCGGCGAGCATGATGTTCTCGGGCTTGATGTCGCGGTGTACGACGCCCATCGCGTGGGCGTGGCCGAGGGCATCGAGGATCTGTCGGGTGATCGCGAGGGCGCGCAGGCTCTCGAGCGGCCCATCCGCGAGCGCATCGCGCAAGGTCCCGCCGCGCACCAGCTCGGTCGCGAAGTAGAGCGTGCCGTCGTCGAGCGCGCCGACCTCGAGGAGCTCGATGATGTTCCGGTGCTGGAACAGGCTCATCGTCTTGGCCTCGCGCAGGAAGCGCGACGCGACGGTCTTGTCGTCGACCTTGAGGACCTTCAGCGCGACGTGGTGACCCTGCTCGACGTGCTGCGCCTCGTAGACGACGCCCATCGTGCCCGCCCCGAGCCTGCCCACCACCCGGTACTTGCCGCCGGCCACGGTGCCCACGAGATCTGCCGCTGCTTCAGCGTTCACCGCCTCCGAGTCTATCGCCAATCAGAGCGCGACGGCGTAGACGAAGCTCGGCTTCGGGTGGCGACCGAAGCGCTCTCGGATCAGCTCGTGCGGCACCACCGTGCTGGCGTCGACGTACTTCTCGATCAGCTCCTCGGCGGCCTTGCGATCGCCGCGCGCCTTGATCCCGGCCGCCATGCTCATCATCTCCTCCACCGCCAAGACCAGCTTGTCGCCGTGGATCGTGAACGCGCCGGTGTCCTTGCCGTTTGCGGCCATCGCCTTCGGATCCCAGGTCAGCGCACCCTTCTCGAGGAGGTAGCCGATCTGGATCGCGGCGAGGTTCGGGTACGTCTTGCGCTCCTTCGAGCCGGTGTACATCCCCTGCGAGGTGTGGCCGAACGCCCAGACCAGGCCGTCGGCGTAGGTCTGCGCCGCGAGCGCATCGGGGATCAGCTGCTTCGCGCGCAGGAAGTCGACGAGGAACAGCGCACCGGTCTGCGCCTTGAGCTCCTCCATCATCGAGGCGATCGGCCCCGAGAACACCTCGCCCGCGGCCTTGCCGCCCACCTTGTACTCGTGCGCGGGACCGAGGTTGTGGCAGGCCTCGTGGAGGATCGTGTTGAGCAGGCTCGGCTCGGGCGAGCTCGCGTACGTCTTCATGCTCGCCGCATCGAGCAGGCTCTCGGCCTGGGCGCGGCGTGCCGCCATGCTGTCCGGATCGGTGTTGATGTTCGTCATCGCGACCGTGCGGCCGCGACCCTCGTTCGCGACCGGGCCCCAGTTCGGCAGGCTCTGGCCGATCGTCGCGCCGAGCGCATCGCGATCGTCGCCAGCGTTGATGATGATATCGATGAAGTCCGGCAGGTGAAATGTCACCTTGCGTGCGGTGTACGGCGCCCCGGCGCGCGCGCCGATCGCGGCCTCCATCTCCTGCTGGACGGGCACGAGCTTCTGCTGCCACGCCTTCGACGCCTGGTTGATCCGCGCGAACGTCAGGTGGATGCCTGCCTTCTGCGAGCACGGCTCCCAGTACACCTCGTCGGGCGCGATCCGCACGTACCACTTCGAGTTGTCGACGGTCATCTTCGCCCACGCCTCGTCGGCGGGGATCCAGTCGTTGGTCTCGAAGCTCTTCGCCGCCGCGCGCAGGTACGTCACCAGCGCGGTCTCCGCGGGATCCTTCATCGCCGCGACCGCAGCATCGAGCTCGCGCGCGATCGCGGTCATCTGCGGCTTGTACGCCTCGGTGTACGGCACGGCCTTCAGGTCATCCGCGCTGCCGCGGATCACGCTGAAGTGCGCGTTCAGCAGCTCCTTGGCATCCTTGCGTGCCTCGAGCTTCGCGCAGAACTTGGGGTCGGCCTGGAGCTCGGCTGGATACAGATCGAAGATCGGCTTGGGCGCCCCCGGAATCGCCGAGCACAGTGGATCGTTCTCGGTTGCCGGGCCGACGCACTTGGGGCCGCGGTTGCGACGGAACAGGCTGTGGCTCGCGGCGTCCGCGGGCAGCTTCGACACCAGCGCGGCCGAGCCGTTCTGCAGATCGTAGAGCTCGTCGACGAGCGTGCCCACCTTCATCATGTGGCCGACGAACGCCTTGTCCTCCGCGGACAGCGCCGTCAGATCGCTGCGGACCAGCGTCGCGCGTCCCTGATCGAGGTCACGGCCAATCAAGAGCTGGCGCTTGCCCTCGTCGGTCGACAGGCCCGAGATGGAGTGAGAGGGCTGGCGAGCGGGGTCAGCCGGCGCGGCGCGCGAGGCCGCGACGATCGTCGCATAGGCGGTCGCGAATGCGGGCGTCAGCTTGCCACCCTCCACCCACGTCGCCGCCGGCATGCCCGAGGTTGGATAGAATAGCAGCGACGCGACCTCGTCGGGATCGACCGTCTTGTCGTCGTCGGCATCCGCGATCCAGTACAGCGGCAGGTTCGTGCGGACGGCCCATCGATTGAGCTCGGCACGCGGCAGCACCTCGAAGCTCGTCGACGCAGCGGGCTCGCTCACCGCGGAGCCCGAGCCGGCCTTCGAACGAGGTTGCGGCTCCGACTTCGCCTTGCATCCGAGACAACCCAGCACGAGCGCGGCACACGACAACAGCAGACTTCTCATGCAGCGGACGCTAGCTCTCCGGTGGGGCGGCGTCGAGCGGTCGCCGCAAAGAGCGACGCCTTGGCTACCCCGGAGCGCCTATTGCGGGGGCATTGGCTTGATCATGAGATTCGCGGGCGAACATCGCTCGCAGCGCCTACCTCGAGACGCGACGCGAGCCACGCCGGCGTGGCCGCAACACGAGCGCGAGCCCGATCACCGAGAGTGCCAGCGATCCGGCGACGCCGTCATCGGCCGAGCAACAGCCGCCTCCGGATCCGGAGCCCGGGTTGTCGCACGCGTCGTTGGCGGGATCGTAGCGTCCGCTGGTGCAGTCATCGCAGCCGTCCATGTCGAGATCGCCGCACTTGTTCGGGTCATCGGGATCTTCATCGGTGTCATCGGGCACCCCGTCGCCGTCCGAGTCGAGGCCGACGTGGACGACGAACGGCACGGTCTTGACGAACCGCGTCGATCCGACGAGATAGCTGACCTCGAGCGTGAACGTGTAGTCGCCCCCGGTGTCGAAGCGGATCGTCGTCGTCCGCGTGCCGCTCGTCGGCGGATCACCCGCGCGCGCTGGCATGCCGCTGACCGAGCCGATCGACCACGTGACGCGTTCGCCCGCGACCGCACCGCCGTTGTCGGCGCTCACCACCGTGACGTTCGCTGGTGCGATCTGCGCAAGGGTGGTCTCGAGTGCCGCGCCGATCGCGGAGTTCGCGTACGCGGCGGTCAGCGGGCTCTCGGCCGGAAACGCGCGGACGCCGACCTGGAGCGGCACGAGATCGAGCGAGATCTCGGGCTGACCATCGGCGGTGACGCAGTCGGCCTCGAACAGCGCGTTCAGGAACAGCCGCGCGCCCATCGTCGTCGAGCCCGAGGCGAGCGGTGTCGCGGTGCCGAACTGGTGACCGCCGAGGTAGCTGATCTTGCCCTTCGAGCAATGGTTCGAGCGCGGCGCGCCCGGCACCGGCGGCCCGAGGATCGGCCCGATGTCGCAAGCCCCGTCGAGGTAGCCGCTCATCCACACGTCCGAGGCGCCGGGACCGTTCGGTCCGGTGATCAACGTGACCTGGCGGTTGTTCTTGTACGTCGTCTGCAGGTAGCTGCTGAGGTTGTACGCGGGCTCGCTGCCGCCGACCGTCGCGAAGGCGCCGTCGAACTGGTTGTAGGGGACGTCGGGGCGTAGCACCTTGAGCGTGCTCGACGCTGGCTGCGGCGAGATCAGGAACCCCGCACCCTTCTCCTTGATGTCCCTCGGGACGCAGACGGCGTTGACGCACTCGAAGTCGGCGTCCGTGCACGGACACGGCGGCGGCGTCCCGGTCGTCGTCAGGAAGTGGCCGTCACGGCCGGCGTCGTCGAGGAACGGCCACGCCGGGTTCGGGACGGTGTTCTCGTACGCGTTCACGGCCTGGCACTCCGCGAAGAAGTGAACGGGATAGTTGAGGAACGCGCGGACCTCGGCGACCGTCTCGTGACCGTGGAACGTGAACGGCGTGTTCGCCGGGCACGCGGCCTGCGTCGCCGGGCAGCCGCCGCCGCCACACTGCACGCTCTCGCGGGTCCCGACGCCCCAGTGCATCGACATGATCTGGCAGAACGCCGGCAGACCGTCGGCACGAAACAGCGCGCCATTCTCGTGGTTCTGGTTGGGAGCGCCACACGTCCCGAGATCACCGGCGACCGCCTCGGGGCTCAGCATGTCGGGGTTCGCGGTGCCCGGTCCGCAGGTCGTGGCGCCGCAGTTTCCGGTCGGAAACTCCGCTCCGGTCGACTGCGGAATCCCCGCCGCACGGAGGTATCCGGTCGCGATGTCCTCGTTGCCATCGGAGAACACCGCGATCGTCGGCGCCGCGAGCATGTCCTTGACGACGTTGGCGGTGAACGGCGCGGTTGCCTCGTGCACGGTCACCACCTCGAACACCGATCGCATCGCCCACGGGTTCGCGACCCACAGGCTCTGATTGTTCCACGCCGCGATGATCGGCAACGCGCGCGTTCGATCGGTCGCGTCGATCGCGAACGGACCGCCGCGATAACGGTGGGTGCCGATCACGGTGTTCGGCGCGGTCCCGGCGTCGCTCCACACGACCTTGGTCGTCGCGGTGAAATCGGGACTCGCGGTCGGGTACGGGCACTTCACGCCGGAGCCTTCGACCGCGCAGTCCCAGGCGCACAGGTCGCCGGCGGTGTTGCACGGCGCCGCGTGATACGTCTTGTTCGGATCGATCAGCCAGTAGACGCGGACGCCCTGCCGCAGCAGCTGGTAGATCAAGCCGTACGACTGGAGATTCCCGTCCGCCTGGTAGCTGAGGTCCATCGGGAGGATCAGCGTGCCGGTGTCGAACATGCGCTCGGCCGCTCGCGCCGGGCGGGGCGCGGCGATCGCGACGACGAGGGTGGCGATCGCGAGTGCGAGCTTCAAAGGTGACTGGGTCATCGGTCCTCGATTGCCACGATAGCGGGCGTGCTGGCTTAGAGGGAAGGGGGCACGCGAAGGTGACCGACCGACGCACGTGACGACACGTGCTAGCGTGTGCGCACGTGCGTACCCGCGTGCTCGTCGCGATGTCGATCGCCTGGTGCACGGCCCGGGCGGAAGCCGATCCTGCAACCCACGTCGTCGTCGCCGGTCGTGATCCGAAGCTGGTCGCGGCGCTCGCCGATGCGTTCGCGCCGACCGGCATGACCGTGAGCGCGGTGGACGCCCCGCCGCCGAGCTCGGTCGGCGAGCTGGCCTCAGCGTCCCGATCCGTCGCGGACCGTGAATCAGCTCGTTCCGTCGTGTGGTTGATCGCCGGTGACGCCGGCACCTCGCTCGTGGCCTACGACCGTGCCGCGGATCGAGTCCTGGTCCGCACGCTGCCGTTCACGCCCCCGCTCAGCGCGGCGCGCGCCGCCGAGACCGCACGGATGGCGCGCACGATGTTGCGCGCCCTGCAGATCCCCGATGAGCCCGAACCGCAAGCGCCGCCGCCGGTGCAGCCGCTCGTCGTCGTCGCGATGCCGCCCGAGGCGTTGCCAGGGCAGTCCCAGGTCGCAGTGCTGCTCGGGCTCGGCGGCCGGTACGGTCGGTTGGGGGAAGCTGGCGCCCTCGAGGCGACGGTCGGCGCGATCTGGCGGCCGGCCAGCCTCGGCGTGATCCTGCTCGGTGCAGTCTCCCCGCGCTCGACGATCGACACCCCTTCGATCATGGGACACAGCGCGGATCACTCGCTCGCGATCGCCGCACGCGCGCCAGTAGGGACCGGCGGGAACGTCGACCTCGCGCTGCTCGGAGGCGTCGCCGTCCATGCCGTCTCGCTGGACGTCACCTATGCAGGCGAGCCGGTCTCGAGCCTCCGCTTCGACCCCGCGATCCGGCTCGGGACGATAACGAGCTATGCGCTGTCATCGCAGCTGCACCTCGGCGTCGTGCTGTGGGTCGACACCCTACTCCGGCGCCAGCGGTACGATGCTCCCGACGACGTCGTGGTCGTACCGCGGGTGCAGGCGTCCGCGAACCTGACCGTCTCGTGGTGGCTCCGGTAACCTTGCGGGCACGCCGTGCCTCTACAGCCCGTGGGACTCAAGCTCGTCGATCGAGCGGCGCCGGCCGGTGACGGCGAGCTGATCGCGTCGTGCATCGCCGGCGACAGGGCTGCGCAGCGCGCGCTGTTTCGTCGCGAGTATCCGCGGGTCCATGCCAGCGTCGTCCGGATCGTCGGCTCGACGCGTGACGTCGATGATCTCGTGCAGGAGACGTTCATCGCGGTGTTCCGTGCGCTCCCGACATTTCGAGGCGACGCACGGCTTTCGACGTGGATCGACCGCATCGCCGTACGCAACGTGTTTCACCACCTGCGCGCCCGCAAGCCCACGGTCTCGTTCGATTCCGTCGCGGATGCCGAGGCCGGCCTCCACGTCGACGAGCAAGCGCATGCCCGCGAAGGCCTGCGCCGGCTCTACGCGGTGCTGGCGGCTCTGTCTCCCGAGGCGCGCGCGGCGTTCGCGCTGTACGCGATCGACGGGCGCAGCATCGCCGACGTCGCGGCGATCACCAGCACCACGAAGATCGTCGCGAAGGCGCGGATCTGGCGCGCCCGACGTGAGGTCGAGCGCGCCGCGGCGCTCGATCCAGTGCTCGCCGAGCTGGTGGACGCCGCGCGAGAGAAGGGAACACCATGAAGCTACCGATCACCCGCGTCTCCATCGATGTCTCGACGACCGAAGCGCGTCGTGACCGCGTCGAGCGCGAGGTGTTCGCGCGCCTCGATGCGATGCGTGACGTCGATCGGGTGGCGACGCTCCGGCCGCCGTCACGGTCGTGGCGACTTCCGGCCAGCATCGGCCTCGCGGTCGCGGCGGCGGTGGTCGCGCTGCTCGTGGTCGGCCGCGAACGGTCTCCCGTCGCACCCTCGCAGCCCTCACGGATCGTCACGCCCTCCGGCGGCAGCTCGCGCTTCACCATCGACCACGCGATCGTCGACACCGGCAGCGACACCAGCGTCGAGGTCACACGTGACTCGAATGGCGGGACGACCCTGGTCCTCGCGCGCGGCTCGGTGGACTGCGACGTCACGCCACGGCGGGATCGGCCACCGTTCCGCGTGATCGCGGGTGATGTCGTGGTCGAGGTCGTCGGCACGCGGTTCACGGTCCGCCGAGATGCAACGTCGACGCGGGTCGACGTCACCCGTGGCAAGGTTCGCGTACACGGGCGCGGCGAGCAGCGCCTCGTCGAGGCCGGCGAAGCGTGGAGCTCGGCGACGACCTCGGTCATCGATCCGCACATCGACGTCGTCGGCGTTGCAGCCGAGCCGCCGACGCCGCCAGCACTCGAGCCGGCGCCCGAGATCGAGTTACCGGCCGAATCGATGCGCGGGTCGCGTCCCCAACCATCGCCGAGAGCGGCGTTCGAGGCTGCACAGCGGCTCGAGCGTACGGATCCGAAGCAGGCCGCACGTGCATATCGCTCGATCGCGAACGGCAAGGATGCCTACGCGACGATCGCGCTACTCAACCTCGCCGAGCTGCATGCGACCAGCGACGCGTCGAGCGCGTTGCGGGCCCTCGACGAGCTCGCGCGCAGATTCCCGCGTGCCGCGAACCGGGAGGAAGCGGCATGGTTACGCGTCGACGTCCTGCGGACCGCCGGACGGTTCGAGGACGCCCGCCGCGAAGCCCGCGCATATCTGGAGGCCTATCCCGGGGGCGCGTACGCGCGGCTGGCGGATCGGGTGCTGCGAAGCCAACCATGATCCGCATCGCGATCCTGGTGGTCCTGCTCGGCGCATGCACCGAGACGATCCGCATCGGCGACGATCGACTGTCCGGGCTGGTCGCGATCGAAGTGTTACCCGTGCACACGACGATCGAGCTCACGGAGCTCACCGGCAGCGCGGATCCCGTCGAGCTCGTCGCGATGGGCACGTTCGCTGACGGTCAACTTCGCGACGTGACCTCGCTCGTCGCATGGACGGTCGACAATCCCGCGCCCGGATCGATCGTGGCTCCCGGACGCTTCTTGCCCTCGCGCACCGCCGGCGGTCACGTCGCGATCCAGGCATCTACCGCAGATGTGGCGGGCGCGGCCCGCGTCGACGTCATCGTGACGCTCACGGTGCTCGACGGCGCATACCCGCCGCCGCTCGGTGCCGAATCACTGTTCGCGGACGGAACGCCCGTCGAGCTCGGCGGCGTGCGCGCACCGGCGATCGTCTATCCAGCGAGCGGCACCCACTTCCCGCAGGGCCTCGCGCGGATCCTGTTCCAGCTCGCCGCCGGCAACGGTACCGACGCATATCGCTGGCGGTTCGACTCCGACGTCCTCCATCTCCGGGTCCTGACGGGCAGCGATCGCTGGCAACCCGACGGCGCGATCTGGTCCCTGATCGGTGCGACGCACCCGGCAGCATCTGTCGAGGTCGTGGTCGAGGCGGCATCGAGCTCGGCTCCGGGCACGATCCACGCGAGCGCGCCGGCGACGCTGTCCTTCGCGCGCGACATCGCCGGAGGCATCCTCTATCACTGGTCGGCGGCGACCAACGCCGTGATGCGCGCGACGCTCGAGACCGACGCGCCATCGCGGGTCTACCCGATCGCGACCGATGCGACCTGCGTGGGATGCCACGCCGTCTCGCGCGATGGAGCGCAGCTCGCGCTGGGCTATGACGGCGAGAAGCTGCGGACGATCTCGCTGGCCGGCCCGACGCCGGTGATCACGACGCCGCTGCGGCCGATGGGATGGGCAGCGTTCGCGCCGGACGGCGCACACCTCGTCGTCGCGGATCGCGGGATGCTCACGCTGCGGGACGCGAAGACCGGAGAGCCGATCGGTCCGGACGGTGGTCGGGTGCCCCTCCCGGCCAAGGCGAGCCACCCCGACTGGGCGCCGGATGGACGGCAGCTGGTCGTCACGCTCAGCGGCGACATCTCGAACTTCGAGATCAAGAACGGATCGATCGCGCGCATCGCATACGCGGACGGAGCGTGGGGCGCAACCGAGGTTCTCGTCGCCGGGACGCCGACCTCGAATAACTACTTTCCGAAGGTCTCCCCCGACGGGCGCTTCATCGCCTACGTCCGCGCGGCTGGCCCATCGCGCGGCGCACCGTCCGCCGAGATCCGGCTGATCGCCGCGGACGGCAGTGGCGACCAGGCGCTCCGGATCGCGAATCACCGGGTGGGCGGACGCGACGATGTTCCCGATCTCGCCAACACGATGCCAACCTGGGCGCCGGCGACCGGTGACCTCGCGTGGCTCGCGTTCACCTCGGCGCGGCCCTACGGCGCGATCAAGCCGACGACCGGCCTGGGCCAGATCTGGGTCGCTGCCGTCGACCTGGCTCGGGTCGCCGAGGGGCGAGATCCTTCTCATGCCGCGTTCTGGTTGCCAGCCCAGGACGTGCGCGTGCTCAACAACAACCCGATCTGGGCGCCGGTCGTGCAGACCACGAATTGAGGAGGGCGCGTATGCTTGATCACCCGATGCCGACCCGTCCCGAACGCACGCAACGCCAGCGTCTGCTGCGGCTGGCCGCCGTCGGCGCGGCGATCCTCGCCGCCTGCAAGTTCTCGGCGGGCGTCCAGGATCGCGTCGACGATGCGCTGCCCGATGCCGGCGCGTGCGCCGGGTCCTCGACCGAGTGCGTCGGCAGCGAGACGTTGCGGACATGCGCGGCAACCGGCGAAGCCGCGACCGATCGGGGCTGCCCGTGGGGCTGTCGCACGACCCCGTTCGCGCGGTGCGCCGAGATCGTTCCTGCCGGCGGCGGCGTGATGCCGGTCGACGTCGCGCCGAGTGTGGACCTGGGTGTGATCGCGTTCGAGCCGGGCACGACGATCGACGGCGACAACGGCCGGATCGGGACGACCGCGAACGCGAACCAGTATCGCAGCTCGGGCGCGCCCGGCGTGATGAACGGCATCGACTACCAGGTGCGCGGCAACATCGCGGTCTTCCGGTTCAACAAGCTGACGATCGCCGGCGGGCTCAACCTGATCGGCGGCCGCTCGATCGCGCTGGTCGCCGATGGCGAGATCCGCGTCGAGGGCATCGTCGACGCGCGCGGCGGCTGCGCCGGATCCAACGCCGGGCCCGGTGGGTTCGCCGGCGGCTTCAAGCAAGGCGGCAACGGCAGCGGCAGCGGTGGTGGCAGCGGCGCGCTCGTCTCGAACGCGGGGGGCGGCGGCGGCGGCTATGGCGGGACCGGCGGCAGCGGCGGCGGCTCGCTCGCGGCCGGCGGGAGTCCCTACGGCGACGCGACGATCACGCTGCTGTACGGCGGTGCCGGCGGGGGTGGCGGCAGTGGCGGGACGAATT
>JBKJUF010000682.1:0-4829 GCA_046590445.1 Kofleriaceae bacterium
GAACTGGGTCGCGACCGCGGGCGGTGCACGAAATGGCGTCGCGCCGGCGAACGCGTCGGCGAGCTGAGCGGCGGTCGGCCGCGCATCCGGCTCGATCTCGACGGCACGATCGATCGTGACGATCAGGTCCTCGGGCAGGTCCGGCGCGAGCGTGCGCACCGACGGGACAGGCGCGAGCAGGCCCGCCGTCGTCGCCTCGGCACGCGGCCAGCGACCGGTCGCGCCGTAGTAGAGGGTCGCGCCGAGACCGAACACGTCGCCGGCTGTCGTCGACTGGCCGCGCAGCAGCGCCTCGGGTGGCGCGTATGCGGGCGAGCCCACGAACTGGCCCGTCATCGTCAGCGACGAGTCGGGGACGTGAGCGACACCGAAATCGGCGAGCTTCCACGCACGTGGCCCGGCGACGAGGATGTTCGCGGGCTTGACGTCGCGGTGGACGATGCCCGCGGCGTGCGCGGCCGCGAGGGCCTGGGCGATCTGGATGCCGAGCGCGCGCAAGTCGGCGGGCGGCAACGGTCCCTCCGCGAAGCGCTCCGCAAGCGATGGCCCCGCCATCCGCTCCATCACGAGATACGGCGGCACGGCGGCGAGGTCGATGTCGTAGACCTGGACGATGCCGGGATGGTTGAGCGCGGCGACCGCGCGCGCCTCGAGCCGGAACCGCTCGTCGAGCATCCGCGCGGCGACGCCGGTCGCGTCACCATGCAGCGTCTTGACCGCGACGGCGCGGCCGAGCACCTCGTCGACCGCCGCGTAGACGTGGCCCATCGCGCCTCGTCCGAGCGTGCCGGTGACGGTGTAGCGGCCGAACCGTTGCGCGCCTTCCAAGACCGCAGCGTACCAGCTCCGGTCGGCGCCACGCGGCACCTCGAATCATCGCGTGCGCCCGGGTCTGATAAGCTCCAACCACGGATGGGCTGGCTCTCAGAGCTCTTGCGAGGCGGCGCTGACGAGCTCGGTTGGGACGACCTGATCCGGCGCATCGTCGACGAGGTCGTGCGCCTCAAGCGGTTCGGCGCGCGCGGCGAGGTCGTATTTCCCGTCGACGTGGTGGTCCGGATCACGGTCGGTGAAGGTAGCGTCGCCACGGTTCAGGAATTCGTCGATCGGCCGGAGCTCGATCGCGAGGTCGGCGCAGGCCTGGCCAACCGCTGCGACGTCGCACTCGATCAGCTACCGCGCCGCGAGTACGTGGTGTCCGCCGCCGATCGCACGTCGATCACGGTCGTCGAGGGCGCGCCGCAGGTCTGGCGCTTCGTGATCGAGGGTGGCGATCGAGCGCGCGCCGCGCTCTCGCTGCCCGCCGGCTGGGCCGAGGCGGCGTTCGGGCGCGGTGAGTGGCACGGCGCTGACCAGCACGCGCGCAACGATCTGATCATCTGCGAGCAGACCGAGTACGTCAGCCGGCGTGCGGGACGGCTGTATCGCGCCGGTCACCTGCTCGAGGTCGCATCGCTCGATCAGGCCGATCTGCTGATCGTCAAGCGCGCGAGCGGCGAGGCAGTGCGTCCGTCGCGGACCGCGCGCGGCAGGGCGGCAGTTCGACCGGGCGATACGATCGAGCTGACCGACGGGCGCGGTGGCACCGTGCGGATCCTCGTCGAGCGGGTGGCGGAGTAAACGATGGCGCCGGTTCGCAAGGAGAGCGTCGATCAGTTCCGGGTGTCGTTCGTCGAGCTGGCGAAGGCGCGACGCGGCGAGCCGGTGCAGGTCGATCCGTTCCTGATCGCGCGCGCGATCGCACTCGTCATGCGCGAGTGCACGGTGCGGTCGGCGGCAGGGCGGCCGATCCTGTGGAACGAATACCGGGTGATCCTCGCGCGCGCGGACTTCGCGCTCGTGCGATCGCTGCAGGGGCCACTCGAGGCGGATCTGCAGCAGGTGCTCGCGCAGGAAGCCAAGGCGCGCGAGGCCGATCTCGTCGGCGCATTGCGGATCACGGTCGTGTTCGACGAGGCCGACGAGCTCCCGGCCGGGCAGGGCGTCGTGCGGGTCGCGTTCGTTCCCACCGAGCGGCTCGTCCAGCCACGGACCGGCGAGATGACGGTGCGGCTCGACAGCTGGGCGGTCGCCGGCGAGATCGTCGCGCGCACGCCGAAGGCACCGGCCGACACGATGTTCGTCGATGACTCCGCGGGGGGCGGCGAGCGCTGCGTGCTGCAGTGGCCCGGTGGCGAGGCCCGGCTCGTGGTGGGCGTGACCCAGATCGTCGGCCGTCCGCACCCCGAGGCGCCGGCGAACTTCATCGCGCTGGCCGGCGCCGGCGCCAAGGTCAACAAGCAGCACTGCTGGATCGCGCTCGGGACATCCACGCTGCGGGTCGGGCGGCTCGCGAACGCGAATCCGGTGCAGGTGAACGGTCAGCCGGTCGCCGCCTCGCAGGAGACCGAGGTCGCGCTTCCCGCCGAGATCTCGCTGTCGCGTGGCGATCTGGTCCTGACCGTGCGGCGGCGATGAAGCGGGGCCTCGAGCCAGCGTTCGTCATCGAGCTTGCCGCGCTCGCGGTGCTCGCGGTGCTCGCGTGGGTGCTCGGTGGCGCGGCGACCACCGCCTGGCTCGCGCGCGTCAGCCGGCTCGACGGGCTGCAGGTGCCCGACGTCGATGCGGTCCGCAGCCTCGCGCGCCAGGCCGCGCTGCTGTTCACGGGCGGCGTCGCCGTGCTCGCCGTCGCTCGCGTGATCGGACATCGGTGCGCTCGCGATCCGATCCGCGTGCCGTGGCTCTTGCCCGCGACGCTGGCCGCCTGCCTGCTCGGGCTCGTCATTCATCACGCGACCGTCGAGGTCAGCGGCGGCGCGGTGCTCGTGCCTTCGGCGGCGGGCTTCGCACAAGGCGTCCTGCTCGGCTGCGTGCTCGGCGCGCTGCTGCTGGTCCTGCCCGTCGATCTCGCCGAGCTCGCGATCCGTGCGCGGATCCCGATCGCGATCACGATCGGCGCGATCTTCCTGGCGCTCGCGGTCGTGGGCAGTGGCCCCGCGGGCTCGGGGACCCGGATCAACCTGGGCCCGATCCAGCCGATCGAGCTCGTCAAGCCACTCGCGATCGTGTTCCTCGCCGCGTTCCTCGGCGCGCGCGCGTCGAAGCTGCGCTGGCAGCGTCGCCGGTTCCTCGGCCTGCGCTGGCCACGGCTCGAGCTCCTCGTGCCTGCGCTGCTCGTGCTCGTGCTGATCGTCGCGGGGCTGTACGTGATCGGCGACCTCGGTCCGGTGTTGCTGCTCGCGTTCGTGTTCCTCGGGATGTTCTACCTGGTGAGCCGCGCGACCGGCTGGGCCGTCCTCGCGCTCGCGATCGTCGCGCTGCTGCTCGTGATCCTCGGGAGGTGGCCCGAGCTCGCGGGCGGCGGCACCGTGCAGACCCGGCTCCGCATGTGGCATGACCCGTGGAGCAACGGCCTGACGTTCGGGCACCAGCTCGGCGAGGGGCTGTGGGCGGTCGCCGCCGGCGGCTATGCAGGGCAGGGTCTCGGCGAGGCTGCGGTCCCGGTGCTGCCCGCGGGCAAGACCGATCTGATGCTCGCGACGATGACCGAGCAGCTCGGCGTGCTCGGACTCCTCGCGTATCAGCTGCTGCTCGCGGCGATCGTGCTCGGGTGCCTGCGCGTCGCGGCGCATGCCCGCACCACGGAGCGTTCGCTGATCGCGGGCGGCGTCGCGATCCTCGTGCTCGTCCAGTGGATCGTGATCCAGGCGGGCACGCTCGGGCAGCTGCCGCTGACCGGCATCGTCGTGCCGTTTCTGTCGTCGGGGCGCAGCAGCATGGTGGTGTTCCTCGCGATCGTCGCGATGGTGGTGCGGCTCGCTGCGGATGGTTCGCCTCGCGAGCCGTCCGTCGAGCTCGGCGAGCTGCACGCCGGCGTGCGCGGGATGACCGTGGTGGCGGTGGTCGCGGTCGCGCTGGCGATCCTCGCGGGCATCGCGGCGGCGGTCGTCGGGCGGCACGCCACGGGGACACGCGGGATCGTCACGCGGCTCGGCGATGGCGTGCTCGTGCAGCGTCACAACCCGCGGCTGCTCGCGCTGATCTCGAAGATCCGGCGCGGCGCGATCGCGGACCGCAACGGTGCACCGCTCGCGACCAGCACGGCGCCCGCTGCGCGCAGCTACCCGCTCGGCGCCGGCCTCGGCACGTTGCTCGGCGTTCACCCGACGCGCGTGCTGTTGCCGGCGTGGTCTCTGGAGCGGCTGTTCGATCACCGGCTTCGCGGCTACCCGGAGCGCGCTGATGGCCCTCGCTACCGCGACTTCGACGCCGGGGCGGGCGGCGGTGCGCTGGCGTCCCCCGATCTGCGACGCTTCGCGAAGCTGCTCGATCTCGGTCGTGATGCGCGCACCCGTGCGCTCGCCGCGATCGACGCCGACGTCGCGGCACGCTCGGTCACACTCACGCTCGACGCGGCGCTACAAGCCCGGGTCGCCAAGCTGCTCGCCGCCGCGCAGGGCAAGCGGGTCGCCGCCGCCGCGGTCGTGATGGACGCCGACACCGGCCAGGTGCTCGCGCGTGCGCAGGTGCCCGACTACGATCCAAACGTGCCGGCCTGGCAGGCCCACGTCCTCGCGAACGATGCGCCGTACCTCGCGCGATTCCGCGGCGCCTACGGCGAGTGGCCCGACAAGACCGGCGTGCACGGGATGTTTCAGTCGGGCTCGGTCGCGAAGCTCTTCACCGCGCTCGCGGCGGCGCGCACCGGCAGCGCGACTGCCATGTTCCCATGTACCGAGCGTGACGAGCAGGGTCCTTACTTCACGCGACCGGGCTGGCCAAGAGCGGTCCACGATCACGCAGGTGACCGCAACCACGGCTCGCTCGGGATCGTCGAGGCGATCGCGGTG
>JBKJUF010000619.1:0-10462 GCA_046590445.1 Kofleriaceae bacterium
GCACGACGCCGACGTTGAACAGCACCTGGACACCGAACAGCAGCGTGATCCCGAACGCGAGGTAGCCGCCGAACACGTCGCGCGCACCGAGCGCGGCCCGGATCCCGCGCCACACGAGGACGCCGAACAGCAGCAGCACGAGCGCGACGCCGAGGTAGCCCATCTCCTCGCCGATCGGCGCGAGGATGAAGTCGTTGTGGGCCTCGGGCATGTAGCCGAGCGTCTGGTGGCCCGATCCGAGCCCGGTGCCGGTGAGCCCGCCCGGGCCCATCGCGGGTCGGGCCTGGAGGAACTGGTAGGCCTCGGTGCTCGCGTAGGCCTCGGGGTTGAAGTACGCGAGGAAGCGCTGCATGCGCCACGGCGTGCCGACGACGAGGTGATACGCGATCGGCGCCGACGCGAGCACGGCGAGCACGATGTACGACACCTTGGTACCCGCCATGAACAGCATGCCGAGCGTCGTCAGTCCGAGCACGACCGACGAGCCGAGGTCGGGTTGCGCGAGCAGCAGCACCATCATCGCGCCGCACACGACGAGGTGCGGGACAAAGCCGACGGTGAACGTCGTGACCCGGTCTGCCTTGCGGCCGAGCGAGTACGCGAGATAGGTGACGAGCGCGAGCTTCGCGATCTCGACGGGCTGGAACGTCAGCGGGCCGAGCGGGATCCACCGGCGCGCGCCGTTGCGGGCAGGCATCGCGAGCGTCACGGCCAGCAGCACGAGCGCGAGCACGAGCAGCGGATAGACCCACTGGCGGAGCTGGCGGTAGTCGAGCCGGCCCCCGAGCCACATCGCGAAGCCGCCGACGCCGACGAACGCGATCTGGCGCTCGAGGAAGTGGCCCGAGTCGCCGGTCGACGCACCGGCCGTGCGGCCACCGAGGGTCATCCCGGAGGCGGCGGTCGACGAGTAGATCTCGATGCTGCCGATCACGAGCAAGCCGAGCACGGCGGCGAGCAGCACGAGGTCGTACGGGCGTTCGGGCAGCGTCGCGCTCGGGTGCTGGACGGACACGACCTGCGCGGTAACCGGCAGCGTGGGATCGAGCTGCCCGGACGACGGAGCTGCCCCGCGCGTCCGGACCCGCGCGACGGCACGCCCGACCACCCGCGCGAGCAGTGGGCGCGCGCGCAGTGGGCGCACGAGCAGTGGGCGCGCGCGCAGCGGGCGCGCGAGCAGCGGGCGTGCGTGCTCGCCATCGCGCTCGGCGCGCCACGTGGCGATGCGACGAAGCACGGTCATCCAGTGGCCATCCTCGTGCCGCAGATCCGGCGTGGCCAGTTTTCGTCAGCGCTTGTCGTGCCGGGTCCGGCGACGTTGAATGAAATACGCGACACCTGCGCACAGTGCGCCGCCGATTCCGAGTCCAACGCCCAGCTCGACACCGTATTTGAACGACTCGGTGCGCCGCCGGTAGCCCGGTTCCGTCCGCGAGATCATGATCGCGGTGCCGACGAGGCCCCCGACGACGACCGTGACCACAAAGGCGAGGATGGCGAGGCGGAGCGGCGTCCTCGGCGGAATCACGATCGGCTTCGGCACACGGCCTGATACCAGAGATCGGCTGTCGGGAAACCACGCAAGCGACGAGGCACGTCGATTGCTCCTCTTCCGGGTCAGGAGAATCAACATGTCGACAACCGCCTGGATCGTTGTCTTGCTTCTCGTCTTCCTTCTGATTGGTGGCGGCGGTTACTTCTATCGCCGTTGAGCAGTCAATCCTAACGCGGGCCGTAGGATCTCGATCCGCGGTCCCCTCACCTACGCCACCCGCTGGCACTCGCACCGGCTGGCCGTCGTTCATCCGCCCGTGGCTCTAATCGAGTCGTGCCGCGCCGACTGCCGAAACCGCGTCGCGAAACACGCGGCCGCGGTGGCCAAAATTCTGGAACATGTCGTAACTCGCGCAAGCGGGGCTGAGCACGACCGCATCGCCGGTCATGCATAGCTCTGTTGCGCGCTGCACGGCATCGAACATGTCCGTCGCGTCGATGACCGGATAGCTCGCGCGGTGAGCGAGGAGGGCGTCGCGGATCAGCGGGGCAGCCTTGCCGATCAGCACGATGCCCTTGCACACGCCGTCGAGGGCCTCGAGCATCGGCGCGTACGAGCCGCCCTTGTCGACGCCGCCGGCGATCAGCACGAGTGGCCGCGGAAAGCCGCGAACCGACGCTGCGACCGACGCGACGTTCGTGCCCTTGCTGTCGTCGTAGTAGTAGATGCCGGCCTTGTCGCCGACCAGCTCCATGCGATGCGGGAGCGGGCGATACGCACGCGCTCCGGCGCGCACCGCGGAGGTGGGGATGCCGATGCCGCGCGTCGCGAGGTACGCGCACATCGCGTTCTCGAGGTTGTGGTTGCCGACGATGACGAGATCGTCGACAAGAAATCGTTCCTCGCCGGTGGGCAGCCGGAGCACGAGCTCCCTGCGATCGGCCGAGACGAAGGCGCCGCGATCGATCGAGGACTCGGCGCCGGGCCGCGAATCGAACCGGTAGAGCAGCGACGGGATCCCTGCGGTCTCGCGCATCACCCACGGATCGGCGGCGTTCGCGATCGCGAGATCGTCGGGACGCTGGAAGTCCCAGATCCGACCCTTGATCTCGGCGTAACGCTCCATCGTGCCGAACCGATCGAGGTGATCCTCGGTGATGTTCGTGAGCACGCCGGTCTTGCCGCGAAACGTGTCGCAGTTCTCGAGCATGAACGCCGCGACCTCGACGACGATCAGCCCCTCCGGCGCGTTCGCAGGGTGATCGACCGCGTCGATCATCGGCATGTTACCGAGGTTGCCACCGCAGAACGTGGGCCGTCCCGAGTGCTCGCACAGCTTGCCGGTCAGCGCGGTGGTCGTCGACTTGCCGTTCGTCCCGGTGATCGCGAGCACCGTCGCATCGGGATGCAGGAAGCGATACGCGAGCTCGATCTCGGCGAGCACCGGGATCCCGTGCGCCTGCGCGGCTCGGATCTCGCGCAGCGATGGCACGCCCGGTGACATCACGACGAGGTCCGCGGCGAGGAAGGTCGTCACGTCCATGCCGCCGAGCTCGAAACGTACGGGCACACCGTCGAGCTGCTGGATCGGCGCGACGAGCTGCTCGGCAGACTTGCCATCGGTGACGATCACGCGGGCGCCGCGCTTCGCGCAGAACTTCGCGAGCGCCACGCCGGTCTGCGCGAGGCCGACGACCACCACGGTCTTGCCGTCGAGATCTGTGAACGCGGACTTCATCGCAGCTTCAACGTGCCGAGGGCGATCAGCGCGAGCACCAGCGAGATGAGCCAGAACCGGACGATGATCTTTGGTTCCTCCCACCCCTTCTTCTCGTAGTGATGGTGGATCGGCGCCATGCGGAACACGCGCTTGCCGGTGCCGGTGAACCGGCGCGTCAGCTTGAACGACGTCGTCTGGATGATCACCGACAGCGCCTCGAACACGAACAGGCCACCGACGATCAGCAGCACGAGCTCGTTCTTCGTCAGCACCGCGAGCATGCCGATCGAGGCGCCCAGCGAGAGCGACCCGACGTCGCCCATGAATACCTGCGCCGGGTACGTATTGTACCAGAGGAAGCCAACGCCAACGCCGAACAGCGCGGCGCAGAACACGGCCAGCTCGGCGGTGCCGTCGATGTGCGCGACGTGGAGGTACTGCGCCATCGTGACGGGACCCTCAGAGGTGAGGATCGTCGTCTCGACGCCTGCGATGTACGCGAGGATCAAGAACGTGCCGGCGTTCATGATCGACGGGCCGATCGCGAGCCCGTCGAGGCCGTCGGTCAGGTTCACCGCGTTCGCGGTGCCGACGACAACGAACGAGCCGAACAGCACGTAGAGCCACGGCGGCAGCGCGACGTCGGACTCGTAGAAGTTCGTGAATGGCAGCTGCAGCGAGAGCCGGATGTCTTCCGGCATGACGTCCGAATAGAACAGGTACGTCATCGCGGCGCCCGCGAACAGAAACTCGAGCGCGATGCGCAGCTTGCCGGAGATGCCGTCCTTGTTCTTCTTCGCGACCTTCACGTAGTCGTCCCAGAAGCCGATCCCGCCGAACGCAACGGTGACCGATAGCGCGAGCCACACGAACTTGTTCGTGAGATCGCACCACAGCAACGTCGAGATCGTGAGGCAGAACAGGATCAGCGAGCCGCCCATCGTCGGCGTGCCGGCCTTCTTCTTGTGCGTCGCCGGCCCGTCATCGCGGATCGTCTCGCCGATCTGGCGTGACTTCAGCCGCTCGATGAACCACGGCCCGATGAAGAACGACAGCAGCAGCGCGGTGATCGCGGCCGCGAGGATGCGCGTCGAGGTGTAGCGAAACACTCGCAAGAAGCCGATGTCGTCGCCGAGCACACGGTACAGCAGGTGAAATAGCACTAGAGCGCGGCCTCCTTCATGGCGTCGAGCACGCGTTCGAGACGCATGCCGCGCGATGCCTTCAGCAAGATCCAGTCGCCGGCTTCCGTTCGCGCGAGCGCGCGCGAGGCCGCCGCGGCTGGTGAGGCCGCCACCTCGGCGCCCTGCGCCGCGGCCTCGACGACGCGCGTCGCGTGATCACCGAGCGCGATCACGCCGATCCCGAGCTCGCGCGCGAGGATCCCGGCGTCGTGGTGCGCGGCCGCCGCATGGTCGCCGAGCTCCAGCATGTCGCCGACGATCGCGATCGCGGTATGCCCGTGCGCGCGCTCGGCGAGGGCACGCAGCGCCGCCGCCATCGACGCCGGATTCGCGTTGTAGCAGTCGACGATCACCTTGCGGCCGCCGAGCTCGAGCACCTCACCGCGCATCGCGGGCGGCCGGGCCCGGGCGAGTCCCTCGAGCGCCTGGGTGATCGTCGCGCCGGCTGCGTGGGCGGCGGCGAGCGCGGCGCATGCATCGATCGCGGCGTGGCGGCCGATCAGCCCGAGGGTCAGCTCGTGGCGCGCGCCGAGCACGTCGAGCACGAGCCGGCCGCCGGCATCGAGCGGCGTGTACTCGACGAGCTGGATGTCGGGCCTGGCCGCACCGCCGGCCTCGCCGCCAGCCTCGCCAAACGTCAGGTGGCGCGCATCGGGGCGGTGCTCGCGCGCCCAGCGCTCGAGGCGCGGATCGTCGGCGGGACGCACCACCGTGCCGCCGGCACGCAGGCCCATCCAGATCTCGGCCTTCGCCTGGGCGATGGCGTCGGTGGAGCCGAGTAGCTCGATGTGCGCGGACCCTGCATTGACGACGACCGCGACATCGGGCTGGGCGATCGTCGTCAGGTACTCGATCTGCTTGCCGCCACGCATGCCCATCTCGACGACGCCGAACGCGTGGAAGCCGCGCAGCCCGAGCAACGTCAGCGGCACGCCGGTCTCGTTGTTGAGCGATCCCTCGGCGCCGTGCGTCGGACCGGCGGCCGACAGCGCCGCGCGCGTCAGCTCCTTCGTCGTGGTCTTGCCGGCCGAGCCGGTGATCGCGACGAGCTTGCCGATCCAGCGAGCGCGGTGAGCATGCGCGATCGAGCCGATCGCGAGCCGGGTATCGTCGGTGACGATCGCGGCAGCCTGGGCGAGGTTGGCGTCACTCCCATCGAGGGGCGCCCACTGTCGCTTGTGCTCGGCGACCAGGACCGCGGACGCACCGGCGTCGATCGCCGCCGCGCAGAACTGGTGGCCGTCATGGGTCTCGCCCTCGATCGCGACGTAGAGGTCGCCGGCGGCGACGATCCGGCTGTCGATCACGACGCGCGAGACCTTGTGCGAGCGGTCACCGTGCACGCCGATCAACGCGCCGTAGGGGCCACCCTCGACGTCGGCGGCGAGCATGTCGACGGTCCGCTCGAACCGCACGCGGACGCCGGCGCTCGCCTCCTCGCGATCGTCGAAGTGGTGCTTCGTGGTGCCGAGGATCTGGTAGTCCTCGTGCCCCTTGCCGGCGATCACGACGACGTCGCCCGGCGTCGCCTCGGCGATCGCCGCGCGGATCGCGATCCGGCGATCGAGGTCGACGAAGAACGCCCGCGGGACCGCGGGCAGGATCTGATCGATGATCGCGCGCGGATCCTCGGTGCGCGGGTTGTCGCTCGTCACGATCGCGAGATCCGCGAGCTCGGTGACCGCGGCGCCCATCTTCGGGCGTTTCGTCGGATCGCGATCGCCGCCGCATCCGAACACGCAGATCAGGCGGCGCCGGGTGAGCGGCCGGAGCGCGCCGAGCACGTTGCGCAGCGCATCGGGCGTGTGCGCGTAGTCGACGAAGATGTCGAGGTCGGCGTCGTTCGGGACGCGCTCGACGCGGCCGGGCACGCCGCGCAGCGCAGCGATCCCGCTGGTGATCGCTTCGGGTGCGATCCCGAGGGCCTCGGCGATGCCGACGGCGAGCGCGAGGTTCTCCACGTTGTAGCCGCCGATCAGCGGCTTCGCGACGATCTCGACCTGCCGCTCGCCCGGCAGCGCGACCGTCGCGGTGATCCCGCGCACCGTCGAGTCCTGCGCGATCACCTGGATGTCGGCGTCACGCGGCGCAGCCCGAGCAGCAGTGACCCGGAGCACGAGCCCGGGCGCGGCGGCGGCCATCGCGTCACCCGACGGATCGTCGACATTGATCACGGCGGTGCCGCCGTCCCGCATGTGCTGGGCGAACAGCAGGCGCTTGGCGTCGCGATAGGCCTCCATCGTGCCGTGCACGTCGAGGTGATCCTGCGTGAGGTTCGAGAACGCGGCGACCGCGAAGTCGATGCCGGCGAGCCGGTCCATCACGAGCGCCGCCGACGACACCTCCATGACGACGTGCGTGCAGCCGTCGGCGAGCATCGTCGCGAACGTCTCGTGGAGCACCTGCGGTGTGGGCGTCGTGTAGGGCGCGTCAGTGGTCTTGCGGTTCTCGGGCCGGCCCCACCGGTACGAGACGGTACCGATCACGCCGACCACGTGGCCCGCGGCGGCGAGGATGCTCTCGACGAGGTAGGTCGTCGTGGTCTTGCCGTTCGTGCCGGTCACGCCGACGAGCGTGAGCCGCTTCGCGGGATCGCCCAGCATGCGACTGACCAGCACGCCGAGCGCGACCGCGCCGTTCGGGATCACCACCTGTGGCACGGCGATACCGGGGATCTCGTGTTCGACGACGACCGCCGCGGCGCCGCGCTCGAGCGCGATCGAAACGAACGCGTGACCGTCGGCGCGAATTCCACGCACCGCGACGAACACATCGCCGCGCTCGATCGCCCGCGAGTCGCTGCGAACCGTGGCCGTGCCGACCTCGACGCTGGCATCGCCGATCACTCGGGCGTCAGCGAGTCCGTCGATGAGGTCGCGTAACTTCATACCGATCGAACGCGCAGCCTCACCGATTTCGTGCAACGAGGCAAGCGTCAGGGTCGTGCGGGCGACGGTGTCACGATCGGCGAATCTCCGTCGGAAAATCGCAGGTTGACGCGGGAGATCTGCGATACCGGGCCGGGCGGCGGATCCTGCGTGGTGACGACTCCCGACCCCGAGATGTCGGTGGCCAGGCCAGCGGCGCGGGCCGCGTCGAGTGCGCGCTTCATGCTCATGCCGCGAAACTCGGGGACAATGATTGCGTCCGGATCGGCAGGTGGCGGGGCAGGCGCTGGATCGCCACCGGCATCGTCGGTGACGACCTCGGGAACCGTGACGACCGCGATCGGCAAACCGGGCGGCAGCGGCTTCTGCGGCTTCGGCGCAGGGATCGTGCAGGTCTTCGGCGGGATGACGGCCAGCGGGTTCACCGGCCCGGGCGTGGGCGGCGGACACTGGAGCGACTCGCCGGGCACGCCGAGGTAGCGCAGGGTCTCGCTCGCGACGGTCGCGAACACCGGTCCGGCGACCTTGCCGCCGAAGTAGTCCTCGCCGGTCGGCTCGTCGATCAGGACGACGATCGCGAGCCGCGGGTTCACGATCGGTGCGAGGCCGATGAACGAAGATAGGTAGCGCTTCGGCGCGTACATCTTCGCCTCGGCATCCCACTTGTGGGCGGTGCCGGTCTTGCCGCCGCACTTGAAGCCCGGGACGACGAGCCCGCCGCCGGTGCCGCCAGCCTTGCCGCCCTCGAAGACGGTCATCATCATCTGGCGCATCTGCGCGGCGGTCTGCGACTTCAGCACGCGGCGCGGCTCGGGGCGCGGCGGCTGGGTGATCTTGCCGCTGGCATCCGTGATCGACGCGACGATCCGCGGCGCCTGGTAGATGCCGTCGTTGCCGAACGCGGCGAGCGCAGTCGCCATCTGGATCGCCGACACCGTGACGCCGTAGCCGAACGAGATCGTCGCCAGCTCGATGTCACGCCACTTCGTGCCCGACCGCACGCGACCGGACTGCTCGCCGGGCAGCTCGATCTGGGTCTTCGCGCCGAACCCGAAGCGCTTGAGCGCGTCGTACAGCTTGTCGCGGCCGAGCCGCATCGCGATCTGGACGGTGCCGACGTTCGACGACCGCTTGATGACGCCGCTCGTCGTCAGGTACTTGTCGTGATGGACATCGCGAAACGTCTTGGCTCCCGCGGTGACGCTCAGCACGGAGAACCACGAATCGGGCCGCACGATGCCGTCGTCGAGCGCGGCTGCGATCGTGAACAGCTTCATCACGGAGCCGGCCTCGAACGCGTCGGTGACCGGCCGGTTGCGCGCGCCGTCCTTGATGCCGTCGCCGTTGTTCGAGTCGTATGTCGGGTAGCTCGACATCGCGAGCACGTTGCTGGTCGCGACATCGAGCACGACCACGATGCCGCTCTTCGCCTTGTGCGTGGTGACCGCAGCGACGAGTGCGCTGTCCGAGATCTCCTGGATGCTGCGATCGAGCGTGAGCTTGACGGTCGCGCCGGGTTCGGGGTGTGCGAGCCCGTCGGTGAACATCCGGTGTCCGCGCGCGTCGCGCACCGCCGCCGCGCCACCACGCCGCCCGGTGAGGTGCTGGTTCATCGCGAGCTCGACGCCATCGAGCCCGTTGCCGTCGATGTCGGCGCGCCCGATCACGGGCCCGCCAAGGGTGCGCCCGGGGTACCAGCGGCGCGGCTCGCGCTCGACGACGACGCCGGGCAGCTTCGCCGCACGCACGGCCTGCGCGATCTCGGGACTGACGTGGCGATCGAGCCAGATGAACCGGCGATCGACACTCAGCTTGGCCTCGAGCGTCGCCGCGTCCATGTCGACGATCGTCGCGAGCTTCGCCGCGGTCTCGGTGACGTCCATGATCTCGCGCGGGTTCGCCCAGATCGAGTCCGCATCGGCGCTGATCGCCAGGGCACGGCCGTGGGCGTCGACGACCTCGCCGCGCGGCGCCGGGATGTTGACGTTCGCCGTGTGCTGGCGTGCCGCGATCGCCTGATAGTGATCGGCATCGTCGATCTGGAGCCCCCACGCCTGGGCGGCGACGCCGACGAGGCCGATCGTCAGGATCGCGCCGGCGAGGTACGCGCGCATCCGCGCCGCGTGCGGGATCCCCGGTGTCATCGGCTTGATCTTGACGCCGCGCACCGTGTGGCTCGTCGGCGCGATCATCGGCGGTCCATCCCGCGCGCGAGCGTGGTTCGCTGCGCCGCAGGTGCGTGGCTCGCGACCTCGCGACGACCGATCACGCGGATCCGGTCGGGCGCGACCGGCGTCATCCCGAGCGAGGTCGCGACCTTACGGATCCGTTCGGGCGAGGACAGCGTCGCGAGCTCGAGCTCGAGCTGCCGGCGGGTCTCGCGCAGCTTTCGGACGTGCTCCGAGGTCCGCGACAGCTCGTAGCCGAGCCGGAGCACCTCGTGCTGCCGCTTGACCCGGATCACGCCCGCGATCGCGAGCGCGAGCGCGAGCAGCACGAGCGCGATCACCACCGGCCGCACCGCCGCCGCCTCGCCATGCCCGCGCCGGAAGATCCGATAAACCGAAACAGGCGACGTCATGGGCGTCGCTCCAGGTAACGCCCCCGCGACCGGCCACGCAATTTTTTCGCCTGTTTGGAGCCCGCGCTGGAGTGAGTCAGCGAACGCTGGCGAGCGGGCCGCGCTGGAGTGAGTCAGCGAACGCTGGCGAGCGGGGTCAAAAGTCCGGGGCGCCGACGTCGGTCTGATCCAGACTGTGCCATGGCTCGCTCGCTGGTCTGGCTGCTCGTCGCATGTGCGGCCTGCCAGCCCGCGCGGTCCACGCACGTCCGCCACACCGGGATGGTGATGTCGATCGGTGGCGTGGGCGGGATGGTCGGCAGCGCGATCGCGAGCCCGTACACCCGGCACAGTGACGAGCTGATGCTCGCGTCGTCGGCCATCAGCGCCGCAGGGATCCTGCTGTTCGCCGCGCACGAGCTGTCGGGGCCCGAGGTCGTCTACAAGCGGGAGACGCTCGCGCGCAAGCACCACCGGTGGGCGAAGATCCTCACGGAGCATGCCGCGGGGGCGGCTCGCGACGGCAACTGCGCGCGCGTCCGCAAGTTCGAGCCACGCGTCCGGGTCTACGATCCCGAGGTCCACGACTTCGTGTTCATGCGCGACCCCGAGATC
>JBKJUF010000194.1:0-4182 GCA_046590445.1 Kofleriaceae bacterium
CGAGAAGTAGCCATCGGTCAGCGCGCCTACCGTCGCGAGCTGACGCGCGGAGGCCGTATCCCAGATTCTGACGGTGCCATCGTGCCCTGCGGTCAGCAAGAACCGACCGTCGGGTGACAGCTCCGCAGAGCTCACCGTCGATGGATGACCTTCGAACTGGATCACGAGCTTGCGGCGCTCGAGATCCCAGATCTGAGCGAGCCGGTTGTCGCCGGCGGTTACGAGATGCTTGCCGTCGCTGCTGAACGTGACGTTCGCCATGAACGGAGTCTGCTGATCGAGTATGTACAGCAGCTGGCCAGTTCGCACGTCCCAGAGCTTGATCGCGCCGTCGTGGCCCGCAGTCGCGATCTTCGTACCGTCCGGCGAGAACGCCGCGTCCCACACCTGCTTCGGTTGGTTCTCGAACGAGCGCACGAGCGTGCCGTTCGTTCCGTCCCAGAGCCGGACAGTCCCGAGCTCGGACGTCGTCAGGATCTGCCGCCCCGACGGATCGAATTCGATCGACGTCGCTTTACGCTCGCCGAACAGCTCGAAGATCCGGCGTCCGCTCGCGACCTCGTACACGCCCGCGCGGTCGGCACCGGCGATCGCGAGCCGGGATGCATCGGCATCGAACGCGGCTCCGGACACCGATGTACCGATCTCGAGCGTCCGCACGAGCAGCCCGCGGTCGGTACTGATCCGGGCCTTGCCGTCGGCACCGGCGGTCGCGACGAGCTTGCCATCGCTACTGAAGGCGCTGGTCAGGACGTCGCCATCGTGTGTGGTGAGCGCGGCGCCGCCGCTGTGGCGCGCGTCCCAGATCGCGATCGTTCCATCGAGGCTGCCGGTCACGAAGCGCTGACCGGTACCGTCGAAGCGCGCATCCCAGACCGCCTCGCCATGGCCGAGGAACGACCAGATCGGCGCCCCGTTCGTCGCCTGCCACAGCCGGACGCCGCCGTCCTGATGGGTGGTCAGCACGCGATCGCCGGTGGCGTCGAACGCGATCTGGAGCGGCGCAGACGAGCTCTCCATCACCGCGATCTCGGCGCCGGTCCGCGCCGACGAGATCCGCGCAACCCGATCCTCTGCGCCGCTGACGATCCGCTCGCCGGTGGGATCGAACGCGACTTGCCGCACCTGCGGTGCGCGATGCTTGACCTCGGCGACCTGCTTGCCGGTCGCCACCTTCCAGACGCGCGCGGCACCGTCCTCGAAGCCGGCCGTCGCGAGTGACGTACCGTCGGGGCTGAACGTCACGCGATACACCATGCCGCGGTGGGCGACGAACCGCGCGAGTGCCTGCCCATCGCTGGTGCGCCAGATCTGCACCGTGCCGCCATCGTCGCCGGTGGCGATGCGGTCGCCCGCGCGACTGATCGCGACCGAGCGCAGCGGACGCTGATGGCCGGCGAGCGAGGCCCGCGTCTTGCCAGTTCGGGCATCCCAGAGCTTCGCCAGCCCGGACGTGCCGGCCGTCACGATCACCTCGGCATCCGACGCGACCGCGCGGAGCTCACCGGTTCCTTCGAGCGTCCACACGAGCGCGCCGCTCCGGACGTCCCACAGCTTCACGCCTTCGGGACTCGACGTGACGAGGCGGCGGCCGTCGTCGTCGAGGTGGAGCGCGAGGATCTTCGTGGTGTGCGCGGCGAACGAGTGAAGCCTGCGGCGTGTCGCGACGTCCCAGATGCCGACGACCCCGTTCGGCGCGCCGGTAGCGACCAGCCCGCCGTCGCGCGACATCGCGACCACTCGAATGCCGAACGCGTCGCGCAGCCACGCGAGCTGACCCTCGAGCTGTTGCGCGTTCCAGCCGAGCATGAACTGGAGTGCGGGATCGCTGGCGCCACCGCGATACGCTTGCTCGAGGAAGACCAGCGCGCGCATCGGATCGTTCGCGAGCGTCGCGAGGCGACCCTGCTCCTGGTAGAGCTCGACGAGGTGTTGCCGCGCTTCCTTCGCGCTCGCGCGCGCGAGCTCGCCTTGTTGCTCGGCGACGGCGCGCTGGCGCTGGGTCTCACGATTCGTGCGGTAGAGCACGGCGAGCCCGGCGGTGAGTGCGAGGAATGCGAGGCCGACCGCGAGCCGGCGAACGCGCCGCGACTTCCGCGCCTCGCCCAGGCTCGCGGCGGCGAACGCGGCCTCACTCTCCGTCAGCGAGCCGGGATGACGTGCGCGCCACAGCTCGTACTCGGTCAGCGTCTCGGCGCGCCACAGCAGCCCGCGTGGTCGTTTGCGATCCTCCCACTGGCGCGCCGCGGCGCGCAGCTGATGGCGGAGCCGGGCGCCCTCGGCATCCTCGCGCCGCCACTCGACGAGCCGGGGCCACGCCGCGAGCAAGGCCTCGTGGATCACCTCGACGTGCTCCTCGCCACCTTCGCCCTCGGACGCGACCAGGAGCCGCGCCGCGACCAGCCGCTCGATCACCGCAGCCGCGCGATCGCCTCGTCCGAGCAGCTGCACCAGCTCACTACGGGTCAGCACGGCACGCGTACCCTCGGCGGTGACGAGGTGCCGAAACGCCTCGCGCACGAGCCGCTGCTCGTCGATCGAGAGCGCGGCGAGCGTGGCCTCGGCGTGCTGCGCGAGCGCCCCACCGACGCCCCCCATCGCCTCGTACGCGCGACGGCCGAGCTGCTTGAAGTGACGGTCGCGCAGCTCCCACAGCTTGGCGGCCGAGAACGACAGCAGCGCGAGGGCACCGGGCTGATCCGCGACCGCTTCGACCATCTCCGCCGCGAGCTCGCGATCCTCGAAGTCATAGCCCGCGCGGCGCGCCGGTTCGGTGACGATGCGCATCAGGTCGTGGCGCGCCGGCGTCGATAGCAGCTGCAACCCGTGCGCGAGCCGCGAGCGGAGGGCAGGGAGTTGCTCGGCGAACAGCAGGAAGTCATCGCGCAGCGTGAACACGACGCGTACGACGTCGTCGGCGGACCGCGCGGCCGCGGTCAGCACCTCGACGTAGCGCGTGCGCTCCTCGGGATCGGCGCACAGCGTGAACAGCTCCTCGAACTGATCGACGACGATGATCAGCACGCTGTCGCTCGCCTTCGCGTGGGCGCGCAGCACCCCACCGAGCTCGTCGGGAGATGCCTCGGGATCGAGGTGGCAGCTGTCCTGGGCGAGCCGCGCCTCGAGAGCCGCGAGCGGCGCGGGCCCTGGTCTCACCGTGATGACGCGCCAGCCGGCCGGGAGCGCCGGGATCACGCCGGCCTGCACGAACGAGCTCTTGCCTGCACCGGATGGTCCGACGACCGCGATGAACGGCTGCGCGCGCAACCGGTTGACGAACGCCTCGACCTCGCGCTCGCGGCCGAAGAACATTGCGGCGTCATCGGGTCGAAACGCTGCGAGTCCGAGGTACGGGGTCTCGCGTTCGATTCCGGCCGGCTCGGCCTGGTCGAGCGTATCGAGCAGGGTGTCTCCGAACCATTCCCAGAGCGCATCGTCGTGATGCTCGAAGTCCTGCGGCATCGCGATGAACCGCGCGCCGTGGCGCCCCTTGCCCTCGAACAGGAACAGCTCCTCGGGCGCGCCGGGTGATGGCTCGCACGCTTGCACGAGTGGCCACAGCGCGAGCACCGGAAGGCCCTCGCGATCGACGAGCGCCGGCTGGCCGAGCGCGAGGCGAGGGCCGCGCACCACGATCGCGCTGCGCTTCGCGCGGCGGATGCCCATCCAGCGCTCGGCACGATCGCCGCGCCAGACGACGAGCGGATAGTCGGCGAGGAACGCGATCGATCGCAGGAAGCGGGTGAGTCCCGGCAACCAGCGCGTGATCAGGTCGCGGACCTGGTCCTCGCTCATGCCGCCGCGTTGTTCCTGCGCTGGGATCGCGAGCGAATCGTCGAGCGGCGACGCGCGCGGGGTGGCCTGATCCGCACGCTCGAAGAACATCGTCACCAGCTCGGGGACCGGGAACGCATCGGGCTTGGTCGCGTAGGGACGGCACAGCTCGCGCGCGAGATCGAGCCACTCCTCGTCGGTCAGCGTCCGCCGGCGCAGCAGGCGCAGCGCCTCGAGGACCGGCTCGGAGTCGCGGCTCGCGCCGGCGCCGATCCGTGTGCGACACGCGAGCGCCACGAGGCCGATCATGCGGACCGCGACGTGAACGACGATGCGCATCGCCTCGCGGGCCTGGTGCGCGTTGGTCGCAGCGGCGAGCGCGGCGACGGCCTCCGCGATCGGCTGTGG
>JBKJUF010000246.1:0-5550 GCA_046590445.1 Kofleriaceae bacterium
TGCCGGCGGCCCTCGCGGCGCTCGGCGAGCACTACCGCGGCGCACCCGATCGCGCACGCGGCGGGATGGGCGCGACCGCACCGCAGCTCGCCGAGGTCGAGGCGCGGTCACGCGGACGCGCCGAGGCCGTCGCGGCGCTGGCGGCGGCGATCAGCGCGCGCTGAGCGGCTGTCCGGGAGCCGGACAGACTGACTCGACGACGCTGTCAGACCTCTTGCGTAGCGTTGCCATCTCGATTGGAGGTGACGCGTGGTGACGAAGCGAAGCTGGACGGACGAGCAACTGCGAGAAGCTGTGGAGTCGACGACGACATATGCCGCGACACTGCGGAGACTCGGCTTGAGCGGCAGCGGTGCAGTGCACTGGGACGTGAAGTCCCGCGTCGAAGCACTTGGACTCGACACGTCGCATTTCGCGAGCTCTGTGGACTCGCGACGAACCAGCGACGCCGAGCTGCGGGACGCGGTCGTGTCAGCAACGACGTTCGTGATGGTGCTCGAGCGCCTGGGCGTCCCCACGACTTCGACCGAACATCAACGCGTTCGTCGTCGGGTGCGAGCCTTGCAGCTCGACATCTCGCACTTCGTCCGCGTGCACGACACGAGTCGCTCCTCCGCACGTCGCTGGACCGACGACATGCTGAGGTCGGCCGTCGCGGGCTCGCGAAGCGTTGCGGGGGTACTCCGTGGAATCGGGCTGGTGCCCGCGGGCGGCAACTACGATCAGGTGCAACGGCGCATCCGCGAGCTCGGGCTCGATACCTCGCACTTCACCGGCGCCGGGTGGAATGTCGACGGCAAGTTTCGACCGCGCGTGCAGTGGCCTACCGCTGAGGTCCTCGTCGCCGATCGCTGGGTCGGCTCGCACAAGCTGAAGAAGCGGCTGTTTCGCGAACGTCTCAAGCAACCGGTGTGCGAGCTCTGCGGCTGGGCCGCGCGTCGCGAACACGACGGTGTGGTTCTGGTCGAGCTCGACCACAAAAACGGCGACCGGAACGACAACCGGATCGAGAACCTCCGGATCCTCTGCCCCAACTGTCACGCGCTGCAGCCGACGCATCGTGGCCTGAATCAGAAACGACGAAAGCCGTAGTGCCGGGAGCGGGACTCGAACCCGCACGAGCCGAAGCTCAGGACGTTTTAAGCATCCAATGTCTACCGTTCCATCACCCCGGCGAAGTGGTGCTGGTTTTACCAGACTCCGCGCGCTCTGCATGCCGCTTGATCGCGGCGACCAGTGTCGGCCACAGCGGGCGCGGTAAGTCGTGGCCCATCCCCGCGATCGGCAGCCACGTCGCGTCGGGTACGAGGTTCGCCAGGTCGCGTCCGGCGCGCAGCGGGAACATCGGATCGCAGCTGCCGTGGATCACCAGCGTCGGCGCCTTCACGTCGCGCAGCTTCGCCTTGCGATCGCCCGACGCGAGCACCGCCGCGAAGTGCCGCAGAAATCCGCGCGGTGACATGCCGCGCATGTACGCGAGCGCGCCGATCTCGCGCAGCCGCTCGGCGTCGACCGGCCAGGCCGTGCTGCCGAGCACCGTGAACACGCGCTCCGCGTGCAGCCCGGCCTCGATCGCGGTCTTCGGCGCCGGCGAGAACAGCGCGCGCAGCGCCGATGGCTTGGGGAGGTAGCGGCGTCCGCCGGGGCTCGACATGATCGACGTCAGCGATCGCACGCGCTCGGGCCGCTCGATCGCGAGGTGCTGCGCGACCATGCCGCCGAGCGAGACTCCCACGACGTGCGCGCTGCCAAAGCCGAGCTGCTCGATCAGGCCGGCGACGTCACCCGCCATGTGCGAGAGCGTGTACGGCGCCTGCACCGGCGCGCCGACCATGCGGCGCAGCAGCGCCTTGCGGGGATCCGGCACCGGCGCGTCGACCCGCGAGGACTCGCCGATGTCGCGGTGATCGAAGCGCACCACGCGAAAGCCCGCCGCGACGAACTGCTCGCACAGCGCGTCGTCCCAGAACACGCGCTGCGCCCCGATCCCCATGATCAACACGAGCGGCATCCCGCGATCGCCGAACAGGTCGTACGCGAGCTCGACCTCGCCGACGCTGGCCCGTCCGGTCTGCGGCATCACGCGAACTACCTGCCGCTGCCGCTGCCCTGCAGCCCCGGCACGATGGTCTTGAGACACGGCGGATCGCCGCAATCATCGTTGAGCGGCTCCAGCGGCTTGAGATCCGGCACCTTGATCGCCGCGCTTCCGGCGCTACCGGTCTCGGGCTTGACGACCGCTGACCCTGCCGCCGGGCCAGCCTCGACAGGCCGCGCGACCGTCGCCGACCCACCGCTCTGGTCGGGGACCTTGCGGACGACCGCGGTGCCGGTCGCACCCTTCTCGAGCTTCTCCGTGTACTCGATGCGCTCGCGATTCGGTACGAGCTCGACGACCGCGTCGCCATAGCCCTCGAGCTGCAGCGCGAACTGCCGCGCATCGTGCGAGCCGCGCAGCTTGAAGGTCAGCGGCGTCTTGCCGAGCACGCGATCGCTCGCGACGTCCTTGATGTCGGCGCCGCGCGGCCTGGAATCGAGCTTGATCACCACTTGCTCCGGTAGCGGGGGCAACGCCGGGAGGGCCGGCGCGGCGTCCGGGGTGACTGCTGCGATCTGCGAGCCGGGTCCGATCGCGCTGCCACTTGATCCGGTCTGGGGACCGGGCGCAGGCCCGCCGCCCTTCATCACAATCACCGCCGCGACCGCCCCGCCTGCGAGCACCACGGCGAGGCCGGTCAGCAGCGGCACCCTGGACCTCTTGGCCGGCGCTGGGCGGGCCTCGCCGTCGTCGTGGTGGGGAACGTTGAGGCTGCCCGTCCACTGCGTGCGCACGCGAGCGCCTGGCGCGGGCGCCGGCGTCGGCTTGGACGTCGCGCTGGCGGCAACCGCGACCGCGCGCTGCGTGGTGTGCGGCGGCGCCTGCACGCTGGGTGCGCGTTGCCGCGGGATGTGACCGACCGAGCCGCTCGGCAGCGGGTCGCCGCAGATCGTGCCGACCGCAGTCGCGAGCTCCTCGATCGACTGCCACCGCACGTTGCGATCCTTGGCGAGCGCCTTCTCGATCACACTCGCGATCTCGCGTGGCGCGCCGATCCGGTCGAACACCTCGGCGGGGATCGCCGGCGGCGGCTCGGTCAGGTGCAGGCTGAGCACGCCCATGAAGTTCTCGGCCTCGAACGGCACCTTGCCGGTGACGAGCTGGAACAGGATGCAGCCCATCGCGTAGACGTCGACGCGATGATCGACGTGCTCGCCGCGCGCTTGCTCCGGCGACATGTACTCCGGCGTGCCGAACAGCATGCCGGTCTTGGTCAGCTTGCGGCCGCCCTCGTTGACCTCGGTCAGCTTCGCGATGCCGAAGTCGAGCAGCTTGACGAAGTCGGGATCGCCGAGGAAGTGGACCAGGTAGATGTTCTCGGGCTTGAGATCGCGGTGAACGATGCCCTTGCCGTGCGCCGCGTGGAGCGCCGCGCAGACTTGCAGGAAGATCTTCTTGGTTCGCGCCCACGGCAGGAGCTGTCCGGCGAGCCGCGCGCGCGCGACCTCCTCGTGCAGATCGTGGCCGGTCAAGAGCTCCATCGCGAAGAACACGAGACCCTCGGGCGTCGCGCCGAAGTCGCTGATATCGATCACGTTCTCGTGACGAATCCGCGAGGCCGACTTCGCCTCCTGCATGAAGCGCTCGACGAGATCGGGCTTCCGCGAGAACTCGCTGTGCAGGACCTTGAGCGCGACCTGTTTCTCGAGCAGCGTGTGCGTCGCGAGGTAGACCGCGCCCATGCCGCCCTCGCCGAGCTTGCGAATGATCACGTAGCGTCCGGCGAGCGTCTGCCCGAGCAGCGGATCCACGATGGCGGCAGGTGGCAGGTACGACGTCTTCGACAGCGCGGGATCGGCGGACGTTACCGGCCGGGACCCGGTGACCGCGGGGATGTCGCCGAAGCGAACGGGCCCCGTGCCCATCTTGGTTCGCTTGTCTTCGGCCACAGCCCGCGCATCATAGCAGAGCGGGTATTTACTGCGCTTCGAACAGCTCGGACGCGCGGATGAACGCCGAGCACACGTGCTGCACGTAGTCGATGCGGACGTTGCGGTCGATCGGGCTGCCCGGCATCCCACCGCGCGCCGGCCCGATCGCCGCGAAGTCGTTCTCCGCACGGATGTGCTGACCCAGCGCGTACTGCAGCGCCGCGCGGATCTGTCGCTTGACCGCGGGATCGGGGTCGCCGTGATGACGGCCGAGCACGTACGCCGAGATCATCGCCTCGGTGCGCGAGCCCGCGGGCGTGTTGTACGGGACGAGGAACGGCGTGAACACGTAGGCGCCGGCGAAGTCGTCCTCGTCGGGATGGTCGCCGACCTCGGCCTGCTGCTGGCGGAGGAACGCGCCGTAGCCGTGGCAGAAGTCCTTCCACTTCGGGTTCTTCCCGGCCGGCCACGCGGCCTCGGCGGCGATGCACGTCCAGTGCTCCTCGCCGTAGAAGAAGCCGCCCATGAAGAAGTCGTACCAGTCGACGAGCCAGTCGAGCGCACGCCCGGTGGCCTCGGCGTACACCGGGTCACCCGTGATGACGTGCATCCGCGCGAGCGCGAGCGCGGCCTCGCCGGAGTAGTAGAGGTCCTGCGTCACGTCGTCGGCGTGCTTCGTCGCCGGGTCGTAGCGATGACGGAACGAGCCATCGGGTCGCTGCATCCACAGGATCCACGTCGCGAGCTTCTTCGTCGTCGGGAAGAATCGCTTGTCGCCGGTGGCTCGCTGGTACTCCGCGAGCGCGACGACGGTGAGCGCCGTCGAGCCCATCGAGGCGATCTTCTCGCTGCGGTCCATCACGCAGTCGATCTCGGTGCCATCCGGTAGCTTGCCGGTGCAGCGTCCGTTCGCCATCAGCTCGGCGAGGTGCGTGAACGCGCGCTCGATCGGCTCGCGCAGCCACTCCTCCTTCGTGATCCGGTACAGCTCGGCGAGGAAGTACGTCGTGCCGGCATGGCGCGGCATGCTGTAGCTCGGGCCGCGCGGATCGGTCTGCGAGCCGGTCGCGAGATCGTGCTCGTAGATGTAGCGCCCGTTCGGCGCCAGGTGCGCGACGAGGAACCGGCCACCCTCGAGCGCGGCCTCGCGCAGCGACGTCGCGGTCAGCTTCGGCGCCTCGGGGATGCCGCGGTAGAGCTGGAGCGGGGACGCCTCGCGCTGGGTCGCCGGCCGCTCGACGAACGTGTCGGTGCGGAACCGGAACAGATCGCGCTTGTCGATCCCGGTCTGCCGCTTCGCACGCTGCGCGATGATCGTCCGGATCTTGTCGAGCTCGATGCCGATCGCGAACTCCGAGAGCTCCTTCGACGGCTTCTTCGCGGCGATCAGCTTGCTGGCCACGAGCTCGTGAGGCAACAACACGGTGGTCTTGCCGTCGAGCGTGGCGCCGATGCCCTCGACGCCCGAGTTGACGGCCATCATGTCGCCGACCCCCGGCGCCCCGAGCTTGCCGAACAGCCAGTGAGTGCCGCCGAGCGGCGGGCTGCCGGTGATGACGTCGACCTGGATGCGCGCCGCAT
>JBKJUF010000312.1:0-6227 GCA_046590445.1 Kofleriaceae bacterium
CGACGACACCTCGGGCGTCGCGACGACGATCGCCTCGTCGGCGCCCGCGATCGCGTTCTTGAAGCCTTGCTCGATGCCGGCGGGGCAATCGATCAGCACGTAGTCATGCGTGGCCTTGAGCTCGAAGATCAGGCTGCGCATGTCGTCGGGCGTGACCGCGTCCTTGTCATCGGTCTGCGATGCCGGCAACAGCCAGAGGTTCTCCATCCGGCGGTCCTTGATCAGCGCCTTCTGGACCGTGCACTTGCCGCGGATCGCGTCGACGACGTGATAGACGATGCGGTTCTCGAGGCCCATGACGACATCGAGGTTGCGCAGGCCGATGTCGGCGTCGACCAGGACGACCGAATACCCCAGCTGCGCGAGGGCCGCTCCGAGGTTCGCAGTGGTGGTGGTCTTACCGACCCCTCCTTTACCTGACGTGATGACGATGGCTCGACCCATGACGTGACTCCTTCTGTGCCTGCCTAGACGACTGCCTGGACGACGGCTCGATGCGACTGCCTGGACGACTGCTCGATGCGACTGCTAGATGCTGCTGGCGAGGTTGCGGGGCAACCGGCCGGTGTAACGCTCGACGATGATCCCGTCGCCGCTGCCGTAGGCGATCTCGGCCTCGGACGCGGGCTTGTCGCTGTCAGCCGCGCGCGCGACCTGACGACCGATGCGAAGCTGCTGCGGCTGGAGCTGCAGCGCGAGGATGAAGCCGACCTCCTGGCCGATGCCGGCGTGCGCGGTGCCACGGAGTCGCCCGAGAACGATGATGTTGCCCTCGGCACGGACCTCGGCGCCCGGGTTGACGTCGCCGAGCACGATGACGTGGCCGGCGTGCTCGAGGATGACGCCGGAGCGCACCGGGCCGATCACGAGCCGCGGCCCGTCGGCGATGGTCTCGAGCTCGATCTCGGTGGTCGCGGCGAGCTGGATCGGAACACCGGTCTGGGTCGGCTCCTCGAAGCTGTGGAGCTCGTCAGCTGTCTCGAGCACGGTGAGCTCGGCGTCGGGCAGCGTGGCCGGGCCCGACGGCGGGAGGGGCCGATCGAGGAGCATCGGCAGCACGAGCGCGCCAGCCGCGGAGTTCGTCGGTCCCTCGTCGTCGAATACAGTCGACACGCCGACGGCGGATGGTGCAGAGCCGGCCGCGAGGTTCGGGACCGGAACCGCGTGCTTGTCGGCATCGAGGTCACGCGCGAGCTTGGCCGCGGTGATCTCGACGATCCGCAGCTCGAAGCGGATCGCGATGTCGTCGAGCCGCGCGAGGCAACCAGGCGCGAGCGGACCGTCCTCGACGCGGATGCGGATGTCGCTGCCGCGGAAGAACGCGGGTGCCTCCTCGATCCGCGTCACGAGCGCGCTAACGATCGCGTCGATCGAGGACCCGCCATGGACGACGGCCTCGAGACCACGCGCGGTGCCCTTGAGGATGGCCGCCAGTCGGACCTCGCCAGGGTCCGATCCGATTTCAACCACGAGCGCGTTCGATGTGTTCATGGTGCCCATCAAATCCGTAGACCGGACCACCATGGTGGGGCAACTTTTCGTCGCTTCCCGGCGCGGGAACCGAGGTCAACCGACGATCACCACGCCACTTTCTCGGAGATTCGCCAGCGCACGCCAGTCGCGGTGCGCATGATCGACGTCGTCGACGGCACGAGCAGGTCGACATAGACGAGGACGCGGTTCGCGATCCGGGCGTCACGGTAGGTCGCGATCGAGCGGACCGGGCTCGCGAAGCTCGTGACGTCGACCTTGCGCTCGAACCGGGTGTCGAGATCGACACCGTCGATGATGAGCTCGACGTGCGTGCGGGTCGCGAGGCCCTCGGTGATCCTCGCGTTCCCCGCGAGGGCGACCTCGACATCGCCCGCGCCCGGGCGGCCCTTGAACGTGACCGCGCCGATCCGCGGCCGACCTGCCGGCGCGACCTCGATCCGTGCAGGCTCGGGCTTCGCGATCGCGCGCGGCGACGTCGGTGCGCGGCGCTGGGCCGCGGCGCTCGTTCGGGCCTGCACGGCGGCGGCATCGGCGGCGATCCGCTGGCGCTCGGCGATCGCGGCGGCCTGCCTGGCCTCGGCGGCGACGCGCTGGCGCTCCGCGATCACGGCGGCCTGCGTGGCCTCGGCGGCGAGCCGCTGGCGCTCGCTGGCATCCTTCGCGGCGACCGCGGCGAGCCGCTCGGCCTCGGCGCGGCGTTCGGTGGCCTGTGACGCGGCGAGCTCGGCCTGCGTACGTTTGCGGGCGGCACCGGCGGCCGCGCGCTCCGCCTCGGCGTGCCGGCCGAGCGCGGCAGTCGCGGCGTGCTCGGCTTCGCTGCGCTTGCGGGCGGCATCGCTCGCCGCGACGTCTGCGGTGACGCGCTGCTGCTGGATCGTGGCGAGCGTCGTCCGGGTCTGCTCGAGATCCTGCTTGGCGCGACCGACGGCGTTCTCGAGCTTGGCGCGGTGCTGCTCGGCTTCCTCGATGGCTCGGCGTGCCTTCGCCAGACGCTCCTCGGCCTCGCGGGCATCGGCGATCCGCTGGTCGCGATCGGTGACCACCGCGCGGTCGCGGGCCGCCGCAGCTGTTCGCGCGGCCACCTCGGCCGCGTCACGCTCGCGCTTGGCCTGCGTGACCGTGTCACGCGCGACCTGTTCGCGCTGCTGCGCTGCGGTGTGGGCGGCCCGGGCGCTCTCCTCGAGTGCGCGGGCGGCTGCGGACTTGCGATCGATCTCCGCGAGCTGCAACTTCGCGTCGCGCAGCATCTTCTCGGCGTCCTTGCGAGTGCCTTCGGCGCGCTGGCGATCGAGCTCGGCTTGCCGGCGATCCGCGGCGGCAGCCAGCCTCGCGGCGTCGGCGTCTGCGCGCGTGGCCTCGACCTCTGTGCGGGCCGCCTTGACCTCGGCACGCGCGCGCGCAGCCTCGGCCTTCGCTGCCTCGGCCTCGCTCCTTGCCTGTGCGGTCTCGAGCGTCGTGCGGGCGCTGGCCTCCTTGACCCGCGCGTGCTCGGCCTCGCTGCGCTCCTTGGTGCGGTTCGCGGCTGCCTTCGCCGCGAGTGCCTCGGCGCGGGTCCGGGCGACCTCGCGGCGCGCGACCTCGGCTTCGGCCTTCGCGCGTGCGGCGGCTTCGGCGACCTCAGCGGCAGCGATCTGCGCGGCCTTGGCCTCGGTCCTGCTCCGCTCGAGCTCTCGGCGTGCCTTCTCGACCTCGTCGCGCGATCTTGCGATCTCCTGCTTTGCCACCTCGGACTCGCGGAGCGCCTTCTTCGCGGCCTCGGCATCGCGCTGCGCGGCAAGCTTCGCGGCCTCGGCATCGCGGAGCGCCGCCGCCTTCGCAGCCTCGGCGTCACGCTGGACGGCCTTCGCGATCTCGGTCTTGCTGCGCTCGGCATCGCGCTTCGCACGCTCGGCTTCGTCACGGGTCCGTGCGAGCTCTTCGCGTGCCGCGATCGCGTCGCGCTCGGCGGCAACCTTCGCGGCCTGCGCCTCGCGCTGCGCGACCTGACGGGCCGCCTCGGTCTCGCGCTGGGCCGTCAGCCGTGCCGCCTCGGCATCGCGCTTCGTCGCCTTCGCGGCCTCGACCTCGCGCTGCGCGGCGACCTTCGCGGCCTGAGCCTCGCGCTGCGCGGCGACCTTCGCGGCCTCGGCGTCGCGCTGCGCCGCTTCCTTCACGGCCGCGAGCTCGGTCCTCGTCCGTGCGGCCTCGTGCTTCGCCGTCTCGGCTTCCTTGCGCATGCGCTCGAGCTCGGCGTCGCGCGACCCCGACCGCTGCGTCGTCAGCTTGATCTGCTCGAGCTCGGCCTTGGAGCGCGACGCATCGAGCTTCGCGGCCTCGGCCTCGCGGCGTGCGCGCTCGACCTCGGCGCCCCGCGTCGACGCGGCGTCGTGCTTCAGCTGCTCGAGCTCGGCCTTCGTGCGCGATGCGTCGAGCTTTGCCGCCGCAGCATCCTTGCGCGCACGTTCGAGCTCGGCGAGTGCCTCGCTGCGTGCTCGGTCGGCGGCTCCTCGCATCCGCTCGGCCTCGCGCTCGGCCGCAGTCGCGGCTTGCTTCGCGCGTGCAGCGTCCTCGCGGGCATGCGCCAGATCGTCGCGCGCCGCGGCCGCGAGCTTGCGGGCCTTCTCGGTCTCCGCGGTCGTCGCCTGCTGCCCCGTGCGCTTCGCCTCGTCGGCCGCGCGCTGCGCCGCAGCCGTACGTGTCGCTTGCTCGGCGGCAGCCTGGCGCAGGCGGTCGGCCTCGCCGCGCGCAGCGATCGCGAGCTCCTTGGCCTTCGCGGCCTCGGCCTGCGCGACCGTGGTGGTCTGTTCGGCGCGCGCGCGCGCCTGCTCGGCCTCGGCCATGGCACGCTGCGCGTCCTCGCGCTCGGCGCGCAGCTTCGCCACGGCAGCGAGACTGCCTGCCACCGCCGCGGGTGCCGGCGCGGCATCGCGCGCGGTCACGACGACGATGATGTCGTTGCCCTCGGCCTTGACGTCGTAGCGGCCGGGCCGCGCGAGCGTCACGATCACGCGGACGAGCTGTCCGCCGTCATCGACCTGCTGCGCCGCGATCGTGCTGACCGCCCACGTGTTCGGCATCAGCACGGTCGCGCCCTCGTGACCACTCAGCACCTCGGCGAGCCGGGCGCGCGGGATGTCGAGGACGACCCGGCTCGGCCGCTCGAGCTTGTACACGGTGAACGTGAGGCCGCGCGCGCCCTTGACGCGCACGCGGGTGGTGTCGCCGCGATCGTCGACCTCGACGGCCCTGATCTCGTCCGCGCCCTTGGCGCGCACCTGGCCGCCGAGCGCGACGACCATCATCACCGTGACGATCCAGACCGTGGGATGGCTCTTGCGCATGACGCTACCTCCGGCGATGACTCGCCGTACCCCGGGTTGTCGCCCGCCCTACTGGCGGGGACAATTTTTCAGCGGTCCGGGCGCTCGGTCGACGCCCGGCGGCGCTCAGCGGCGCTCAGCGGCGGTCGCCGTCGAGGCTCCAGATCCCCGCGCCGCGACACGCGATGAACAGGAACAGGAATGCGTAGACCACGGCGAGCTCGCCCTGGTTGATCGCCGGCAGGAACTTGGCGCCGAGCTGCAGCTTCCAGTGGAACTGGACGTACGCGACCGCCATCGTGCCGCTGCACAGGAATGCGGCGTAGCGGGTGAACAGCCCGAGTGAGATCAGGATGCCGCCGACAAGCTCGATCAGCCCACCGATCCAGGCCTGGCTACCGATCGCGATGTCGTGTGGGAACAGGATCCCGAAGACCTTCTGCGCGCCGTGGAAGGCGAACAGCAGGCCGATGACGATGCGGAGGATCGCGTAGGTGTGCTCGGCCCACGGGGCCAGGAAACGTTTGACCATCGCGCGCAGCTTACAGCGCGCGCAGCATCACGTCGCCGAGCGCCTTGCTGAACGCGTCGGGATCCGGCAGCTGGCCGGTCTCGGCGAGGTGTGCCTGCCCGAGCAGGAGCTTCGCGTACGACTCGAGCCGCGGGTCGGCCTTGCTCTCGGTGTAGATGGCCTGGAGCTTGGGGATGAGCGGATGCGTCGCGTTGAGCTCGAGCACGGGCTTCGCCTTCGGTGGCTGCTGGCCCATCTGCTCGAGGAGCTTCTGCATCCTCGGCGTCATGTCGTGCTCGTCGGCGACGAGGCACACCGGCGACGAGGTCAGTCGCGTCGACAGCCGGACTTCCTTCACTTCGTCCCGGAGGTACGCGCGAAAGCACGTCAGCAGATCGCCATACTCGCGCTGCTTCTCCTCGATCGCCGCCGCGGCCTGCTTGCGCTCGTCCTCGGAGCCGAGCTTGACCTCGCCCCGGCCGATCGACTGCAGCGGCTTGTCCTTGAAGCGAGGCGCTCGCTCGAGCCACAGCTCGTCGATCGGATCGGCGAACAGCAGGACCTCGTAGCCCTTCGCGGCGAACGCCTCGAGGAGCGGCGACTTCGTGACGGCCTCGCGCGAGGTGCCGGTCAGGAAGTAGATCGCCTCCTGGCCTTCCTTCATCCGGCCGACGTAGGCGTCGAGCGTGGTGAGCTTCGCGGGGTCATGCGTCGACGACGCGAGCACGAGATCGAGCAGCTTGTCCTTGTCCCCGACGTCGTAGCTGACGAAGCCTTCCTTGAGGACCGGCCCGAACTGCTCCCAGAACCCGAGGTAGTCGTCGAACTGATCGCGCTGCATCTCCTCGAGCGTCGCGAGCACCTTCTTGACGAGCTGCTTCCGGATCACCTGGATCTGGCGATCCTTCTGCAGGATCTCGCGC
>JBKJUF010000424.1:0-5472 GCA_046590445.1 Kofleriaceae bacterium
GTTCGCGAACATCGACTCGCCAAAGAACGCCGCACCGAGCGACACGCCGTAGAGCCCGCCGACCAGCGTGTCCCCCTGCCACGCCTCGATCGAATGCGCGAACCCGAGGTCGTGCAATTTGGTATAGGCGTCGACCATCTCGGGGATCAGCCACGTCCCGCTCTGCCCCGGCCGCGGCACCGTTGCGCAGCCCTCGAGCACCTGCAGGAACGCGGTGTCGAGCCGGAGCTCGTAGGGCTTGCGGCGGATCGCCTTGCGCAGGCTCTTCTGCACGATCAGATCGCGCGTCGTCATCACCATCCGCGGATCGGGCGAGTGCCACAGGATCGGCAGGTTCTCCGCGTACCAGGGGAAGATCCCTTGCGAGTACGCGAGCAGCAGTCGTTCCGGACGCAGATCGCCCCCGAGTGCCAGCAAGCCATCCTCGGCGAGGTGGACTGGCGGAAATACGAGGCGATCGTCGAGCCGGTAAACCGGCATGGGCCGCGAGCATAGCGCGCCAGCGTGATCAGCGGCTCGCGCTGGTCTCGTTCGAACAGACCACCAGGATGGCGATCACGAACACGCGAGACTCCCTCAGTTCTTCGCCTCCGCTGCGCTCCGGCTCGACTGCCGCTCGCGTGCTTCGCACGCCCGGTCGCTACGCGCCCGGCGGCCGCCTTCGGCGTCCGGCGTCAGTTCGGAGGGTAGTCGGTGATGATCGTGCCCTTCGTCCCCTTGTAGGTCGGCTTGCTCGAAGCCGGAGGGGTCGGCGCGGTCGCCGCGGGAGCTGGAGCAGGAACAGGCGTCGCCACGACGGGCGCGGTCGGTGGCTTGGTGGCGGGCGCCACGGGCTTCGCCAGCGGCGCGGGCTTGGTCGACGACACCTTCGACGACACCTTCGCGGGCGATGCATCCTTGTGGAGCGTCACCACGAGCACCTGGTTCGTGTCGAACGTCAGCGTGCGCGAGTCGGACTTGTATCCGGGCGCGGTCACCTCGATGTGATGAGCGACTTCGGACTTCGCGACGCGCTCGTCGAATGGATTTGCGATGACCTTGTCGTCCATCGTCACGACTGCATCCGCCGGCACGGTCGCGATGCGGATCCGTTGCATCGCCACGTCGGCCACGGGGGCGGGCGCCGGCGCCGGCGTCGGGATCGGGGTGGCAGCCGGTGCCGGTGTCGGGACGGGAGCCGGCGGTGGCGTCATGATCTCGGCCGCGGGGGCGGACGCCGCGACGCCAGGCTCGGTCGACTTGTCGTCGCCCCCGCCCATGCCGCCGCGCGCGACGAACGCACCGGCAACGCCGGCGACGAGGAGCGCACCGATGCCGAGAACCAGCTTCGAGCGCTTCGCAGACGGCTGCGTGTTGACCTGCATCGCGCTCGCGCTCGCACCGAGCGTCGTCGGTTGCACCGGACGCGACAGGGCGTGGGCCGCACGGTTCGCGGAGACCTCGGGCATCGAGCCATCGGGGAGCATCGTCTCGGCGATGACGCCGCGGAACTCGGTCGCGAGCTGCGTGAATAGCGCCTTGGCTTCGCGCACGGTCGGCCGAGCCTGGAAGTCCTTCGCGAGCAGGCGCTCGACGAACGCGTCGAACGCCGGCGCGACATCGGGAACGATCGAGCGCACCGACGGCGGTGCCTCGTTCAGGTGGAAATTGCAGAGCTCGCCGATCGATTCGGCGAGAAACGGGGGGCGCCCGGTCGCCATCTCGAACACGAGGCAGCCGAGCGAGTAGATGTCTGCGCGGCCGTCGACCTTCGTCGCGTTCTTCCACTGCTCGGGCGACATGTACGTCGGCGTTCCCATCGCGCCGCCGGTCTGGGTCATCGCGCTCGTGCCGAGCTTGGCGATGCCGAAGTCGAGGATCTTCACGCGCTCGCCGCTCGCGAACTCGCTATCCGGTACGAGGAAGATGTTATCGGGCTTGAGGTCGCGGTGGATGATGCCCTGGGCGTGCGTGGCCTCGAGGACGCTCGTGATCTGGCGCGCGATGTCCGAGACCTGCTCGACGGGCATCCGGCGCGCGCGCTCGATGCGCTGCGCGAGCGACTCGCCCTCGAGGAGCTCCATGACGAGGTAGGCGGTGCCGTCCGCGAGAAACCCGACGTCGAAGATCTTGGTGATGCCGGCGTGTCGGATCTTGCCGACGGCGACAGCTTCGTTGAAGAACCGCTGAACGTGTTGCTTGTCCGCCGAGATGTGCGGCAGCAAGACCTTGATCGCGACCTTGGTCTGGACGTCCTTGTGCTCGGCGAGCAGGACCTCGCCCATACCGCCTTGCCCCAGCTTCCGGATCACCCGGAAATTCCCGACGGTCAGCCCGATCATATGCAACCACCAACGTACCAGAAATCGGGCGGCCGTTTCGGGTAGCTAACGGGTAGCGCAGCGAGGAAAACCCCTCGAAAGAGTTGATGATCGCTGCCCCGAAACCGTATCGATAGCTTTGGGGGTCGGAACAAGATGCCTGTGGTCTCTGCACGCGTGGTCTCGCTCATCTCGGTAGCGCTCGTCGGCTGCCTTCCTGTCAGCAAGTCAACCCGGAATCACGACACGTTCATCCGGGCGTTCGATGTCGAGACCGGCCGGAGTCCGGGCGAGGTCCGCATCGAGCTGGCCTCGGCACCCGATCGCATCGTGCTGAGCGCCGAGTCGGTCGTCACCTGCACGCGGGAACGCAAGAAGCTCGTGAAGCGCACGCGCGAAACCGAGCGCACGACGAATCACGGTCTGCACGGTGTCGTCTACGTGCTCGGTGCGCTGGCGGCGGTGACCGGCGGCGCCCTGATCTACGACGCCGAGACGAGCGCGACGCCTCAGGATCGCAAGTTCAAGGTCGGTGACGAGCTGCAGACCGGACGCGCGGTCGGCATCACCACGGCGGCAGCGGGTGGCCTGCTGCTCCTCGTCGGGATCACGAGCAGCGTCGCGGCGATGGATTCGGAGAAGTCGCTCGGCGATGTCGAGGAGCCGATGCCCGGCTCGCGCACGCTGGCAGAGTGTGATCGGGAGCCCGCGCCCAACACCGAGATCGCGCTGCAGCTGGCCGGCGCGCCCGGCCAGCTGCCTCCGATCATCGCGCTCGGCAGGACCGATGCCGGGGGCAAGCTCTCGGTCGCATGGTCGGACGTGCTCGCGAAGGCACCTCCTGGCGCGCGTGCCGAAGGCGAGATCGTCGTCGGCTCGATCGATGCGTTGCGCGGCGACGTCGCGATCGGCAAGCAGCTCAAGGGCGTCGGGCGCGTCGTCGGGCCGACGATCGATTCCGAAGCGATCTGGGCGGCTGCCGTCGCGACCGGTACGCCCGAGGCCTTCCTCTCGTTCCACGTGCGGTTTCCGAACTCGCCGCACGCCGCCGATGCGCTCGATCGTGCGCGTGCCGCGAAGGCTCGCATCGCGCTGGCTCAGCTCGATGAAGCGCTCGTGGCGAACAAGCTCGACATCGCCGGCGAGGCGCTCGTCACGCTGCGCGCGAACGCCGACCCGGCAACGATCGCGACCGCGCAAGCCCGCGTCGATACGGCGCGCCGGATCGCGCAGACCGCGAACGCACGCGAGAAGCTCCCGAAGTTGCTCGCCACCCTCGAGGCGGCCGCCGACCCCGTCGCCGCGTTCGCCGAGGCCAAGATCATGCTCGACGCCGTTCGCGAGATCGACGCCGCGGAAGCTGCCCGCGCACAGGTGCAGCTCGACGGGATCCGCAAGCGCGTCGTCGCCCGGCTGCTCCGCGAAGGCGATGCGGCCTTCACGCGCCGCGACTTTGCCGGGGGTGGGAAGAAGTTCGACGCCGCCGCATCGATCACGCTCGACGTCGCGGCCGTCACCCGAGCCCGCACCGCGGCGATCGCGACCTCGACGAAGCTCTCGCTCTCCGAGGGCCGGAAGCACGTGCGCGCAAGGCGCTACGACGAGGCGCTCGCGATCGCGGACGTTCTCCTCGCCCAGGCACCCGACAACAAGGTCGTGATCGACGAGCGCGCGCGCTGGGTCGCGGCGCGGGATCGCGTGAGCGTCGCGGCCGATGCGCAGGCTGCCCGCGAGGCCGCGCGCGCCGATGCGCAGGCCGCCCGCGAGGCCGCACGCGCCGACAAGGACGCCGTCCGCACCGCCGAGCAAGAGGCTGCGCGCGCGGCTCGCGACCAGCAAGTGGCTGCAGCCGCCGAGCGCAAGCAGCGCGAGCAGGCCGAGCGCGATGCGCTCCAGGCGACCGCGGGCCAGCGGCTCGAGGCACAGCGCCAGCAAGAAGCGGCGGCCAGGGCCGCACGCGAAGCTGCCGTGCAGCAGAAGATCGACGAGCGCCGGATGCGTGAGGAAGCCGCGAAGGCGGAGCGAGCCGCCGCGCAGGAAGCTCGCCGGCTCGCCATCGAGGAGAAGCGCTTCGCCGAGGAGGCGGCGGCGGCACAGCGCCGCGCGGACTACATCGCGAAGAAGCAGAACGCCGAGGGAGCGCGGCTCGCGAAGGAGGCCGAGAAGGCCTACAAGCGCGCCGAGCTGGAAGCCAAGCGTGCCGAGGATGCGCGCCAGCGCGCCGAGGAGCTGCGCCGCAAGGCGGAGAATGCACGCGCGGGAATCCCATCGGGCCCACTGCCCACCGTCGGCTCTGGCATCCCGGATGCGCCGCAGCCGACGCGCGGCCGCCCGACGCGGCCCGAGCCAACGAGTCCGTCCGGCATCCCGCCGGCAGCGCCGATGCCTTCGCTACCGACGATGCCGACCAGCGCGAGCGATCTTGCCGAGGCGCGCGTGCACTTCCAGCAGGGCGTCGCGCTCTACGGAACGGGCGACTATTCGGCCGCGCTCGTCGAGTTCGAGGCCTCGTACCGCATGAACCCGCAGCCGTTCGTGCTCAAGAACATCGGGCTCGCGCAGAAGGGGATGTTCCGCTACCCCGAGGCGATCTCGACCTTCGAGAAATATCTGTCGTCATCGACGAAGCTCACGCCGCCAGATCCGGGGCAGACGCAGCAGATGATCACGGACATGAAGGCGCTGCTCGCCGACGTCACGTTGACGGTGACGCCCGATGGTGCCCAGGTCTCGGTCGATGGCCGGGTCGTGGGGCTCACGCCGTTGCCCCGCGTCCTCCAGCTGGCGACCGGTACCCACAATGTCGAGGCGAGCGCCGAGGGCTACGAGCCCGCGAAGCGCGACATCATGGTGACCGCGGGCGTCCCGCTGACGCTCGAGATGGCGCTCAAGCGTATCCCGACCACCGGCAAGGTGCGAATCACGTCGCCGATCGCGCGCGCCACGGTCTCGATCGACGGCAAGCCGGTCGGGACCGTGCCCCTCGAGCTCGAGCTCGAGAGCGGCGGTTACCGCCTCGAGGTCTCGGCGCCGAACCACCAGCCGCACAGCACCGAGCTCGTCATCGTCGTCGGGCAGGAGCGAGAGATCGGGGTGCCGCTCGCGCGCGTGGTCGTCCCGAAGAAGCCTTGGTACATGAACAAGTACGTCTGGGCAGGCGCCGCGGCGGTCG
>JBKJUF010000479.1:0-3900 GCA_046590445.1 Kofleriaceae bacterium
GCGCGGGGCTGATCCACTCCTGCGTGCGTGACTCGAGTGGCTTGGGAAAGTACTGCGCGACGCTGTCGAACACCGGCGTGCCGTCGACGCACACCGTGTCGTAGGTCAGCTCCTCGCCGGCGATGAACTCCTCGACGATCAAGGCCGGCACGTGCGCGACACTCGCGACCACCCGCTCGAGCTCCGCGCGATCGCGCACGAGGAACGTATCGGTCGTGCCAGCGCCCGCGATCGGCTTGATCACGACGGGAAGCCCGATCTGCTCGGCGGCTGCGCGCAGCTCGGCACCCGGCGTCGCCCGCGCGCTCCTCGGCACCCGGACTCCAGCCGCCGCGAGCCGCTCCTTCATCAGCTGCTTGTCGCGAAACCCGAGGACCGTGTCGCGTGACATCCCGCCGAGCCCGAGGGCATCGCGCAGCCCGGCCGCGAGCAGCACGGTCGGCTCCCACTGCGCCTCGATCCGATCCGGCGCGAGGGCCCGCAGCACCGGCAAGAGCTCGGCATGCGCGCGCGCCTCGTCGGACAGCGAGCTGTCGGTCTGGACGTAGCGGCTCAGGTAGCGCGCCGCGTCCCCGAGCTGCGCGACCGGCACGTCCGAGACGCCGATCACCTCGACGCCGTGCTCGGCGAGCGCGCGGATGAACCGCGGCATCTCCGCAGGATAATGAGGGGCCAGAAAGGCGACGCGCACCAGGCGCGGACTGTACAGGTCGACGCTCGCGGACGTCAGCCATGCTACGCAGGGTCGTGCGGGTTCTCTTCCTCTGCAGTCGCAACCGGCTTCGCAGCCCGACGGCCGAGCAGGTCTTCGCGAGCTGGCCGGGCGTCGAGGTCAAGGCCGCGGGCCTGAGCCGCGATGCGACGTCGCCGTGCGGCAGCGAGGAGGTCGAGTGGGCCGAGCTGATCTTCGTGATGGAGCGCGCGCATCGCATCAAGCTTGCAAAGATGTTCCGCCCATACCTCAAGGATCAGCGGGTCATCTGCCTCGGGATTCCCGATCGCTTCACGCTCATGCAGCCCGAGCTCGTCGAGCTGCTGATCGCGAAGGTCGGGCCGTATCTGCGCCGCAACTGAAGCGCGGCGGCGTGACGGCGTTGCCTGCTCCGGACTAGGCTCGCGGCCATGCTTTCGTTCACGCACGCTTGCCTCGTGCTCGCCGGGGTCGCGGCCTGCGGGGGCAGCCCAAAGCCCGCGGCTGCGGAAAAGTCTGACTGCGAGCGCGGCCGCTGCCTCGAGGACATCGCGACCGCGGTCAAGGCACGCCGCCCCGACAGTCGCGCCTGTTACGACGCCAGGCCGGATCTGCCTGCGGGGCAGATCACCATGAACTTCCAGATCGCGCCCGATGGTTCCGTCGTCGAGCCCGAGCAGAGCGTCCGGCGCGATGGCCAGCTCGACGATGTCGAGGTCGTCGCGTGCATCGCGGACGTCCTCAAGGAGATCAAGTTCGCGGCAAGTCCCGCCGGCAAGCGGACCCGCGCCTATCACACGTTCGAATTCGCGCGGCGCGGCAAGTAGGTCTGTCGACGAGCTTGGCCGGTCCGGCTTGTGACGGCGGCGACGAGCCCATAAGCTCGTGGCAATGGCTGATGTGTCGAGGCGTGACGCGAGCGAAGAGTCGCGCCACCGAGCAGTCGTCGAGCTCGCGGCGCTCGACAAATCCGACTTCGAGGCCGTGCTGCGACGCATCCTCCGGACCGATGCCAGCGAGCTCGATGTCGAGCGCGTGAACTGCTGGGCCCTCGAATCGGGTAGCGCGATCCGCTGCGTGGCCGGGTACCTCCGCGGCCCGGATCGCTTCGAGGCCGGCACGGTCCTCGAGGCCACCACCTATCCAAGCTACTTCCGGGCGGTCGCCGAGAATCCGATCATCCTCGCCGGCGACGCGCGTACTGACGACCGCACGCGCGAGTTCACCGACGGCTACCTGATTCCGCTCGGCATCACCTCGATGATGGATGTGCCGATCTGGGTTCGCGGCCAGCTGTGGGGCGTGGTCTGCCACGAGCACGTCGGCCCGGCGCGCGAGTGGTCCGATGCCGAGCGCGATTTTGCCGTCACGATCGGCCACATCGTCTCGATGGCCGTCGAGGCCCGCGAGCGCGCCAACGCCGAGCAGACCGCGCGGTTCAGCGAGTTCTTCATGGGCGTGCTCAGCCACGATCTGCGCAACCCGCTCGGCAGCATCCAGGCGGCCGCCGAGCTGCTGCTGATGCGCGATACCGACGAGATCAGGCTGCGGGCGACCGAACGGATCATGCGCAATACCGACCGCATGTCGCGCATGATCGATCAGCTGCTCGACTTCACGCGCATTCGCAGTGGCGGCGGTCTGCCCACCCAGCTCGCGCCCATCGACCTCGCGGCACTCGCGGACCAGGTCGTCGCCGAGCTCTCGGCCGACGTCGCGAGTCGGATCGACATCGAGCAGCGCGGCGATGCCACCGGCCTGTTCGATGCCGATCGCATGTGGCAGACGTTTTCCAATCTGATGACCAACGCCATCGAGCACGGCTCGCCGACAGCGCGCGTCCGCGTGGTCGTCGATGGCACCGGCGCCGACCGCGTTGCCATCGAGATCACGAACCACGGCACGCTGCCGAGCGCGCTCGTGCCCGTGCTCTTCGATCCGTTCCGCCGCCTCGACGCCGCCTCGACGCCTCGCAAGAAAGGGCTCGGCCTCGGGCTCTTCATCGTCCGCGAGATCGTCAACGCCCACGCCGGCACCATCACCGTCACGCCGGCGCTCGATCATGTGACGTTCGGCGTGACGCTGCCGCGCCGTCCGCCAACATCCGCCTGAGCTGCCCGAGCTCCCCAGGCGTGCGGACCAGGTGCCGCGCAGCGGCGCGAGCTCGGCGTCGCAATCAAGGCGGCTGGCCGAGCCTACTCAGGTCATCGAAGTACGCGATCAGCTCGTAGTGGACCCCGGCATCGTCGGGGATCGGGACCTCGGATCGATCATGAACCACGCGCAGCCAGTCGACGACGCACGCGCGGAACGCGGCAGCGATTCGAGGTGACATCGCGCGATGCTACCCGAGTGTGTGGATCGATCCGGCGACCAGGATGCCGCCAAGGATCGCGACCACCGTGGACGCCGTCACCTCGCGCTTGTTCGTGACCTTCAGGTACACGATCACGCCGCACACCAGCAGCGTGCCGCCGATCACGAGCGCGTGCGAGACCTGCTTGAACGGCCAGTTGACCAGGCCGAGGTGGAGGACGAGCCACGCGCCGGCCGCGATCACCGCGAGCACCTCGAAGATCCGCTTCCTCCCGGCGAGCAGCAGCAGGACCGAGGCGACCACGGCCGCGACGGGAAGCAGGATCATGGGGTCGATCTTCATGCGCCCATCGTAGTCGCGAATGCGATCAGGTTTCGGCGAGCAGACGCTCGATCACCACGCGAAGATCGGCATGCGCCGGATCACCGTCGACATAATGGCCGCCAGGATGGACGTGGCGAACGACGCCACGCCGGTCGAGCACGAAGGTCACGCTCGTCCAGCCGCTGTCGACGGCGCGCCCATTGGCGTCACGCAGCCAGCTCCGGAACGTCCGCCACTCGGGATCGAACGCGAGCGGAAACGCAAACTCGTACTTGCGCGCGGTGTCCTCGTAGACGCGCGGATCGAACGGCGTGTCCTCTTTGTGGTGGTACATGCCGATCACGCGCAGGCCGCGCGAGACATACTCGCGGTGAAACGCGCGGAGTGCAGGCGCGCTCGTCGAGCAGAACGGGCAGCCGGCCGTCCACCAGCGAACCAGCACGACCGAGCCACGTAGCTCCGCGAGCGCGACCGGCGGCGAGTTGAGCCAGCGCTCGACGTTCCACTCCGGGGGCGTCGTGCCGATCAGCGCGACGACTGCCTCGCGCTGCTTGACGTCCCGGCTCGA
>JBKJUF010000625.1:0-2822 GCA_046590445.1 Kofleriaceae bacterium
CGCGCGAAACCGCGCCGACATCACGAGTGCCGCGCTCGACGAACGTCGGCTCCGCGGTGCGCTCGTCCAGCTCGGCGACGCGCTACTCGCGCTGCACAAGGCAGGCAAGCTGCACCGCGATCTCAAGCCGTCGAACGTGCTCGTGACCCAGACCGGCCGGCTCGCGCTCCTCGACTTCGGGCTCGTCACCGGCCTCGCCGAGGGCAACCCCGAGCGGCTCGCGGTCGGCACGCCGGTTTACATGTCGCCCGAGCAGGCCTCCGATCAGAAGCTGCACGAGGCATCGGACTGGTACTCGGTCGGCGCGATGCTGTACGAGGCGCTGACCGGCCGGCGCCCGTTCGAGGGCGAGTCCGAGCAGGTGATGCTGCGCAAGCAGGCCGAGCAGCCCCAGCCGCCGCAGCAGATCGCGACCGGCGTACCGGTCGATCTCGGCCGGCTCTGCATGGCGTTGCTCGCGGCGCAGCCGGCGGAGCGGCCGAGCGGCGATCGCGTGCTGCAACAGCTCGGTGCCCGCCCGTCGGCGACGACCCGCGGGATGGCGCTGAGCTTGCCACCCACGGCATTCGTCGGCCGCGAGTCCGAGACTGCTGCGCTGCGCGATGCCCTCGCGGCGGCACGTGACACTGGCATGACCGTGCTCATTCGCGGCAAGAGCGGAATCGGCAAGAGCACGCTCGTCCGTCACTTCCTCGGCGATCTGGCCGGGACGATCTTCGCGATCGAGGGGCGCTGCTTCGAGCGTGAGGCGGTGCCGTTCAAGATGCTCGACGGCGTGGTCGACGCGACGACCGCCGCGATCATGGAGCTCTCGCCCGAGGAGATCGAGCAGCTCGCGCCGCGCGAGCTCGGCTCGCTGGTCCGCATGTTTCCAGTGCTCCGCCGGATCGGCCGGTTCTCGGAGCTCGCGGCGGAGAGCCCGGCCCCGGTTGACCCGCAGGAGCTGCGGCGACGCGGGTTGCGAGCGCTCAAGGGATTGCTCGCGAAGCTCGCGCGGCTACGCCCCGTGGTGATGTTCGTCGACGACGCACACTGGGGCGATGTCGACAGCGCGCTGTTTCTCGCCGATGTCATTCATGCGTCCGAGCCGGGGTTGCTGCTCGTGATCGCGCACCGGCCCGAGGACTACCTCGGCATCGTCGCGCAGCTGCGGCGACCACCCGGCGGCAACGCGCGGCGCGGTGACATCCGCGAGCTCGCCGTCGGTGGGCTCAGCGATGACGAGGCGACCTCGCTTGTCGCCCACCTCGCCGTCGACGAGACCCGCGCGCAGGCAGCCGTCGCCGCCGCCGGTGGCAACCCGCTCGTGCTCACCGAGCTCGCGCGTGCGACCGCGCTCGATGCCGGTGCCCGCATGGAGGACGTCGTGCGCGCGCGCATGGCGCGGCTGCCGCCCGAGGTGCAGGCGATGCTCGCGGTGTCCAGCATCGCGGCGCGGCCGCTACCCGTCGAGATCGCCGCGCACGCGGCCGGCGTCGTCGGCGGCCACGACGAGGCGTCACAGCTGTCGACCGAGCGACTCGCGACGCTGCGCCAGGTCGAGCACCGCGGCGAGGCGAAGATGATCCTGCATCCCGCACACGATTACGTCCGCGCGGCCGTACTCGCGAGCCTTGATACCGAGACCAAGGCTGGCTGGCACGAGGCGCTCGCTCGCGCGTTCGAGGCCGTGCAGGGCGAGGAGCACCTCGACTCGCAGGCGGTGGTCGAGCACTGGCTCGCCGCCGGGCATCCCGCGAACGCGGCACATCACGCGGTCGGTGCGGCGCGTGCGGCCGAGGAAGCGTTCGCGTTCCGGCGCGCGGCCGAGCTCTACGAGATCGCGCTCAGCTATGGACCGTGGGACGCCGCGGGTCAGCGCGATCTGTTGCGAGACAAGGCGCACGCGCTCGTATGCGCCGGCCAGCTCGACGAGGCCGCCGAGGTGTATGCCCGCGCGGCCGAGCGGCTCGACGATGCCGAGGCAGTCGATCTCGAACGGCTGCGCGTCGAGGCACTGCTGCGCCGCGGCCGGCTCGACGAGGCGCTGCCCGCCGCCGAGACGCTGCTCGCGCACCTCGGGCTGCGGATCCCGCTCGGCGCGCCTGCGTCACGCACGCGGCTCGCGACGCAGTGGGTCCAGATGAAGCTGCGCGGCCACGACTTCGTCGAGCGCGGGGTCTCCGAGATCCATCCGGGCGATCTGCTCGTGATCGATGTCCTGCACTCGATCACGAGCGGCCTCGCGTTCGCGGACCCGGCGCTCGGACGCGTCGTGCAGTCCGAGCTGATGCGCGCGGCGCTCGACGCCGGCGAGCCCGTCCGGGTGTGCCTCGCGCTCGCACAGGAGGTCGGCTACGCCGCGGCCGCCGGCAGTCGGAACCGCGTCGTCGTCGAGGCCGTCGGCAAGCGGCTACTGTCGATCGCGCAGCGGCTCGAGCATCGCGAGCTGATCGGGTTCGCGGATACCGCGATCGGCATCGCCTCGCACATGAGCGGTCGCTGGCGCGACGCCCGCGGTCACCTCGAGTCGGGCCTCGCGATCCTGCGCGATCACGGCTCCGGAGTGCGCTGGGAGATCGACGTCGGCGACGCATTCTGGCTAGCGTCGCTGTTCTATCTCGGGGAGTGGCACGAGATGTCGCGGATGACGCAGCTGCTGCTGCGCGACGCGATCGATCGTGCGGACGTCGTCGCCCAGCAGGGCCTGCGCATCGGCTGCTGCACCTACGCGTGGCTCCTCGGCGATCAGGTGGACGAAGCACGGGCGCAGCTCGTGATCGCGGAGCGCTCGCTCGGGCCGGGGTTTCATCTTTCGCACTTTCACGCGATGACCTCGGCCG
>JBKJUF010000111.1:0-7775 GCA_046590445.1 Kofleriaceae bacterium
CACCTACAACGCGGAGATCGGCAAAGAGGGTCAGGGCAAGCTCGCCCCTGCCCCACACCCGAAGAAGGTCGTCGTGGTCGGCGGCGGCCCGGCAGGGCTGGAGGCCGCCAGGGTCGCCGCACTCCGCGGCCACCACGTCACCCTGTTCGAGGCGAGCGACGCGCTCGGCGGCGACATCCGCCTCGCCGCCGCCACCCCCGCCCGCGACGAGATGGCCGCCATGATCCGCTACTGGGAAGTCCAGCTCGAGCGCACAGGCGTCGTCGTTCACCTCGGCACTCGCGTCTCCACCCTCCAGCTCCTCCAGCTCCAACCCGACGAGATCGTCGTCGCCACCGGCGCCGAGCCGCTGATGCCGCCCTCGCGCATGCTCCCCAGGCTCCACATCGAACCCGGCGCCCAGCTGATGTCCTACCGCGACGCGCTCGCCGCCACATGGACCAAGGGCCAGCGCGTCGTCATCTACGACGGTGAGCTGCACGCCATGTGCATGGGCGTCGCCGATCAGCTCGCGCATCAAGGCGTCGAGGTTCTCTTCGTCACCGAGTCCGAGCGCCCGGCCATGCGCCTCGATGCACAGACCGCCAAGATGTGGTTCAAGCGCCTCGGCACGCAGGGCGTCCAGCTGTTGCCGTTCCGCCGCCTCGAGCAAGTCACCTCGAGCGCAGCGCAGGTCAAGCATCTCCACAGCGACCAGCTCGAGCTGCTGCCTTGCGACGTCGTCGTCTATGCCTACGCACGTCGCGCCTCCAACACCCTCTATCGCGAGCTCAAGTCCGCCGGCCTCTCCGTGCGTGCCGTCGGAGACTGCCTCGCGCCACGCTCCGTGATGTTCGCGGTCAACGACGGTTTCGAGGCAGGAGCGGCCCTATGACCGATGAAAATACCGAACTTCCGATCACTGGCGGACAGATCATCGTCGACACCCTTCGCCGACTCGGCATCACCGAGCTGTTCGCGCTGCCAGGCGCCCAGTCCCTCGGTCTCTTCGATGCGCTCCGACGAACCGGTGGACTCGAGCTCCGGATCGCGATCCAGGACAGCTGCGCCGTCGGGCTTGCTGACGGCAAGGCGCGCATCTCCGGGCAGCTCGCGGCCGTCAACCTGTACGAGTTCGCAGGCCTCGCCAACGCTGCCGGCGCGATCTACTCCGCGCTCCTCGATCGCTCTCCCCTGCTCGTCCTCGGGACCGTCGCGGACAACCGACAGAGCGGACGCGGTTGGTCGGCGGAGACCACCAACCTCTTGTCGTTCGCACAGGAGCTGACCAAGCTCGCGATCGAGGTCCCGCGCGTCGATCGACTCGAGGAGACGCTGCGTCGCGCCGCGTTTATCGCGCAGACCCCGCCGTGCGGTCCGGTCTTCGTCGGCATCCCGGCGCAGCTCTACCTCGAGCATGCGCCTGCGCCGAGCGGCATGGTGGCACCTTTGCGCGGTGACCGCTGCACCGTCTCGCCCGACGATCCCGCGATCGTGCGCACCGCCGAGCTCCTGCTCTCCGAAGAGCAGTCCGTGCTCGTCGGCGGCGCCGGTGTCGCCGAGTCCGGCGGGATGCAAGCGCTCGAGAGGCTCGCCGAGAACTTCGCGTTGCCGACCTACGTGGAGCCCTACTCGACACGCGCCTTGATGCACTCCTCGCACCCGTTTTATTTCCGCGTGCACCACCCCGGCAGCCCCACATTCAAGGCCGCTCGGGTTGTCGTCGGGATCGGCAACAAGGTCGCAAAACGCTTCGCGTACATGCCGTTCGAGTTCTCGCTTCCTCATCAGCGGCTCTGCCACATCCACGAAGACCCGAACGAGATCTGTCGGGTGTACCCGACCGAAGCAGCCCTCGTAGCTCCGTGCGGCTCGGCCATCCTGGCGCTCGAGCAGGCGCTCGCGGCACGCGTCGATCGAGCCGCCCAGGAGCGTATCGACGCTCGCCGTGTTCGCGTGCTCGCCGCGAAACAGGCCTTCGATGTCGAGCGCAGGCGCGGCATCGAAGACAATCTCGACCAGGAGCCTGCGCACTGGGCTGGCGCGCTCCACGAGATCGGCCGCGCGCTTCGCCCCGAGGACGTCGTGGTGGACGAGACGATCGGCCTGCGGCACTTCTTGCCGATCTGGATGGACCTACCGGATCCAGCGCGCTATTTTGGCACCAGCGCCGGATTCATGGGTTGGGGCCCGCCAGCGGTCTGCGGCGTGGCGACGGGGCTTACCAAGGGCAAGGCCGTCCTCCTGGCCGGAGACGGCTGCTTCCTCATGACCCCGCAGGCGATGTGGAGCGCCGCCAACCTCAGGGCCCCTGTCGTGTTCGTCGTCTTCAACAACCGAGGATGGGTCTGTCTCAAGGCCTTCTACGACGTCGTGCGCAAGCTGACTGGGGACGACCCGAACGCCGATCGGATCGGTTGCGACATCGATGATCCGCCGGTCGACTACGTGGCGATGGCGAAGTCATTCGGCGTTCCCGGTCGGGTGGTGCGGTCGGCGCGCGAGCTCGGTCCTGCGATGCGCGAGGCCCTTGCCGCCAACGGTCCCGTCCTCCTGGACGTGTGGACCGCACAGCACACCAGCGAACAGTACAGCTTCCCGCGGGTGTGACCGCCAACCGCCAACCGCCAACCGCCAGCCTTGCTCGGCGCGGCGCGGCTACCGTTGCAGGATCCGGCGCGCCGCGCGGGGCAGCACACCGCCGTGGAGCAAGTAGTCGATCTCCATGCTCGAGTCGGCGCGTAGCAGGGTGATGAACGTGACCTGCCCGTGACGGCCCCGTGCCGTCACCCGTACCTCGTCCCGCGGCGCCGGCGACGGCGGAGGCTCGATGTCGAAGGTCATGTCCGCGGGGAGCCCAAGCGACTCGACGCTCTGACCGCGAGCAAGCTCCAGCGGAAAGATGCCCATCGCGGTGAGGTTGGCGCGGTGAATTCGCTCGAAGCTACTCGCGATGACCGCCACGACTCCGAGCAGCCGGGGGCCCTTCGCCGCCCAGTCGCGAGACGAGCCCGTGCCGTACTCGGCCCCCGCGAGCACTACCAGCGGTGTTCCCTCGCTCGCATAGCGCTGCGCCGCATCGAAGATGCTCATCCGCTCGCCCGACGGCTGATGCAACGTCATCCAGCCCTGCTCGTTTCCGGGCAGCATCAGGTTGCGAAGTCGCACGCTGGCGAAGGTGCCGCGCGTCGAGACGTCGTGACTGCAGCGACGGGCGGCGTAGTTGTTGAAGTCCTCTGGCGCGACCCCCGCAGCGATGAGGTACTGACCAGCGGGGCTCTCGATTGGTATGTTACCCGCCGGCGCGATGTGATCGGTCGTGACCGCATCGCCCACGATGATGAGAGGGCGAGCACCATGGATGGCAGAGAGGACCGTCGCCGGTGAGTCGATGGCGTCGAAATACGGCGGCGCCGCGACGTAGGTGGAGCCGGGCTCGAACGAAAACAGCGCACTCGCGTCCGACGTGATCCGCCGCCAGCCATCCGACCCCTCGCTCGGATTGCCATACACCACCTCGAACACGTCCCGGGTGATGTGGGCGTCCCGCAGGGCCTGGATCTCCTCGTCGCTCGGCCACAGCTCCTCGAGGAACACCGGCTGGCCGCTGGAGTCGGCACCGATCGGTTCGGTCGTGAGGTCGATGTTTGTCGTGCCAGCCAGCGCAAACGCCACGACGAGGGGCGGCGAGGCCAGGTAGTTCGAGACGACCGACGGATGGATGCGCACCTCGAAGTTGCGGTTCCCCGATAGCACCGCGGCGACCTTGAGGCCGCGGGCCCCGACCTCCTCCTCGACCCCGGGCAGGAGCGGTCCACTGGCGCCGATGCAGGTGGTACAGCCGAAGCCGACCACGTGGAAGCCGAGCGCCTCGAGCGGCGCCACCATATCAGCTCGGCGTAGATACTCGACGACCGCGCGCGAACCGGGTGCCATGCTGGTCTTGACGAAGCTCGGCACGCGCATCCCGCGGCGCGCCGCGTTGCGGGCGACGAGGCCGGCGGCGAGCATCACCGACGGATTCGACGTGTTGGTGCAGCTGGTGATGGCGGCGATCACGACCGACTCGTCGCCGAGCTCGCCACGCTTCGGGGCCGTGCCGGCACGCCGCAGCCCGGGCAGCGAGACGCGGTCATGCGGCCGGCTGGGTCCAGCCACGGACGGCTCGACCTGCGAGAGGTCGAACGTCACGACGCTGGAGAACTCGGGCAATGGGAAATCGGGTGTCCACAGCAGACCCTGCTCGTGCGCGTATCGCTCGGCCAGGCGGATGGTCGCCGGGGCGCGCCCGGTGAGCGAGAGGAATCGGACGCATTCCGCGTCGAACGGAAACAGCGCCACCGTCGAACCGTACTCGGGCGCCATGTTGGACAGCGTCGCGCGCTGCGGAACCGAGAGCGTGGCCACGCCGGGACCGAAGAACTCGACGAACGCGTCGACTACTCTGTGCTTCCGCAGCACCTGCGTGAGAGTCAAAACGACGTCCGTGGTCGTCACGCCCCGCGACGGTCGGCCCTCGAGCCGCACGCCGACCACGCGCGGCAGCGCCATCGGCAAGGGCTGCCCGAGCATCGCAGCCTCCGCTTCGATGCCGCCTACCCCCCAACCGAGGACGCCGAGCGCGTTGATCATCGGCGTGTGCGAATCGGAGCCGATCACCGAATCCCAGTGCGCGACACTGTCGGCGCCACGGCGGCTGACAGCAGCGCAAGAGGTAAGCCGCTCGAGGTTCACCTGATGGATGATGCCGACCCCAGGCGGCATCACCCGGAAGTTGCGGAGCGACTCCTGCGCCCAGCGGATGAAACGGAAGCGCTCCAGGTTGCGGCTGAGCTCGATCGCCTCGTTCTTCTCGGCTGCGTCCGAAGTACCGCTGTGGTCCACCTGGAGCGAGTGGTCGACCACCATGTCCACACCGATGACCGGATTGACCGCACTCGGATCGCCACCGCGTGCCGCGATCGCGGCGCGCATCCCCGCCAGGTCGACCAGTGCCGCGGCCCCGGCGGTGTCCTGCAGGATCACCCGTGCCGGCTTGAACGGAATCTCGAGCTGATCACCAACGGGACTCCATTCGGCGATACGCGCAACGTCATGCTCGGCGATCCCTTCCGAGCCGCACTGATGCAGCGCGGACTCGAGGAGCAGGCGGATCGAGATGGGCATCCGTTCGAGCTGCTTCACCACCCCAGCGTCGCGAAGCGCGGGAAGGCTGAAGTAGGAGAACGTCCCGTCCGCACCCAGGTCGAGCTGTCGACGAGAGCCGAACGGATCTTCATCCTTCGCGGCCATGCGCTCAGGAGAACATTTCGCGACGAGCGACGCAATCACTCCAGCGCGCTAGCACCTAAAAGCCGACCGGAAGATGTGTATGTGGATCGGCCATCTGGGGCGTTGCCGACCGTCGGGGTTCCTACGCCCTAACGGAGCGCCGCCTCGAGCCGCCCACGAAGCTCCGGCAGGATCGACTCGGAGACCGCCGTCGAGAACCGGATGCAACGTTCGCCGCCCGAGCCAAATGCGATGCCAGGAATCGCGAGCACGCCGTGCTCGACGAGCTTTTTGCAGACCTCCGTGCCGGAGCCACTCCGCGCGCGCGTCCAGCAGAACATCGAGGCGTCGCTCGGGAAAACGTCGAGCGGCATGCCTTCGAGCACCGCGCGGAAGTCCCGCTGTCGCTTGATGTAGTGGTTGCGCACGCGCGCGAGCATCTCGTCGGTGACGGAGCCGAGCAACTCCGTGAGCGCGAGCTGCTGCGGCACGGGCATTCCCGAGTCGACAACCGACTTGATGCGCGCGAGGCCGCCGATGATGTCCGGATCACCGATGGCGTAGCCGATGCGCCAGCCCGCCAGCGAGAAGCTCTTCGAGAGCGAGTGCAACTCGACGACGCCCTCGCTGCCCACCAGCGGAATCGGCAGCACCGCGGGCTCAGCCGTCCCTCGAATCTCGACGTAGGCAGCATCGAAGCACAGGACGGTGCGCTGGCGGCGGCAGGCCTCGACAACTGCGGTGAGCGCAGTCGCACCGAACACGGCGCCGGTCGGATTCGACGGCGAGCCGACGAATGCGATGCCGCCCTCGCTGGTGGCCGTCTTCGGAAACCGCGGCACGTAACCGTCGTCCCACCCGCCCGGTAGCTCGACAACGCCTGCGCCTGCGAGCACCGCGGCCTGCTGGTACAGCGGATAGCTCACCTCGCCGATGTACACGGGCCGCGTCGCGTCGGCGAACGCGCTCGCGAGATGGACGATGCCCTCCTTCGTGCCGATCAGCGGCAAGATCTGCTTGTTCGGATCGACGCGTACGCCATAGCGACGCTCGTAGAACGCCGCGATCGCACTGCGCAACTCGGCGGTTCCGGAATGATGCGGATAACGGTTATACGTGCCGAACTCGGCGGAGCGTCGCAACGCGTCGAGTGCGAGCGACACCGGCGGCAACTCGGGCTCGCCGACGGAGAGATCGAACAGGCGAACGCCGCTAGCCTCGAGCTCGCGCTTCTTCGCGCGCATTGCCTCCATCACGTAGCCGGCGGGCAATGCCTCGAGAGCCCGTCCAGGTATCGGCGCCATGTCGTCTCCTCTCAGTCCTTCACTCGATATTCACGAATGACGTCGGGGTCCGGATCCTTGCCGAGGCCCGGACCATCCGGGACCACGTACTTGGCATTCACCGGGTGATTGAGATCGCCGAGCAGATAGGCTTCCGGATACAACAGAAAGCGCTCGACGAGGGATGGGCGCGGCTCGGCCGCCATCACGTGAAGCGTCGCGAGAAAGCTCGGGCCGAACGTGACGAGGTGCGGGCAGAACGCGACACCTGCGACCGCGCACAGCGCCGCGATCTTGCGGATCTCGGTGACGCCGCCGCACATCGCGATGTCGGGCTGGACGAACGCGGGCGGCCCGGCCTCGAACATCGTGCCGAACTCGGATGCGCTGAACGCGTTCTCGCCGGTCGCGATGGGAATTCCGGTCTCGCGCTGGAGCTGCGCTAGCTGCTTGTAGTTGTGTCCCGGAAATAGCGGCTCCTCGAGCCAGTACAGATCGTACGGCTTGAGCGCCATCGCCTTGCGATACCCCTCCTCCGGCAACCAACGACAGTTGACGTCGACCATGAGAGCGACGTCGCTGCCGGCCGCCTCGCGACAAGCGCGAACCGAGCGCTCTTCGATCGAGTGCAGCTTGATGTGACGGAACCCTTCGGCGACGGAGTCGCGGACGACCTGAGCGACCGCATCGCGATCCTCGGACCAGAACAGGCTCTGATACGCCGTGAGGGGTGAGGGCGCTCCGCTGCCGAGCAGCCTGTAGAGTGGGAGACCCGCCTGCTTGCCGGCGAGATCCCACAGCGCGAGCTCCAGGCCAGACATCGCCACCATCGGCATTCCTGGTGTCACCCCGAGCAGCGCCAGCTGCATGTCGAACATCAACCGGCTGATGTCCGCTGCGTCGCGGCCGATCGCCATCGGCGCGATGAGCTCGTTCATCGTAGCGGTGACCGAGCGCCACCAGCCGAACGCGAACGATTCGCCCCAGCCGACAAGACCGTCATCCGTCTGCACCTTGACGAGCAAGATCTCGTAATGAGTCCACGCGCGACCGTACAGTCGAAAGGTGCCGGGCTCGCCCAGAGGACGGTAGTGGAACGGGATACGAAGCGGGATGCACTCGATACTGGCGATCTTCACGTGAAAGCCTCTTTCAGGAAATCCGAAGCCCCGCCGACACCTGCGCGCGCGGCGATCAGAACTTCAGGCAGTAGTAGGCGGCCTGTCTTCCATAGTCGGGGAC
>JBKJUF010000197.1:0-11523 GCA_046590445.1 Kofleriaceae bacterium
CTCGTGGCGCGCCATGCGCACGTGGAGCGTCTTGATCCCGCGCAGCACCATGAACGAGTCGAACGGCGACGGCACCGCGCCGACCGCGTTCTGCAAGAACGCCAGCCGCTGGAGCAGCTCCTCATCGCGCAGCACGACCGCGCCGCCGACGACGTCCGAGTGACCGTTCAGGTATTTCGTCGTGGAGTGGACGACGAGATCCGCGCCGAGCTCGAGCGGGCGCTGGAGGTACGGCGTCATGAACGTGTTGTCGACCGCGAACATCACGCCGTGCTTCTTGCAGACCTCGGCGACCGCTGCGATGTCGACGAGCTTCAGCATCGGGTTCGTCGGGGTCTCGACCCAGACGAGCTTCGTGGTCGGCCGGATCGCCGCTGCCACCGCGGCCGCGCCGCCGAGTGGATCGACATAGGTGAAGTCGAAGCCGAAGCGCTTGTAGACCTTGTCGAACAGCCGGAACGTGCCGCCGTAAAGATCGTCGCAGGCGACGACGTGCGCGCCGGTGTCGAACAGCTGGAGCAGCGTCGAGGTCGCGGCGAGGCCGGACGCAAAGCACAGCCCGCCGACGCCACCCTCGAGCGACGCGAGGTTCGCTTCGAGCGCGAACCGCGTGAGGTTGTGTGTGCGCGAGTACTCGTAGCCCTTGTGCTCGCCGGGTGCGGTCTGCGCGTAGGTCGAGGTGTAGTAGATCGGCGTCATCACCGCGCCGGTCACCGGATCGGGGCTCTGGCCGGCGTGGACCGCGCGCGTCCCGAAGCCGAGCGAGGTGTCGTTACCGGAGTTCTTGGCGGACATGTAAACCTCGATCCTTCTCCCGATCAGTCGTCGAAGCTGAACTTGCTCGGATCCTTCTCCATGATCCGCTCCATCGCGGCCTCTTCGAGGAGATCGATCATCCGCTGGCCGCCGTACTTCTTCATCAGCTTGTCGTCGTACTCGTCGGCGATCAGCGCGACGTCGCGCAGCGTCGCCTGGAGCTCCTCGGGATCGAGCGTGGTGCCGCCGAGGATCGTGTGCGTGAACATGATCACGTGCTCCGCCGGATCGATCGCGAAGGCGCCGAACCGGAGGTGGCCGTTGAGCTCGAGCAGCTGCATTGCCAGGTTGCCGTCGACGTTGACGCCCTTCACGAGCTGCGCCGTGCAACGCACCATCGCCTTGTTGTCGCCCCACGGGACGACGTTGATCATCACGTAGGCCGAGCCCTGCTTGATGACGTAGAGCGAGTCGTCGACCTTGCGGTAGGCGGGGCTGTCTTGGATCGTGCGCTCGATCAGCAGCGCGGTGGCAACCTCGGCGGGGTTCATGGGCGCCTTGTTACCACGGGTGCCACGTCGTGTGATCTGTGGCGCAGCCCGGTGCGCGCAGCGAGCTGCCACGTCGTGCCATACTCGATGCGTGCCGCATACCTTCGGGCGCTCGGGTGTTGTTGCAGCGCTGCTGATCGCGATCATCGCCGCGCCTGTCGCCGCGCAACCGCGCCCCGTGCCGGTGCCGCCGGATGCGCCGCCGCCGAACCCGAACCCGACGCCGTATCCGTCGCCGGTGCCGAAGGAAGAGCTGCCGCCGCCGAGCGATCCGACGCCGCCGAGCGATCCGCCGCCGACGCCGACTCCGACGCCGCCGACGCCGACGAATCCGACGCCGACGCCACCGACGAATCCACCGCCGCCGCCAACGACTCCGACGCCGACGCCGACCCACCCGCCGACCCACCCGCCGACCCACCCGGCGACGCCGCCGACCCACCCGACCACATCGCCGAACAAGCCGGTACCGCCGCCCGACAAGGTCGTGCCGCCCGAGCCGGTCAAGCCGATGAAGGTCGATCCGGCCGAGAGCTACCCGCAGTACCCGCTCGTCGGCACCGCGACCGTCAAGTCGTTCAAGGTCCACGGCAACAAGAAGACCGACGCCGATACCGTCATCTACATCGCGGGGGTCGACGAGGGCGACGACTTCAACGCCGAGATGGCCGAGGGCATCAAGGCAAAGCTCATCTCGAGCGGCCTGTTCAAGGACGTCGACGTCTACTGGTCGATGGTGCCCGGCGGCGTGCGCCTGCACTACGAGGTCAAGGACAAGCACTCGTGGGTGATCGCGCCCGCGTTTTACAACCAGCCGACGAACGTCGGTGGCGGCGTCGGGTTTGGCGAGAACAACCTGTTCGGCCAGAACCAGAAGCTGCTGCTCTACGGCCAGATCGCGACTGGCGACTCGTTCTTCATCGGCGCCTGGGTGATCCCGGCGATCGCGCAGACCCGGTTCTTCGCGCAGTTCGACACGTTCCTCAAGACCGCGCGCAACATCGAGTACGCCGCACCCGATGCGTATCTGAAGATCGAGAAGGACGGCGTCCATGGCTCGAACCCGGCCGCCGTTCGCGAATCGCGCATCCACTACCTCAACGGCGGCATGAAGCTCGGCATCGAGCTGTTCCGCGGCTTCAAGATCGACTCGCGGCTGCGCGCGGCCAAGGTCAGCTACGTCAAGAAGGACACCAAGCTCCTGACCGAGGGCGGCGCGACGTACGCGGACGTCGCGTGCTCGCCGACGCGCTGCTTCGAGGTGCCGACAGACCCCGACGTCCCGGCGCCGGGCGCCGAGGGCTGGGACGTGTCGAACGAGTGGACCGTGTCGATCGATCGGCGCGCGAACTACTACGGCATCCAGAGCGGCTACAAGTACTCGGCGTCGTTCGAGCACTCGCTCGAGTCACTGAGCTCGGACTTCCAGTACTGGCTCGCGGGCTTCTCGGTCTACTACGCGAAGAAGATCCTCGACCGCCACAACTTCGTCTTCAAGACCGGCGTCGGGCGTGGCAAGAACCTCCCGTTCCAGCAGGAGTACCAGACCGGCGGGACGTCGATGCGCGGCTGGCTGAACAACCAGTTCCGCGGCGACTTCAAGGCGATCGCGAACGTCGAGTACTCGATGCCGATCCTGCCGACGCTGTTCGGGCTGTCGATCCGCGGGCTGGCGTTCTGGGACTCGGCGTACACGACGTTCATCACCGACAATGGGCCGGAGGCGCAGCGCAACTATCTCCCCGGCTCGCGCGTGCGCGGCCTCGATGGCTTCAAGAACTCGGTGGGCGTCGGCACCCGGCTCTATCTCCGACAGATCGTGCTGCCCCTCTTGGGGCTCGATGTCGGGTATGGTCTCGAAGCTCGGGATGTCCAAGTCTATCTGGCGATTGGCATTACTGATTAGCGCGCTCGTCTCGAGCTCGTGCAGCTCGGGCTCGGGATCACGAGGCGCGACGGGACCCCGCGGCGACGCCCGCGCCGATCTCGTGCTGTGGGGCGGTGACGTCCGCACGATGGATCCGACGCGGCCGCACGTGACCGCGATCGCGATCGCCAAGGATCAGATCCTCGCGGTCGGCAGCGACGCCGAGATGCGCGCACTCGCAGGCCCGAACGCGACCGTGATCGCCCTCGCCGGCAAGACGGTCACGCCGGGCCTCATCGACGCGCACTGTCATCTCTACGGGCTCGGCGCGGATCTCGACAACGTCTCGGTGCGCGGCCTCGCCTCCGCGGAGGAGACCGTTCGCGTCGCGGCCGAGGCCGCGAAGACGCGCCCGGCGAGCGAGTGGCTGCTCGGCCGTGGCTGGGATCAGAACCGCTGGCCCGGCCAGCAGTTTCCGACCAAGGCGCTGCTCGACGCCGCGATCTCGGATCGCCCGGTGCTGCTCCGCCGGGTCGACGGTCACGCGAGCTGGGTGAACTCGAAGGCGCTCGCGGCGGCGAAGATCACGCGCGACACGCCGGATCCCGCCGGCGGCAAGATCCTCCGCGACGCGAACGGCGAACCGACCGGCGTCCTGATCGACAACGCGGGCGATCTCGTCGACGCGGTCGTGCCGGTGGCGAGCGCCGAGGTTCGCGAGCGCCGGATCATGGCGGCCGCGGCGATCGCGATCGCGGCCGGCATCACCGGTGTCCACGAGATGGGCATCGACGACGCGACCGCGGAGGTCTATCGCAAGCTCGCGGCCGCGAACCGGCTACCGCTTCGGGTCTACGCGTTCCTGTCGGGTGATCCCGCGAACCTCGCGCGCGTCCGCCAGCCGCCGGTGGCAGCGGTCGGCCGGTTCGTCATGCGCGCGGTGAAGTACTTCGCCGACGGTGCGCTCGGCTCGCGCGGCGCGCGGCTCTACCAGCCCTACGACGACGAGGAGACGAACCGCGGGCTGTGGGTCACCGAGCCCGAGAAGCTCTCGATCGCCGTCGAGACCGCGGTCGGTGCTGGCTGGCAGGTCGGCGTCCACGCGATCGGCGACGCTGCGGTCGGTGCGGTGCTCGACGCGTATCTGCGCGCGCAGCTCAAACACCCGGGCGAGCACCGGCTCCGGGTCGAGCATACCCAGCTGATCGGGATGGACGACGTGCCGCGCATGATCGAGGCCAAGGCGATCGCGTCGATGCAGCCAACCCACGCGACGAGCGACATGCCGTGGGCCGAGCAGCGCGTCGGCGGCGGTCGCATCAAGGGCGCCTACGCGTGGCGGACGATGCTCGACAAGGGCATCCCGCTCGCCGCCGGATCGGATTTTCCCGTCGAGGAAGTCTCGCCGCTCCTCGGGATCTACGCCGCGGTCACCCGCCAGGATGCGAAGGGCCAGCCGCCGGGTGGCTGGATGCCGCGCCAGAAGCTGACGCTCGACGAGGCGATCGCGGCCTTCACGACCGGCGCCGCGTATGCCGAGCACGCCGAGGCGACGCGTGGCATGATCGCACCGGGCCGCACCGCCGATCTGACGGTGTTCGATCGCGCGCTCGCGCCGGACCGTTCGCTGCTCGAGACCCGTGCTGCGGCGACGATCGTCGACGGCAGGATCGTCCACGAGATCCCGGGCGTCCTGTCGCGGAGCCCAAAATGGAGCGAGCCAGCGGACGCTGGCGAGCGGGGCCCGAGCGGCTCGTGAGGTTTTGCCCGTTCTGCAACGCCGAGAACGCCGACGAGCTCGCGGTCTGTCAGGCGTGCGGACGGCGGCTGCCACCGCTGCCACCGCGCCGGCGCAACGCGCCGCCTACAGGCGTGCAGTTACCGCAACGTACGACGAGCACGACGAACCCGCCGCCGATGCCCACGCGGAGCGGCGGGACGATGCCGCCGCCACCGTCGAGCGTGCAGCCCGCCCCGGCGAGGTCGACAGGGCCCGTGATCCCGGCGAGCACGACGACGCCCGTCGCCAACCCGGTGCCGATGCCCGCGGCGCCACGCCCCGCGATCCAGCCCGGTCAGTTCGTCCCACGCACCGCACCGCAGCCGAACGAGAGCGTGCCACGCACGGCGCCACAGCCCGCGCAGCTCGATCGTGGCGCCGCGCCATCGCCTGCAAGCTCGTCGCTGCTCGCCGCGATCTCGCCGGGGCCGGCTGCCCAGCGACGCGACGCGCCGGTCGACGACAGCCGCGATCCGGTGCACGCGCGCCGGCGTAGCGAGCAGATGTCACCGCTGGATCGCGACGGCGGCGCGTCGGTAAGCGACGGCCGTGCGCCACGCAGCGACGGGCTGGCCGGCAGCGATAGCGGTGCGAACCCACCGCGAACGCGTGCACCATCGGTACCGCCCGCGGTGCCACCAGCCCGCGCGAAGACCGCGTCGGTGCCTCCGGCAATACCAGGTTTCGGCAGCCGACCGCGCAGCAAACCGACGACGCTGCCGCCGCGCAGCGGCTTCGAAGATGACTTCAACACGGTGCCGGCGGCGTCGGCCTTCGACTCGGGACCGGTGCGCGCGGCCTCGCCACGGGCAGGCCTGCCGCCGCCGATCTCGACCGAGTCGCCGGTCGTGCCGTCGACGCGCATGCGCTCGCCGACCGGGATCGAGCCGCCGCCGACGAGGATCCACCGCCCCGAGGCCCTCGCCGATCGGCCGTTCACGCCGCCCCAGGTCGATCCAGTTCCGGAGATCCCGGAGCCGGGCCTGGTCCACGCCGCGCGCTACGCGATGCGGTTCGGGCGCGCGCGCTGGCAGCGCCGCGGTGCGATCAAGACGCTCGGCGCCGACATCAAGCAGGACACCGAGGCGCTCGACCACGTGCTGGGCGCGCTCGGCCGCGCGGCACGTGGCGCGCGCGCCGACGGCCGGGTGTTCTCCGCCGAGAACGCCGCGATCACCGCGGCCGAAGAGCGGTCGTTCATGCTCGGCCAGGAACACGCTGAGGTCGACGGCCGCAAGGCCGAGGAGAACTCGAAGTTCATCGAGGTCGAGCGCGAGCGCAACACGAAGCTCCAGGAAGCCGAGAAGACCGTCGACGAGACCCAGAAGGAGCTCGCACACTTCGAAGGTCAGCGCCGCAGCCTCCGCGACCGGCGCAAGGACCTCGAGCGCCGCCAGAAGGCGTACCTCAAGGGCGCCGAGGACAGCGAGCGCCAGGCGACCAGCTCGCAGCTCGGCGACACCCGTCAGGAGCTGCGGCGGGCTGCCGAGCATCACCGCCGCGAGGCCGCCGCGATCGAGCCCGAGCGCCAGGAGATCGATCGCCGGCTCGCCTCGCTCGAGCGCCCGATTGGCGAGGCGACCGCGCGCCTCGACGCCGCGAAGGCCGAGCTCGACGCCGCGAAGCGTAGCCTCGCCGATGCGCGCGAGGGTCATAACCACCGGCTCGCCGAGCTCGATGCCGAGCAGAAGCGCAAGTCGCGCGAGATCGCGCTCGCCGAGGGCGAGATCCAGCGCCGGCTCGTCACGCTCGGTACGCTCGTCAACTTGAACCGGATCGATGACGTCCAGTTCGCGGAGCTCTATCACCGGATCGATCGGCTACGCGGCGCGATCACCGCGCGAACGACCGAGATCGAGAAGCTGACCGCCGAGCGCGAGGCATACGATCGAGGAACGCTGACGCGCGGCCTCGCGACGATCGGCGGCGCGATCGTTGCCTTTCTGGCGCTGATCGTGATCCTGCGAGCCATTCTTTGATCGCTCGGCTAGGCACTGGTGAGAACGCCGCGGCTGCGCGAGCAATTGGATCAATAAAGTGTATAGCGGTGCAGATGTTGCAACGTCCGCCCCGCGCCCGCGCTCGCCTCCTGGCGTGCGTGGCGGCGCTGGCGATCGTCGCGGGCTGCGCGCAGAGCTACCTCGAATGGGAGGATCCGGATCCCAACCCGCTCCTGATCGGTCCATACGTCGTGCTGACCGGGCGTGACGGCGCGATCGTCGGGTTTCGCACGGTGACGTCGCCGCATGCAGAAGTCGCGTGGAAGACCGCCGAGGGCAAGACGGGCAGGGTCCGTGCCCGCCTCAACGCCGGGATCTACGCCGCGGCGCTCGAGGGGCTGCCACGTGGCCCCGTGATCGAGTACGACGTGATCCTCGACGGCAAGCCCGTCACGTCTGGCAAGTTCCGCGTCGGGACCGCACCCGGCGAGACGAAGATCCGGTTCGCGACATTCGGCGACACTCGCAATGGCCATGCCGTGCACCGCGAGATCGTGACGGCGCTCGCGCGCGAGGAGATCGACTTCGTCCTCAACACCGGCGACTACGTGCAGAACGGCGGGCGGGCCAGCGAGTGGACGACGTTCTTCCAGATCGAGCGCCCGCTGCTCTCGAAGGTCCCGATCATCCCGACGACCGGCAACCACGACCTCAGCGGTCGGGGGTATTACGAGCGGTTCTTCTTCGTCGCCCAGGTCTCCAAAGGCCGGCGCTACTTCGCGACCGACTGGGGGAACCTCCGGCTGATCGCGCTCGATAACGGCATCGAGTGCAACCGTTCGTGCGCGCAATTCGAGTACGTGCGCCGGGCGCTCGCCGACGGTGCGGCGCAGGGCAAGCTGATGGTGATGTTCCTCCATCACGCGCCGTACTCGTCGGGGGCGCACGGCTCGGACGTCGGCGTCGCGCGGGCGATCGGCGAGCTGGCGCAGCGCTACGGCGTCGAGCTCGTGATCGCCGGCCACGATCATCACTACGAGCGCACCAAGCCGATCGACGGCACGACCTACATCGTCAGCGGTTCCGCTGGCGCCCCGATCCGGCCGGTCGAGCCGAGCGACTTCACGGCGAGCGCGCGCACCGAGCCGCACTACGTGCTGATCGACGTCGACGGTGAGCGGATCTCGACGCGTGCGGTGAACCTGCGCGGCGAGGTCTTCGATACGGCCGTCATCGAGCAAAACCCGGCGCGAGTCTACAAGCCAAAATGATCCGCCCGAACCTCGTCGTCATGGTCGCGCTCCTCGCATCGGCTGGTGGAGCCACCGCCGCGCCCGACGTTGCCGATCCACCACCGCCTGCGGATCAAGGACCGGAGACCACACCCGATCTCACGCCACCGCCCGCGCCGCAGCCCCCGCCGCCCCCGCCGCCGGCGACTTCGCCCGCGGTCGCGGGGACCGAGCACCTGACGACCGCAACCTACGATCGCGACCAGCCGATCGATCTGCACTGGCACATCCTCAACCTGCCCGGGTATCTGCTCGAGATCGTGGTCATGCCGATCACGCTCACCATCGAGTACACCGAGCGTCACCGGATGCATCTACGGATCGCCGATCTGTTCTCGATCCGCGGCGGCGCGATCAAGATCAGGCCGCGCTTCAAGCTCGCGTTCGGTGACGGCCTCGGCGTCGGCGCCGCGCTCAAGTTTCCGAAGCTGATGTCGCGGACCGCCAAGGCCTCGTTCGGTGGCCTCTACCGCCTCGACGGCGACTGGAAGCTCGACGCCCAGTATGTCCAGCGCATCGGCACGCTCGAGAGCCGAGCGCTCCGCATCGACAGCTTCGCCGAGCACGACGCGAACGCGCGTTACTACGGCATCGGTGGCGACGCGCCCGAGGCGGATCGTCGCGCCATGCTCGACGACGAACAGGCCTTGATTGCCGGGCTCGACGTGTTCGCGCGCGACACCTACGACTGGAGCGGGATCGTGGAGCTCGGCGTGCGCCGCCAGCACCTCGGGCCGGGCATCGAGCCGATGGTACCCGGCGGCCCGATGCACGAACCGCTCGGATCCCCGGACGACCACGTCGAGTTGCCGCCGGGCTTCGACGACACCAGCGTGCTCGCCCACCTCGGGCTCGGCCTTCGCTACGACACGCGCGACACCAAGGGCCGCCCGAGCAAGGGCAGCCTGATCGATGGCACGCTCGACGCGCGTAGCGACCTCGCCGGCGACAAGCTCTCGGGGGTGAAGTTCGAGTTTTCGACGCAGTTCTTCCTCTCGGTGCTGCCCAACAAGCGGCTGTTCGTGCTGACGATGGGCGGCTCGGCGGCGGTACCGATCTTCAACGGCACGGAGATCCCGCTGAACACCCTGTCGATCCTCGGCCGCGAGCACCGCCTGCGCGGCTACGACCGCGGGCGGTTCCGCGATTATTACGCCGGGTGGGCGAGCGTCGAGTATCGCTATCCGGTCTACGAGTACCTGACCACGGGTGCAGGCTTCGACGCGTTCCTGTTCACCGACCTCGGCTCGGCATTCGGCGAGGACAAGCTGGCCGCGAATCGCATCCGCTACTCGGTGGGTGCTGGACTCCGTGGCGCGCACGAGACCCTGCTGGTGTTCCAGACGTTTCTCGGCTGGTCACCCGAGGGCTTTCAGTTCGTGATCGGCGCGGAGCAGAAGCTATGAAGCAGGTGAGGTTCCCTGTCATTCTCGGCGTCGCGCTCGGCGTCATCCTCGTCGGCGGAGCCGGCGCGTGCGCCCCGGGATGGAAGCAGACACCGCACGATCGGCTGTTCCAGCGCGAGGCGGTCAAGCCGATCGAGCGCGTCCCCGAGCGTCGCCCCACGTCCGACTGGTGGGATCACGGTCTCCAGCTCGTGGTGCGGCCGTTCGGGCGCGCGCTCAGCCCGGGTCGCTGGATCTCCGGTGCGATGGGCGGCCGCGCGGCACGCGACGTCAACGACCTCGGCCAGGTGCCGGACTCCGACTGGTTCGAGAACCGGATCTCGCGTCGCACGCTGACCGTCGACGAGGCGTTCCGCGGCCCGACGCAGTCGAGCGGCCCCGCGGTCGGTCCGCTGTTCGTGATCAGCGGCAAGGTCGACGGCGCGACCGCTGGCTTCGTCGTCCGCGATCGCGACGGGATCACCTGGTACCTCAAGCTCGATCCGCCCGCGTCGCCCGAGCTCACGACGAGCGCGGAGGTCATCTCGTCCCGCTTGCTGTGGATGGCCGGCTATCACGTGACCGAGGTCCACGCGATCGACATCGAGGCGCGGCGCTTCCTCCTCGATCCGAAGGCGAAGACCAAAGACCGCTACGGCCGCAAGATCCCGCTGACCCCGTTCGCGCTCGATCGCCTGCTGCGCCCACTCAACACTGACAAGGCCGGACGCATCCGCGTGCTGGTGTCGCGGCAGCCCGATGGCGTCGTGCTCGGTCCGTTCGACTACCGCGGTCTCGATCCCGACGATGCCAACGACAAGACCCCGCACGAGCATCGCCGCAGCCTGCGCGCTCTCTGGGTGTTCTCGGCCTGGCTCAACAACACCGATACTCGCAACCAGAACTCGCTCGACGTGTTTCGCCCGGTCGATCCGACGAAGCCCGACGGGCCCGGCATGATCCGCCACTACCTCCTCGACTTCGGCAACTCGCTCGGTGCCACCGGCATCGGCGAGAAGACCGCGACGGCCGGTTTCGAATACCTGTTCGACTGGCGCGTGTTCGCGTCCAATCTGTTCGCGGTCGGCACGCGCTACCCACGGTACGAGCGGCTGCGACGCAGCCCGTTCCGCTCGGTGGGCCTGTTCGAGTCCAAGGTGTTCTCACCCGAGGACTGGCGCCCGACGTTCCCGAACCCGGCGTTCGAGGAGTGCACGCGCAGCGACACGTTCTGGGCCGCTTCGATCCTTGCGCGCATCCAGCCCGATCACATCCGCGCCGCGGTGAGCGCGGGCCGCTATCACGAGGACGGCGCGACCACCCACGTGGTCCAGACACTGATCGAACGGCGCCGCAAAATCTTGAACTACGCGTTCTCGGGCTTCCTCGAGGTCGACCAGCCGCGCGCCCGCGGTCACGTCCTGATCGTCGATGACCTGCGCGCGATCGCTGGCCTGCCGAACACCGGGCCGTTGCACTACAAGGTCCGCTGGAACCGTACGCGTCGCGCCGATCGCGAGCTCGGCCATGGCACCGTGCAGACGACGACGCCGGATCGCGCGACGATCCATGACACCGGCGAGGCCAGCGTCGCGAACGCGCGCGTGCTCGGCGAGGTCCAGATCGACCTCAGCTCGACGCTCGCGGCACTCCAGCGTGAAGCCGGGTTCGCCGACGATCCGTTCATCACCGTCGAGCTGACCCGCACGCGGCTGAGTGCTCAGTTCCATCTCCGCGTCGTGGGCGACACGCTGTTGCCAATCTCGCTCGCCCGCTAGATTCGGCCCCTCCGGGCGGGCTCGAGGCACCATGCGCCGACCTTGCGCTTGAGTGCGCGGTCCGGACGTCGTCAGCTCGGGTCGAGCAGCTTCACGATCCAGGCAAAGAACGATCGCGTCGGTCCCGCGACATGGTCGAGATGGCCGGTGATCGAGCGTGCCTGGGTCGCATAC
>JBKJUF010000288.1:0-6891 GCA_046590445.1 Kofleriaceae bacterium
CATCCGGGTTGATGATGGTGATGTGGTAGCCGCGCGGATACTTCGCCCCCGGCGGGAGGATGTGCCGTGGATCCTCGACCTCGACGCTCAAATACTTGCCCCCCTGCCCGCCCTGGAGCACCTCCGCGTGGACCCCGCCCGGCGCGGTATGGAGTGGCACCAGCTTGGGTTGTGACACCTGCAGCACCGGAACCGCCGACCGGAACGGCTTGCTGCTGTCCAGGTTCAGCTTGAAGTCGAAGCCGTCCTTCACTTGCTTGCCGTAGATCTCGAGGTCCATCTCCTTGCTCAGCGCGAGCAGGTCCTGGCCAAGCTTGGTGTCGCCGAAGCCCTTTTCGCCCGCGTTGATGCCCTCGTTCTTGACGGTGGTGTACTTGCCGGCCTGCTGGTTCTTCGGGTTGATGATGGCACCTTGTTCCATGGCCTGGGCCAGCGCCTGATCGCTGAAGATGGCGAAGTCGGTATCGCTGCCCGGCGACCACTTCTTGCCCACCTTGGGTGTGTTTGTCCCCTTGATGTTGCCCGGCGCTGTGCTCCAGCCGGTGGTTCCCGAGCCGAGCTGCACGACTACCGCGTCGGTGATGCCATGCTTGGCGAACACCGCCTTCAGCCGGGCCTGGAACGACTCGAACGCCGCCTTGGCCGCGGCGACATCGTGAACCAGGCTGCCCTTCTGCACGCTGAACGTCAGCGGGATACGCTGGCCGTTGGCGTCGCCTTCAACCGCCAGCTTGAGCTCCTCGAGCGTGCAGCCGCCAGGCAGCTCGCTCTCGGGGATCTCGCCCGACTTGGCCTTCTCGTACAGCTTCTGCACGTGTTCCTTGCGGGCAAGGTAAGCCTTGAGATCGGCCTCGATCTGGGCGTTGGTCATCTTGTTGGGATTGCTGTCGGCCAGGTCCTTGCCCCACGCCTTGGCGGTGTCGGCGTCGATGCCCACCTTGGCCGGCAGCTCGGCCTGCAGGTGTGGCGGTAGGTCCTTGGGGTTGACGTGACCGAGCGCGATCATCCGGCGCAGCTCGGCCATGTCTGCCGGGTTCATGTCCCCGACCTTCGTCGAGGTCTTGCTCCGCGACAGCACGCCGCGCTGCTCGACCGAGAGCCAGGTGGGCCCGTTGGCGTCGACGTCGGCGATCTTCGTGCGCGCTTTCGCCTCCGTCATCGGCGACATCGTTGCGAGCGTGTCCCCCGGAACCTTCGAGAGCTTTCCAATCGCGACTTCGTCCAGCTTCGCGACGACGCCGAGATCCGCCGGCGGCAGCTTCGTGAGATTTCCGACCTGGAACGTGTGAAGCGCCGCAATCTTCGTCAGCTCACCGGCCGGCAACGTCGCGAGGTTCGCGAGCTGCGTGCCGTCAAGGCCGTTTGCCAGGCTCTGCAGCTTCGGGAATGGCAGGTTCCACAGCTCGGCTGCCTTCGCACCGAGTGGGTCGAGCTTGGTCAGGAGCGTCTTCGCCTCTTCGGGCTTCAGCTTGCCAAGACCGTCGAGTGCGTGCGGGCGTGCGAGCACGAGCTCGATCGTCGCCGAGGAGGCGTCGGCGAGCACGGGCCGCAGCGCGCCGGGGACCTTCCGGAACTTCGCGATGAGATCCGGGCTCAGCTTCATCACGTTCGCGAGACCGGGCAGGCTCGCGAGGTCCTGCATCGCCGTCGCGTCGAGTGCGAGGAACCGCTTGAGACCGGCGTCGTCGAGCGCCCCGACGCGTCCGAATGAAGCCTCGTCGAGATGCGCCCCCAGGTTCTTGAGCGTCGCGTCGTCAAGCTTCGACATCTTCGCGAAGGAGCCCTCGTCGAGCGTGAGCAGCTTGCCCATCGTCTGCTGATCGAGGCCGAGCATGCGCTTGCGCGTATCGTCGGGAAGTTCCGCGAGCCGTTGCTTACCCGTTTTCGTCAGGCTGCCATCAACGCCGACGATCTCGCCGATCTTGGGACGAATCACCGGAATTGTTCCGGCGGTGACCACCACGGGCTCGCCGTGGATGTTCACGACTTCGATCTGTGGCCGGCCCTCGAGCACGGTCGCGATGTCGCCCTTGACCGCCATGAACGTGATGCCGCCGAGGATGAGGAACTGCCCGATCACACGCGTCAGCGACACCCGCTGTTCTTCGGGCGACATCGTCTTGTTGTTGGTGATGGCCGCGATCGCGTCGAGGCACTCAATGCTCATCACGCCAAGCGTCACGGTATTGGATACGGCGGAGCCGATCGAGATCGGGACGTAGGTGCGACCCGCGAGTCCCGCGAGGCTCGCCCACGCGCCGGAGACACGTGCCGCGCCTGCCGTGCCGGCCGTGACGGCCTCGTCGGCGGCGGCGGCGACGCGGATCAAGCGTCCGCCGAGCACCTGGCCAGCACCGAGGAAGCCGCCCGCGATCTGCGCGACGTCGAGCACGACTGTCTTGGCGTCGGCGTGGTTGTGACTGACGCTGTCCTGCAGATCGCCACCGGCCGCGACGGCACCGGCGACGCCAGCGCCGGCGAGCGCGATCGCCGCGACGGTGCCCGCGCCAGCAGTCAGGGCGCTGATGCCGATGACCGCGAGCACGAGGCTGATGTCCGCGAACCAGTCGTACCACTTGCGCTTACCGGTGCACGCGACCGCACCATCACGGCCGCCGGGCAAGCGAAAGTTGACGACGCCGACGGGGAAGTGCTTCTTCCAGTTGAGCTTCTGGAACAGCGCGTCGGGAGGAAATGCGTCGTTGGTGGCGTCGACCGTGTCATCGAACGGGTCCTTTGGATTCGTCAGATCGACGAGGTGCCACTCGCTGCTGTCCTTGTACACGAACAGGTTCAGCGGAACGTGCTGCTCCTTGTCCTCGTCCGGCGTGAACGTGCCGTAGATGCGGAGCGGCTTGTGCTTCTCGATCTTGTGCATCTCCTTCGCGACGCCGCGCATGTACTCGTGCTGCTGGCCGGCCTGGTCGGAGACCTTCGCCTTCAGCTGGTGCGTGATGTACATGTCGAGGCCGTCGAGCAGCGAGATGTAGTCGTCCTCGGCGGACGCCCATGCCTGGGCAAGCAGGTCACGCTGCAGATTGATGCCGGCTCCCGGCCTCTGATTCCAGGTCGCGCGCTTGGTGAACTGGTTTGCCGGGCGGCCATGGTCCTTGTGTGCGGCGTGAAGGCTCTCCGCATCCAGCGTGTCGTGCATCGCCTTCGCGGCGTCGGCACTGCGCTTGACCAGATCCTTGTCGACCGTCTTGGTACGATCCTTTGCGACGGTGGCGCGTTCGCCATCGAGCTCGGTCAGCAGCAGCGATAGCTTCAGCCACGCGTCATAGGTGCCCTTCTGGAGGACGCCCTTGTCGAGTGCATCCTTGCGCGCCTTGACGATGGCGGCATCGATCCGCTTCTCGAAGCCTGCGAAGTCGCCCTGGTCGGCCTGCGCCGACATGACCGAACCAACGGTCTCGCGCTTGTCCCACGCGGCATCGCCGAGCGCAGTCTGAGTGCCGTGACCTGGCTGTAGCTCGCCGACGGCGAGGAACCGCATCACGGTTTCCTTCGGCATCGCGCGCCCGGTGAGCGTGAGCACGTGCGTGCGTTTCGCTGCGGGATCGGCGCCCGCCTCGAGGCGGTCGAAGATCACGACGTCACCGGCCCCGCCCAGGTCGAAGTTAATCGTGCGTGGATCTCCAGACTTGAGCACGAGAGTAGTTGCCGACGGCGGCAGCGTGATGTCGACGGCGCCGACACCGGCGCCCTGCGCCAAGGGTCGTACTGTGAACGTCGCGCGCTCGGCGTTCTTGTCGAGCTGGAAGCGAAAGACGTCGCCGTACTCCCCGACCGGGAGGTCGTAGTGCGTGATGTCGCTTCCCTTCTCCTTGACGGCATCGGGCGGCTTGCCGTTGATCAGCGTGTGCTGCGCCGTCGTCGGCGCGGGAAACGCAAACGAGAGCACCTGACCATCGGCGTCGACGTTGTAGGTCCACTTGTCGGCCGCGATCGCGGGTGGTTGGATCACGAGCTTGCTCGCGTCGCCGACGTTCCGATTGTACGAGATCACGGTCGGGCTGCGCCCATCGGTGACCTGTTGAACATTCGCAGAGATCCCGAACAGCGACGCCTTGTCGTTGATGCCCTTGGTCACGAAGCGCGCGGTGTGCACGTCGCGCTTGTCGCCATCGAGCCGCACGATCTCGAGATCGATCGGTGCATCCGTCTTGGACATCACCGGCTTGAAGCGCAGCATCAGTTCTTTGCCGCGGTCACCATCGCCATCGATGCGTAGCTCGACGATGCCACCCTGGCGATTGATCGCTTCCGGCTGCTGTCCGGGGACGTCGCCCTGTCCCGGTGGCCGATCGTTCGGCCACGGCGCATTGAGGTCCGGTGCATCGACCGCCTCGTCCTGCCCCTTCGGAATCGTGCCGGGCTCGCCATAGCTCTCGTACTGGTGCTGACGAACGAACACGCCGTCTTTGTCGAACATGCGGACGAAGTGCGTGCGGAGCTGCTTCACACCCTTCCCATCCATGGGGTTGCGCGGCTCCACCTTCATCGTGTGCGAAAGCCGAAGGTCAGGCTTCTTGTCGCCATCGAGATCAATGAAGAGATCGCGTCCTCGATCGTCGACGTTGATAACGAGCTGCTCGGGCACGTTGGCGAGCTCGACGAGGTCGCTCTGGAGATCGGCAAGGCCTGGGAAGGTCTCGCGCTGCCCGGTGATCGCGAACTGCACCTGCTTCGTGTCGCCGAACTTGCGCGCAGTCAGCGTGAGCTCGTCGCCGCCGAGCTTGATCGCCTTTGTGATCGAGGCTTCTCGCTTCGCGAGCTCAGGCGCCAACCCCGCAGGCGCGGCCTTGCCTGCCTCCGGCAGCTTGAGCGGGATCCCAGCCTCGCCAAACTCCTTCGGAGGCTCGCCGTTGAGCGAGGCGCTGAAGCGCACGTTGCGTTCGTTCGCGCCCCACGGGGTTGCCCGCGCCGTAAGCATCACGCGCTGTGAGTTGTCGCCGAACAGGTCGTAAACGATCCGGTCGTCAGCCTCGGCGGTGACTCGCGGCTGCATGACGCGCATCCGGTCGTAGTCGACGCGCAGGCGGGTCTGGATGCCGCCGATGCCGGCCTGCAGCGGACCTTCGTACTTCACGGTGAGCGCGCTGAAGCCGTCGTCCTCCCAGGTCACCTGGAACCAGTCGCCGGCGACCTTCATCATCTGCGCAGCCGGCGTGTTGATCTGCTTGACCGGGATGTCGGTCATCTGTTTCGCCGGTTCGGCGCAACGCTGGAGTTGCAGCCCCGTCTTCATCACGTCATCCCACGTCGCCTTGCCGGTGGCCGCCCCTCGTGCGACCACGTTCGCGTTCGTCTCCGCTTGCTGATCTTCTTCGCCGATCGGCTTCTTGCGCTGGCCCGGATCCGACGCGGCGTCCTTCTGCTGCGCGACGTGCGCGAGCTCGTGAGCGAGCAGCGCATCGCCGAAGCCCGTGCCGGTGGCCGGCGCGCTCGAGCCCATCACCACGTTGCGGCCGACCGCGAACGCCGTCGCGCCCTGCTCTTCCGCCATCCCCGATGCCGTCGCGCCGCGGTGCACACGCGCGCCGGAGACGTCGACGCCGGTCGCCTCGGCCATGCCTTTCGCGACGCGCTGGTCGACCTGTTCGCCGTCGCCAAGCTTTGCCTCGACGCTGTCGAGTGAGCCGAGTCCGGCACCGCTCGGGGCTGCGGCCGCCTGGCCTTGTGCCGCGAGCGCCGGATCGGCAGCGGCGAGGTCGGGCGGAATCGTGCCCTTGTCCTTCCACAGCTGCACGCCGGACTTCACGCGCTCGGTAAGGAGCGGGATGAGCTCGTTGGCGGACTTCGCGTTGCGGCTCGCGGGAACCCACCGCGCGATCATCGCGAGGCCGTGGCTGGCGGGCAGCGCGCCGTACTTCGCGAACGCCTGTTCGATGTATGGGCAGCCAACCGCGGTCGCGATGCGACCGAGCTCTTGATTCGCGATCGCGATCACCGCTTCTTGCAGCTTCGCGAGGAACGCACTCTTGAGCATCTGCCCGTCGGTCACTGGGCCTGCGTCGACGAGGAGCGCAGGCACCGCGACCGCGGGGGATGCAGGCGCATTCGCAGATGCACTTGCTGTCGCTTCACCCTGCCCGACGCCCCGCCCACCAGCTTCTTGTGCAGAGAGTCCTTCACCAACGGCAGTGGGACTCGACGGTGACCCGTCCTCGACGGTGCTGCCGCGACCTGTTCCAGTGCCGGCCCCCCCCCCACCGCCACCGCCGCCGGGGCTACGCGCATTCGAGCTCGCGCCACCCTTGGTGACCGTGGTGCGGCCCGCGTGCGGCGCGCCTTCCATCGTGCACGTCTGGTTCAGGACCTCGATCTGGGCGCCATCGCCGCTCTCGGTGCGCAGCTTGTAGCGCTGGATGATCGGCCAGTGGAAGCTGCCCGCGGCCCACGGGCTCGGGAAGCCCTCGAAGCTGGCGTGGTCGGATGGGCCGGTGTTGCCAACGCCGATGCCGAGCCAGTTCGGATTGAAGTTGGTGTGCGCGGGCAGCGTGCGGCCCGCGAAGTACCCGCTCGCGCCGGCCGCGGCCTCGTTGCCCTGCTCCTTCCACTCGGTCGCGGCGAACGACACCGTGAGCGGGTGGAACGTCACCGTCGCGCGGAAGCCCGCGCCCTGCGTGCCGGCAGCGATGGCGTCATCGGAGGTCTTGGCGAGCACGACGGACGACGGCGCGAGCACCGCGAACGTGCGCGTGATCGGGGCTCCCGTCGTCGGCGTGAACGTGATCGTCACGCTCGAATTCGCGCGCGCCGGCGCGGTCCAATCGAACTGCTGGCCGCTGCCGCGCGCGGTCCCGGCGGTCGCGGTCCACGCACCGTTGACGTCCGCCGAGAAGTACACGAGCTCGCCGACTCCAACGGCCGTGCGATCGTTGCCGG
>JBKJUF010000351.1:0-4243 GCA_046590445.1 Kofleriaceae bacterium
TTCTGGGGAACCGCGGTGCCCGAGATCGCGGATCGCGCGGGCGTCGGCGCCGGCACGATTTATCGATACTTCGACTCCAAGGAAGCGCTCGTCAACGCGATCTATCGCCAGCAGAAGATGCGGTTCTCGGCGGGCGTCCTCGACGATTTTCCGGCGAACGCGAACACCCGCGAGCAGTTCCGCACGATCTGGATGCGGATGGCGAGGTTCGCGAGCGCGAACGTCCCCGCCTTCATCTTCCTCGAGCTTCACCATCACGCCTCGTATCTCGACGCCGAGAGCCGCGCCGTCGAGCAGCGCATGCTCGACATCATCACCGCCGTCGTGACCGCCGCGCAGATGCGCCGCGAGCTCAAGCCCGGCAACCCCCGCCTCCTGATGGGCCTCGTGCTCGGCGCCTTCATCGGCGTCATCCGCAGCTGTCTCGACGTCGCCAAGGCCCCGGCCGATGCCGACTGGGCATTTGCCGAGCAGTGCATCTGGGAAGCGATCCGTAGCTGACCACCCGACCGAGGCGATACCTCGGAATTCCTTCACTTTGATACGGAATGAACGTTCATTCTTAACCACCTGAAACGAAAGCTACCTCACCAATGTCATCCGTCTCCAAGACCATTCTGATCACGGGCGCCACCGCTGGCATCGGCCGCGTCACCGCGCTCCACCTCGCCCGCCAGGGTCATCACGTGATCGCATCGGGGCGCAAGCGGGCCGAGCTCGCGAAGCTGAAATCCGAGGCGACCGGGCTCGAGCTCGACACGCTCGAGCTCGACGTGACATCGGCAACCTCGATCGCCGAAGCGGTCGCCGCGGCCGATGCGCTGACGGCCGGGCGCGGGATCGATGTCCTCGTCAACAACGCCGGCTTCGGCGTGCTCGGGCCGACGTCGGAGATCAGCGACGCCGAGATGCGGCGGCAGTACGAGACCAACGTGTTCGGTTTGATGAACGTCACCCGCGCCTTCATCCCGCAGATGCGGACGCGCGGCTCGGGCCGGATCATCAACGTGTCGAGCTTGGGTGGCCGGATCACGCTGCCCTACTTCGGCGTCTACAACTCGACGAAGTACGCGATCGAGTCGCTGTCCGATGCGCTGCGCTACGAGCTGCGGCCGTTCGGCATCGCGGTCTCGCTGATCGAGCCCGGCGTGATCCGCACGAACTTCGAGGCGACCGCGGTCGCCAAGCTCGGCGAGCTCGCCAAGACCCCGTACTCGGCGGCCCTCGGCAAGTACGAGGAGATGTCGAAGCTGGCCGATCGCTTCGCCTCCGAGCCGATCGTGATCGCCAAGGCGATTGCACACGCCGTCAACGCGCGCCGCCCCGCGGCCCGCTACGTCGCGCCGTTCTCGCAGCACTTCGCGCTGCTGTTCCGCGCCATCGTACCGACGGTCGTGTGGGACTGGACGATGCGCAAGCTCGGCTTCCTCACGCCGAAATACCTCGCCGTGCCGACGGCCTCGCAAGCCCGCCGCCACCCGCGCGCGCGTACCGACGTCCGCACCGCGGCCAACTGACGCTCGCGATCGTTCCTTGGAAGAAGAGCCCTCACTTGCCGCTATTCTTCTTCGTCCCCGAACAGGACCCCGACGCAGATCTCGATCGCCTCGAACGGCTCGGCACGCACGGTCTCGCCTGCTGTTGCTCTCTGCACGACGGTGTAGCCGTCCGGTGACCAGCGGTGCACGAGCAGGATGCGTTCCTCGGGGTCGAGGATCCAGTAATGCGGGACCTCCGCCGCGTGCAGCACGCGAGGCTTGTCGACGAGATCATGCTTCTCGTGTTTTGGAGACACGATCTCGCAGACCCAGTCGGGGCGAAACCGCACCGGCCACGCTTCGGGTCGCGCAGCCATGCGCTCGCGACGCCAACCTGCGACGTCATGGCAGTAGAGCTCGCCGCGCGGATACTCGACGTGGATCTCCGTGAAGATCCACCAGCCTCCTGGACCGCGGCTGCCCGGGCGCCGGTTGAACGGATCGACCGCCACGCCGAGCTTGATCTCGGCCAGGCTGTGCCCCGGAGACGGCAGCGCTTTCTCGACGATCTCGCCGCCGATGATCTCGAGACGATCCGGATCGCCGCGCGCAACGAGGTCGTCGATCGTGGCGAGCTTTCGCGATGGCGCGGCCATTCGTAGCAAGTGTAGCGCACGCATTGGAGATGCGGCCGCGCAAGCATCCACGACCCACCGTTAAGGACAGCCGCGCGAACAACAACCCCGGTCCACGATCATGCGCCTGACCAGCGGCGCGCATGTCACGCGGTTCGTGTCATATCTCGAACGTGTACTGCATCTTGTTCGTGTGGGTACTGGCGGCGACCGCGTGCAAGGACGCACCGTCGCCTGCCGAGATCGCCGATCGCGGCTGGCGCGCGCACGAGCTCGTGGTTGCCGCCGGCGAACGCGCGAAGACCTGCGCGGAGGCCGGAACGGCGATGCAGCGCGTGTTCGCGGAGCACCGTGCCGCGTTCCTCGCCGCGATCGCGCCCGATCAGGATCGTCAGCAGCTCGCCGAGGCGACGGCCTACCTCGAGCAACACGTGCAGCGATATGTCGACCTCGAGACCCGCATGGAGGCGCTCGCGGACCGGTGTTCCGCGGACCCTGCTGTCGTTGCGGTGTTCCGGCAGATGGAGAGCCCGTAACCATCGCCAGCGGCGACGCCTCCGAGTAGAGTGCCGCCCCCATGGCGGATAACGACGATGACTTCGCGGCGATGCTCGCCGAGTCCGAACGCGACAAGCCGGCGAACAAGAAGCGCCCGCGCACCGGCGACGTGGTCAAGGGCAAGGTGATCTCGATCGGCCAGACCGCGCTGTTCGTCGATGTCGGCGGCAAGGCCGAAGGCGTCCTCGACCGCAGCCAGGTCAGCGATGGCGAGGGCAAGCTGCTCGTCAAGGTCGGCGACACCGTCGAGGCCCGCGTGGTCGGCGACGAAGGCGGCGTGCTCGCGCTGCGCGTCAAGCTCGGTGGCCGCGGCCCCGAGGTGCGCGCGGAGCTGCAGCAGGCGCAGGAGCTCGGGATTCCGGTCGAGGGCGTCGTCACCGAGGTCATCAAAGGCGGCGTCTCGGTCGATGTCGCCGGCGTGCGCGGGTTCTGCCCGGCTTCGCAGATCGACGCGCGCCTCGTCGAGGATCTCCCCACCTACGTCGGCCAGAAGCTGACGTTCCGGATCACGCGCTACGAGCCCCGCAACCTCGTGCTGTCGCGGCGCGCGCTCGTCGAGGAGGAGAAGGGGAAGCTTGCGGTCGAGACGCGCAAGCGGCTCGAGCCGGGTGCCACGCTGCGCGGCAAGGTCGTCGGCTTCAAGCCGTTCGGCGCGTTCGTCGATCTCGGCGGCATCGAGGGCATGCTCCACGTCTCCGAGCTCGGCTACTCGCGCGTCGAGCGTCCCGAGGACGTGCTGAGCATGGGCCAGGAGATCGACGTCGCGGTGCTCAAGGTCGAGACCGTCCAGGAGAAGGGCAAGGCGGTCGAACGGATCAGCCTGTCGCTCAAGGCGCTCGCGAACGATCCGTGGCGCGACGCGATCGCCGTGTTCTCGGAGGGCCAGCGCGTCAAGGGCAAGATCACGCGGCTGCAGCCGTTCGGCGCGTTCGTCGAGCTCGCGCCGGCAGTCGAGGGTCTCGTCCACATCAGCGAGCTCGGGTCGGGCCGCCGGATCAACCATCCCAAGGAGGTCGTCGCGGTCGGCCAGGAGGTCGAGGCCACCGTGCTCTCGATCGATCTCGAGAAGCGCCGCATCGGGCTCTCGTTGGCGGACTCGCAGGACGGCACCGCGGCCGACGTCGCCGAGGTCGCGAAGGCCCAACCGTCCTCGAAGTTCGGCACGTTCGGCGATCTGCTGCAGCGCAAGCGCTGAGCCTTGCGTGCCTCGAGCTACCGGCGGACCGAGCGGCGCTGCGCGTAGTAGAGTTCGCGCATGCGCCTCATGCCCGTCCTCGCTCTCGTGTTCCTCTTCGTCTTCGGGGCTTCGGCATGTGCCAAGAAGCGGGCCCCGAAGTCTCCCGCGACCATCGAGTCGCAGAAGCCGATGGAGCCCGCGCCTGGTGACACCGGCGCCGCGCCCGCCGGTGACGCCGAGGACAGCAAGGAAGGCACGATGAAGGGCGATCCGTGCGACGGCGGCGAATCGAAATAATCAGAGCCGGACGTACTCGAAGTCGTTCGGCAGGCCGTTGATGCCCTTCACCGGTGGCGCGATCCAGCTCGCCATCTTGCCGCGCTCCTAGACCGCGT
>JBKJUF010000360.1:0-15533 GCA_046590445.1 Kofleriaceae bacterium
AGCGATCCGGATCAGCTGCTGCGCGTCGAGCCCTCGACTTCGACGAACGTATCGTTGTAGGCAGGTTGTCCACCCGGGGACCATGCCGAGGCGGTGAGGCGGTTCGCCACCGCGTCAGTCTCGGCTGGCTGGCTCCACCATTTACCCGGAAGGGCCACGACACCCTGCCGGATCGCATCGGTGACGCGGGCCCACGCAGCGAGCGACCCGCGCTCATTCCGGACGATGACCTGCTCGCCGTCGGAAACGCCCCGCAATGCCGCGTCAGCAGGATGGATCTCCAGCGTCGGCCGAAGCATTGCCTTCCGCTGTCGCGGCATGTTGCCGAAGCTCGAGTTGAGAAAGTAGTGTGACTTCGGCGTCAGCAGACGGAGCTTGCCTTCGCCTCCGCAGAAATCGATCGGCGTTCCGGAGGAAAGCCTGATCTGCTGCTGGAAGGTCGGCCGTCCCGGCGAGCTCTTGATCCATCCTCGCTGTTGCAGCTCGTCGAAATCGATTCCGCTGGGGAGCGCGGAGCGCGCGATTTCTTCATCGGACTCCTGCAATGCTGGGTGGGCAACTCCCATCTTCCTGGCCAGGAGGCGCATCACCTCGCCGTGCGATTTGGACTCACCGACCGGAGCGATGGCCGGCCGGTTCAGTGAAATATAGTGATGACCCCACGCGCCGACGATGTCGAAGTGCTCGAGCTGCGTTGTCGATGGCAGGACGATATCGGCGTACCGCGCCGTGTCGGTCAGGAAATGTTCCAGGACCACGGTGAACAGGTCTTCACGTGCGAGGCCGTCACGGACGCGTGAAGCGTCGGGAAGCACGACAACCGGATTGTGTCCCCAGATCATCAGCCCTTTGATCGGTGGATCGAGGGTTTCGTCCGTGAGCGTCAACCCGAGTCGGCCCATGTCGAGACACCGCGGATTGCCCGGGATGAGATCCGGCCGCGCGGCCTGCGCTTCGGCCAGCACAGGATTGGCCTCGAGAAACAACCCGCCGCCCGGATGTTTCCACTGGCCTGTCAGAACGGCAATCGCAGAGAGGCCTCTGACGAACGCTTCGCCGCTGACGGTCTGTTGCGGCGCGATGCCAGAGCGAATCACGGCTGGATACATCGTGCCGAGCTCGCGCGCCAAGGTGCGGATGTCCTCCGAAGCGACGCCGCAGATCGCCGCGGCTCGATCGGGCGGCCAACTGGCAACCTCGCGCCGGTACTGGTCGACGTCCCCAGCAACGCTGCTTGCGAACTCGAGATCGGCAAGTCCCTCGGAGAAAATCACCTCCGCAATGCTCGCGGCGAGGATGGCGTCGGTACCGGGCCGGATCGAAAGATGGACGTCGCACTGCTCGGCGGTCTTCGTCCTTCGCGGATCGATACAGACGATTTTCGCGCCGTTCCGCCGCCGTGCCTGTTCGATGAAGTACCAGTGGTGATGAGACGTGGTCAGAAGGTTCGCACCCCAGATGACCACGTACCGGCTGAGCGCGATTTCCTCTGGATCGAATCCTCGCGCGTGTCCCTCCTCCTCGAGGACGTTGCCCGACGCGCCGCAGATGCTGCCGGACTGCCGGCTCGTTCCAAGGATGTTGAAAAGCCGCACGAGCGCGCGCCGCTGCACGATGCCCATCGATCCGAGGTAATTCTGGTAGAGCAGCGCTTCGGCGCCGTACTCGTTGATGATGTCGCGGAACCGATCCGCGATCGTGTCGAGCGCCTCGTCCCACGAGATCCGCTCGAGCTCACCCGACCCCTTCGCGCCCGTTCGTCGCATCGGGTAGAGCAGCCGGTCGGCGGCGTAGGTACGAGCCTGATAGTCGTTCACCTTTGCGCACAGCGTGCCGCGCGTGAAAGGATGATCCTTCGTCCCTTCGACCTTCGTCACGCGCCCATCTTCGACGTGAGCGACCCAGGAGCAGGTGTCCTGACAATCGAGAGGGCAACATCCTTTGACGATCTGGTGGCTCATCTCAGCCTCGGTTGGTCTCGGCGGTCAGCGGACCAGTCTATCCTGGACCTGAACGCGTGTGGCCACGGTGTCTGCACTCAGGTCGACGCCGGCATCTCGGTCGACGCGGTCGGCGGGATCTCGCGGAGGCGCCGGAGCGGCAACAGCAGGAGCGGCGACACCAGGCCGATCAGCACGCCGACCCAGACCGCGATCCGTGTCCCGGCGAGCTCGGCGATCACGCCGGCGATCACCGCCGCCACCGGCAGCAGGCCAGACGTGCAGACGTGGATCGCGGCGTTCGCGCGGCCGAGCAATTCCCTCGGCAACACGGTCTGGCGCAGCGTGACCGCCTGGATCACGAACGCGACCGCGAAGCCGTCGCTGAACAGCTGGTGCGCCGCGAGCAGCGCGAACGTGATCGCGAACGTGTTGCCGACGATCGGGCTGCCCGCGAGCGGGATCAGCAGCGCGCACGTGAGCGAGGCGCTCGACGTCAGCAGCAACGTGCTGCCGAGGCCGATCCGCGCGACGAGCCGACGCGAGATCGCGGCGCCGGCGAGCGAGCCGACACCGCCGAGCCCGACGATCACGCCGAACGTGCCCACGGACAAGCCGAGCTCGCGCAGGCAGAACATCGTGTAGAGCGCCATGAAGAAGCCGCCCGAGATCGACCACACCATGTGCGAGAGCACGATCGGCCGGACGATCGGATGCGCGAACACGATGCGCAGCCCGATCCGAAGATCCTCGCCGAGGTGCTGGGCCGGCGGGCGCTTCACGGGCTCGGGCTCGACGGTCCGGATCCTGCGGAGCATCACGGCCGACCACAGGTACGAGACCGCATCGATCGCGACCGCGAGCGGCGCACCGAGCAGCGCGATCAGGTAGCCCGCACTGGCGGGCCCGGTGATCTCCGCGATCGCCTCGGTGGACTCGAGCTTCGCGTTGCCCTCGGCGAGCTGCTTGCGGCCGATCAGCGCGGGTAAGTACGTGTTGTCGGTGATCTGGAACAGCGCCGTCGCGCCACCGACGACCGCGCCGACGATCATCACGTGGATCATCGACAGGTAGCCGAGGATCCACGCGACGGTCAGCGAGCCGACTGCCGCGGCGCGGATCAGATCGGATGCGATCAAGATTCGCCGCTTGCGGCTGCGATCGATGAAGCCTCCCGCGAGCAAGCCGACCAGGATGCCGGGCCCGAGCTGCAGCGCCATCAGCAGGCTGACGACCGCTTCGGGCTGGTGCAGCGTCGTAACCGCGATGATCGGCAGCGCCGTCCGCGTGATCCGCGAGCCGTACGCGCTGATCGCTTGCGCCGCCCACAGCCGGATGAAATCGGCGTGACCCCACAAACCACTGCGCTTGGTCACACGCTGAATCTACCGCCCATCGCGGGCGGCGCTGTCATGCGAAGGAAGATCTCGGGAAAGCTCAGAACGGAATGTCGTCGTCCGGGCCACCGCCGCCGCCGCCGCCACCACCACCGCCACCGCCAAACCCGCCGAAGTCAGCATCCGAGGGAGGCGGCGGACCGTCGTCTCGTCCGCGCCCGCCGCCGCCGCCGGTAGCCCCACCTTCACGCCCACCACCGCCGAGGAACTGCACGTCGTTCGCGATGATCTCGGTGATGTACTTCTTGTTGCCGTCCTTGTCGTCGTACGTGCGGGTCTGGATGCGACCCTCGACGAATACCTGGCGGCCCTTGGCGAGGTACTTCGAGCAGACTTCGGCGCGCTTGCCCCACACCACGATGCGGTGCCACTCGGTGCGCTCCTGACGAGCGCCGTTCTTGTCGTTCCAGCTCTCGCTGGTCGCGACGCGCAGCTCGCATACGCCCTGCCCGCTCGGCGTGTATCGCATATCGGGATCGGCGCCCAGGTTTCCAACCAGGATGACTTTGTTGACTCCACCGGCCATGACGTTGTTCTCCAGCTCGTGCGTTGCGTTTCGAGACGACTCCGTCCCGTCTGTTGAGGACGAGACACGTACGTCTCGTCGATGAGCAGGCGTACCACGGGCATCTGACGGCGGCGATGATTGACAGCGGCGATGCGGCGAAGCCGATGGACGTTCCGCTCCCGAAGCCTTACAACCCCGAACGATGTTTCGAGACCTCCGGATCGCCGTCGTGATCCCTGCCTATAACGAGGCACGGGCGATCGTGGATGCCGTCGCGACGGTCCCCGCGTTCGTCGATCACGTCCTCGTGATCGACGACGCATCACATGACGACACCCGCGAGCAGGCCGAGATCGGCGCGCGCCGCAGGACCGGCAGCGTCGAGGTCATCCGCCACACCCAGAACCGCGGCGTCGGCCGCGCGATCACGACCGGATATCGACGCGCACTCGAGCTCGACGCCGATGTCGCCGTCGTGATGGCGGGCGACGGTCAGATGGATCCCGAAGATCTGCCGGCGTTGCTCGCGCCACTCGTGAACGGCACCGCCGACTACGTCAAGGGCAACCGCTTCAAGCACCCCGAGGTGTGGACGACGATGCCGCCGGCGCGGATCGTCGGCAACGTGCTGCTGTCCGCGGCGACGCGCGTGACCTCCGGCTATCACCACGTCTTCGATTCGCAGTGCGGTTACACCGCGATCCACCGGCGCGCGCTCGCGGCGATCGAGCTCGACGAGCTGTTCCCGCGCTACGGCTATCCGAACGATCTGCTGTCGCGGCTGCACGTCGCGGGTGTCCGCGTGGTCGACGTGCCAGTACGCCCGATCTACGGCGACCACTGGAAGAGCGGCATCCACCTCGGCACCGTGCTGCATCCGCTGCCCTGGGTGCTGCTGCGTTCGTGGGGCACGCGGCTCGCAGCGCAGGCACGGCGCCGAGCTCAGAGCTGACGATGCGGATCGGCGTCGTCACGACGTCCTATCCACGCACGCCTGGCGATGCCGCGGGCAACTTCGTCGGCGGCCATGTCTCTGCGCTCCGCTCGCTCGGCCATCACGTCGACGTGATCGCCGCCGGCGACGCCCGCGATCCAGGTGCGGTGCGGATCGCCGACTCTGCGCTGTTCTATCGCGGCGGCGCGCCGGATCGCCTCGAGCATGCGCCGATCCGCGCTGGCCTCGCGGCCGCCGCGTTCACCGCACGCCTCGTCGCCGCGGTCGCCCGGCGCGCACGCCACTGGGACGCGATCGTCGCGCACTGGCTCGCACCGAGCGCGCTCGCGGCGCTGCCCTCGACGGCGCCGCTCACCGCGATCGCGCACGGCGGCGACATCCACACACTGCGCCGGCTGCGCCTCCTCACGCCGGTGCTTCACGCGCTTCACCTCCGGCGCGCGCGACTCGTGTTCGTCAGCGAGGAGCTCCGCGCGCTCGCCCGCGCCGCAGCACCGCGCCTCGCGTCGTGGCTCGCGACCGCCATCGTCCAGCCGATGGGCCTCGATGTCGCGCACTTCACGGCGCTCGGCCGCGCGCCGACCACGCCGCCGATGATCCTCGTCGCGGCCCGGCTCGTCCCGCTCAAGGGCGTCGACGTCGCGATCGACGCTGCAAGCCAGCTCGCGATGTGCGCACGCCTCGTGATCGCCGGTGACGGTCCCGAGCGTGCCGCGCTGGCCGCGCGCGTGATCGCGCATTCGAGCTCGCGCGCGAATCCGCACCTCGTGATCGAGCTCGTCGGCGAGGTCTCGGCGGCCGCGCGCGATCAGCTGCTCCGCGAGGCGAGCGTCGTTGTCGTGCCGTCGCGCGTGGTGGCGAGCGGGCGGACCGAGGGCTGCCCGATGATCGCGCTGGAGGCGCTCGCCGCCGGCGTGCCGGTGGTCGCCTCTGCCGTCGGCGGACTCGCCGAGCGCGGCGCACCGATCGAGCTCGTGCCGGCCGATGATCCGCCGGCGCTCGCGCGCACGATCGAGCACGTGCTTGCACGGCCGTGCGCGGAAGCCGAACTGCGCGCCGCGGTGGCAGATCTCGACTGGATCGACGTCGCGACCCGCTTACTGAGAAACAAATGACTCGCCGCACTGCGTAATGACGTGCGCACCTTCGATCGGTGTGCTCAATGGTCGGACCAACGAGGGCAGTAACTTGCTGCAATCACGTGACGTTTCAGGAGATTTCGTGCGATGAACCGCCATCTCATGACGGCACGCTTGCTGCTATTCGCGGATGCTGATGTCTGACAGCCCGCGGTACGACGTCTCCGTCATCTTGCCCTTCGGCGACGACGAGGAGGCTGTTGGCATCGCGGTGCGCCGGACCGCCGAGCATCTCCGCGCGCTGTCCCTGAGCTTCGAGATCATCGCGATCGACGAGGACTCCGGTGACAACTCGCATGCGGTCCTCGCGCTGCTCCGCGCCGAGGTGCCCGAGCTTCGCGTCACGCATGCGTCCGGGCGTGGCCGCGGTGTCGACGTCGGTGCGGGCCGAGCGCAAGGCGCGCTCCTGCTGGTGTCGACGCCCGATGTCGCGAGGGCCGCGCTCGATGGGGCGGGTGATGCATGTCGCCGTTTGCTCGCGGGTGAAGGTGATGCCGAGGTCGCGCTCGGACGCTATACGATCGCGCACCGGATCCGCTCGCTGCCTGCATTCCGGGGCGCGCGCCTCGTCGGCGTCGCGATGCATCGCCGGCTCGCCAAGCGCCTCCAGGTCCGGAACCTGTCGCTGCGCATCGCGGGCCCCACCGGGGTCGCTGCGAAGTCTGCAGTGAGCCGGCTGCGAGCTTTCGCGCGCATCGGTTAGTTCGCTCGTCGCGGGCACCTCCGTGATCGCGCTGCTATAGTCCGGCCGTGTACTGGATCCTCGCGATCGCGGCGCTCGGCTTCTTGATCGTCGTCCACGAGGCCGGCCACCTCTTCGTCGCGCGCTGGTGCGGCATGCGCGTCGAGCGCTTCAGCATCGGGTTTGGGCCCGGCATCAAGGCGCTGACCCACAAGTCCAAGAAGACCGGCACGATCTTCCAGATCGCCCCGATCCCGTTCGGCGGCTTCGTCGAGATCCGCGGCATGAACATCGCCGAGGACATCGATCCCGACGACAAGGAAGCCTATCCAAACCGCCCGGCGTGGCAGCGGTTCGCCACGATCTTCGCGGGGCCGGCGACCAACTACCTCTCGGCGATCGTGCTCGCGTTCGGCCTCTACACCTGCAGCGGCGTCGACAGCACGCAGGCGTACTTCGGCGTCGCCCAGGTGCTCCCCGACTACGACGCGAGCGGGAAGCTCGAGAAGAACGATCGCATCCTCGAGGTCGACGATGCACCGCTGTTCGTCGGCGTCGGCGAGACCCTCACCGAGCGCGTCACCAAGCGCCAGGGTGCACCGCTCAAGCTCACGGTGCGTCGCGACGGCAAGCTGCTCGACGTCACGATCACGCCGAAGCCTGGCAAGGACAAGGACGGCAAGCCGATCTTCCTGCTCGGCATCAAGCCGTCGGTCCAGAGCGAGAAGATCGACATCGGCGTCGTCGAGGCGGCCGGGCGCGCGATCAAGTATCCGGTCCTCCAGACCGAGCGGATCGTCGTGGGGTTCTACGACATCATCACCGGCAAGGAGAAGGCGGACGTCGGCAGCGTCGTGCGGATCGCCGACGAGTTCGAGAACGCATTCAGCATCAGCATGGACCGCGGCATCGAGCTGTTGATGATGCTCAGCGTGTACCTCGGCCTGTTCAACCTGTTCCCGCTGCCCGCGCTCGATGGCGGTCGCCTCGTGTTCCTCGGCTACGAGATGGTGACGCGCCGGCGCGCGAACCCGAAGCTCGAAGCGATGATCCACATGGGCGGGATCATGGTCCTCGGCGTGTTGATGATCCTCGTGACCATCAAGGACTGCAGCCGGTTCTTCTGATCCGCGGCGTCGGTTCGCCGGCCTGCTAAGGTGCGACCGTGCTCGCCGGCGAGGTTCTCGATCGTGTCCCGACCGAGCCGGGCGTCTATCTGTTCAAGGACGCCCGCGGGACCGTGGTCTACGTTGGCAAGGCGAAGAACCTGCGTACCCGCGTGCGCCAGTACTTCCGCGCAGGTGGCGACGAGCGATTCTTCGTCGCGGCGGGCTTCCTCGGACGCGCCGTCACCGATGTCGAGACGATCGTCGTCGGCTCGTCGAAGGAGGCGCTGCTCCTCGAGAACCACCTGATCAAGAAGCACCAGCCGCGCTTCAACGTGAAGCTGCGCGACGACAAACAGTACCTCGTGCTGCGGCTCGTCGATCCCGTCGAGCCCGCAGCGCCGGCGGTGCCTCCAGCGCCGGCCGAACCGACGATCGACAAGAAACCTCGCGCCGAAGCGACGGGCAAACCCGCCGCCGACGCGCCGGAGCTCCCCAAGCGCGATGTCTATCCGCGGGTCGAGGTCGTCCGCAACATCCGCGACGACGGCGCGAGCTACTTCGGGCCGTATCATTCGGCGACGTCCGCGCGCGAAACCCTGCGGATCCTCAACCGACACTTCCAGCTGCGGACCTGCACAGATCACGTGCTCGAGACCCGCGGCCGGCCGTGCCTGCAGTACCAGATCAAGCGGTGCTCGGGTCCGTGCGCGATCGAGGTCGCGCCGGCCGCGTACGCCGAGCAGGTCGAGGACGTGAAGATGTTCCTCGGCGGCAAGAACGTCGAGCTCGTGCAGCGGCTGCGCTCGCGCATGGCGACCCGCGCGAGTACCGAGGACTTCGAGACCGCGGCGGTGTTGCGCGACTCGCTGGCCGCCGTCGAACGCACGCTCGCGAAGCAGCACATCGTCCAGGACGACTTCGTCGATCAGGACGTCTGGGGGCTGTATCGCCAGGCCGACGCCGTCGAGGTCGTCGTGCTGTTCGTGCGCGCGGGCAAGCTCGTCGGACGGCGCGCGTTCCAGCAGAAGGATCAGGAGCTGCCCGATGCCGCGGTGATCACCGAGCACCTGCAGCAGTACTACGCGACCGGGACGTTCATCCCCGACGAGATCGTCGTCGGCGTCGACCTCGAGGATGCGGACGTCCTCGCGGACTGGCTCGGCTCGGCGCGCGGCAAGAAGGTCAAGATCTGCGAGCCGCGACGCGGGACCCGGGCACGTCTCGTCGAGCTCGCCGATCGCAACGCCGAGGCCTCCGCGAGCTCGCGCCGCAACAAGGACGCCGACGCCGAGGCGCTGCTCGGCAAGGTCGCGACCCGGCTCGGGCTGCCACGACCGCCGAAGCGCATCGAGTGCTTCGACATCGCGCACATCCAGGGCACGACCACGGTCGCCGCCATGGTGACGTTCGTCGACGGTGTGCCGGCGCGCGGGCTCTATCGCAAGTTCAAGATCCGGTCCGTCGAGAACAATGACTTCGCGGCGATGTACGAGGTGCTGACCCGACGGTTTAGGCGCCAGGACAGCGACGACCCCGCGTGGGCTCGGCCCGACCTGCTCGTGATCGATGGCGGCAAAGGCCAGCTCGGCATGGCGGTCGCGGCGCTGACCGATCTCGGCGTGCCGCTCGGCGGCGAGACCGGCGTCGAGGTGATCGGGCTGGCAAAGGAGCGCGAGCTCGAGGCCGGCGGCGCGCCCGACCGGATCTATCGCCGCAACATCAAGGACTCGATCGCGCTCCGCCCGAACTCGCCGGAGCTCTACGTGCTCGCGCGGATCCGCGACGAGGCCCATCGCTTCGCGAACACATTCCACCGCGAACGCCGCAGCAAGCTGATGTTGACGAGCGAGCTCGACACCATCCCCGGCATCGGCGCGACCCGCCGCCAGCGCCTGCTCAAGCACTTCGGCAGCGTCCGCGCCGTCCGCCAGGCCACGCTCGAGGAGCTCGCGAAGGCACCGGGCATGAACAAGCAGGCTGCCGAGCAGGTCAGCCGCTACTTTGTCGAGCGCGAGCAGCTCGAGGCACAAGCCGAGCGCGACTACCAGGCCGCGCCAGTCGAGGAGGTCGGCGAGGACGTCGGCGACGATCTCGGAAACGTTGCCGCAGACCTCGGCGCCGACATCAGCGACGACTCCCTCACGGCGCCGGCGATCGACTCCGAGGCCGATGCGAACGTCGAGGGCCGGGCCGGTGACGTCGACGTCGATGCCGAGGCGGGCGCCGGCGACGACACCAGCGTCGAGCTCTGAGCGCAGGCTCAGCCGCGCTCGATCGCGACGGCGGATGGGGACGGTGTCAACCTTGTCAACATTTGGCCGCCGCGCCGGGGCAAAGGTTGACAAGGTTGACACCGTCCCCTGCCCCCCTGCCCGCTCCGGAGCAAAGGTTGACAAGGTTGACACCGTCCCTCCCCCTGCGAGGTGGGCGCAGACGACGACACCAGCGGCGAGCTCTGATCGCGGGCTTAGCCGCGTTCGATCGCGGCGACCCAGCGCTCGTAGCGACCGTCACGAGCGGTCGCGGCATCCGCGAGGATCATCACGACCTCGTGGATGTGCGCGAGCTCGATCGGATCGACCCGGAACACGTGCGCGCCGAACGGCCGCTCGCGGTCGGCGTCGTGCGACGCGAGCTCGAGCTCGAAGCCCTCGCGCCTCGCTGCCTCGATGAACGCGTCGCGCGCCTGCCCTGTCGGGAACGACGCGTGATGGTCAACGCGGCGAGGCGTGCGCAGCGCATCACCTTGCTCCTGGAGCACCTGCGCCATCCGGCGGTCGTCCATCCACTGCCGGCGCTCGGCGTCCGGCAGCAGCAGCTCGCGGTAGTAGCGCCAGCCGGGATCCGGCGCGGCACTCGCTTCGTGACGGCGATCGTCGCGCGCCTTCGCGACCTCGCGCAAGCCGTCCAGCTGCCCCGCGGGCCCATAGAACGTCACCTCCCAGGTGCCGGCGGTGCGGAGTCGCCCGACGTAGACGAGGCCGAGCACCTCGGCGCGCTCGATCACTGCTTCCTCGCACGCGTTCACGAGCTCCGCTTCCTCCGCCGTGCCGATCCCGTGCGGACCCGGATCGCGGAGCTGCCACGTGACCGAATACCGCGTGTCAGCCCCCGCCACCGCGTCATGCTCGAAGTGCAGGTTCACGTAGATCGAGGCGTGCGCGCCGTCGACGAGGCACGGATAGAAGTCGTAGTCATCGTCGACAGCGCTGCGCATGCTGTGTGGCGGTCAGCTTGCGGTGCCACAGTCCTTCGCGCAGCTCGTCGCGGTCTCGCCGCACCGCGGGTTGCAGTAGCCGTCCCCGCACTTGCCGCACGCGTTGATCGCGCTCTCGGCGTCGAGCTCGATCACGGAGGTCCCGCAGTCTCGCGGGCAGCTGGTGGCGGTCTCGCCGCAGCGCGGGTTGCAGTACCCGTCGCCGCACTTGCCGCACATCCCGGCAGCGTCAGCGTCGCACTGTGCGGCGATCGAGGTCTCGCCTCCTCCGCAATCGCGTGGACAGCTCGTCGCCGTCTCGCCGCACCGCGGGTTGCAATATCCATCGCCGCACTTGCCGCATGCGCCCGCGACCTCGGTCGATGTCGTGTTGACGCGATCTTCAACGGAACGTGTGGAGGGTGCCGCCAACATGGCCAGCAGGCCGACCCCGATACAGAGCGTGACGTTTCGAATCAAAGTTGTCATGACGATCCTTTCCGGCGAACGGTCGCAGATGCTCGGGTCGAGCGGCAAGCGCTGGCAGCGATCACCTGCCCGTGATCGTGCGGTTGCGCCCCTGAACTGCGTAGGATGCTGCCGATGCGGTGGCTCATCACGATCGGTATCCTGTGCTCGTTCGCGCGCCCGGCTCGTGCGGACCTCGCTTCCGCGATCTATGGAGACGTCCGCGACGTCGTCGAGGAGCTGATCCAGTCGGAGGTCACGACGTCGGTCGTGCGAACGGTCGAGGCGCGCAGTCCCGCACTCGCGTTCTACATGCACGGCACCCTCGAGCGACTCGCGTCGCCGTACTGGGGCAGCCTCGGCCGGGTCCTCAAGGATGACCTCACCGTCGCGGTCGCCGACTTCGTGTACTGGCACATGTCGACCGGCGGCGGCGATGGCGACGTCGTCGCGAGTGCGAAGCGGTTCTTCCGCTGCGCGACGGTCACCGCCGACGCCAACGAGGCGTGCAAGCGGCTCGTCGTCGCGATCGTCCAGCAGCGCCGCCCGTTGCTCGAGGTCGAGTGCCGGCGCACCAAGCCGCTCGCCGATCGCCGCATGGCATGTCACGTCGGCCTCGCGGTGCTCGCGGCGCTCAAGGGACGTGGCGAGGTCCGCCAGCACCTGGTCGACGCGCTGTCCGAGGTCGTGCTGATGGAGGTCGCCGATCGCAACGTCGGCAACCGCATGCGCGACGTCCTCACGAAGTGGCTCGACCTGCCGAAGGATCTCCCGACCCCGCTGCTCGAGGCGCTCGCGAACCCGGATCTCGGGCCGCTGCTCACCGACGCCGCGCTCGAGACCCGGTGCGCCAACTGGGTCGAGATCAAGGCCGCGATCGACGATCACACGGGCCCGCTGAGCTGGCTGTGCTTCGCGGTCACGCACAAGCAGCTCGAGACCAACCTCCAGGCAACCGTGACCGTCAAGGAGACCGCTCACCCGGCGTTCACGCACATCGTGCCGTACTGGGAGATCGAGAAGGCGAGCCGCGACCTCGACTCCGATCGTCTCGACGACGACGTCGCGTATCGGATGTTCGCCGAGCTCGCATGGGACAAGGAGTGTCCGCCCGGCAAGGAGGGCGAAGCGGGCCCGTGTGCCGGCAAGCGGTTCGAGCCCGGCGTGCAGATCTCCGTCGCGTGGCTGCGCCGCCCGCCGTTCAAGGTCACGCTGACCGCGACCGGCAAGTTCACCGGCGCGCCGACGCGGTTCCTGGTGTCGCCGCTGCTCAAGTTCCGCAAGCTGATGCGCCGGATCCACGAGCTGCGATCGCTGGTGCCGCCGTCGCTCGCCGGCGCGCTGTTCCACGCCGGCCAGTCGGTCTCCGCGGATACCAAGGCCGTGCTGCGCGCCACCCATCGCATGGCCCGCCTCGTGACCGAGCTGCGCGCGCGCTGGTACCTCTGGCAGAAGGGCTCGAAGTCCTTCGAGGAGCTCGACGTCGCCGAGCTGCTCCACGTCGCGCGTGCCTCGCTCGATAAGGCCACGATCGAGGGCAACGCGACGCTCGCGTTCCTCGACAAGCAGGCGAGTGGCGGCGCGGCCACCCTCGACATCGGCGACTGGCTCCGCATGGTGATGCGTGCCGACTACCGTTCGCTCGCGATGGAGTCGCTGCGGGCGGCGCTCGATCTCAAGCTCGCGAACATGAATCGCCCGCACGAGACCTTCTTCCTGTCGCTGTCGGCCTACCTGCTCGACAACAGCGAGGGCGTCGGCGAGGCCGTCGCGCGCTCGGCGTTCCGCGCCTCCGCGAAGGAGCTGCTGCTGTCGGCGTCGCATCGCGGCGTGCCGCGGGTCGGCGATCGCGTCCGGTTTCGCGCCATCCCGCGCGTCGCCATCCGGTTGTCGTTCAACGACACGTACGCGATCACCGACGGTGATAGCCGCCGCCGGCTGATCGCGGCCGACTGGCCGACCTTGCTGGTCGCGATCAACGACTACTTCGGCCTCGAGGCCTCGATCATCGATCCGGTCGCGCCGCTCGCCGAGATGGCGCTGCGGCCGCCGGGCAAGTACACGCGCTACAAGTACGTCGCGCTCGACGCGATCCGGCCGCGGATCGGGATCTGGGTCGCGGTCCCGCAGTTCTCGCGACGGGTCACGCTGTCATCGGGATTTGGCGCGCGGCTGCTCGATCTCGAGCGCCTCGACGACGGCACAGATCCCAAGATGCTCGAGGTCCAGTACGGCTACAAGCCGTCGCTGACGTTCGACGCCGGCATCCAGTTCGTGTTCTGAGCTGCGCGTTGCTTCTCGGGCCGGAATAGCGGCGGGGAGATCAGGCGATGAGCCGCTTGGTCTCGAGGATCCGCGCAATGAGCGCACTGTCGACGGGCTTCACGATATGCGCGTCGAATCCGGCAGCAAGAGCCTCGGTGCGATCGCTCTCCTTCGAGCGGCCGGTCAGCGCAACGAGCACGACCGCGTTGCCGAGCACCGCGCGAACCCGCCGCGCAACTTCGAAGCCATCAATGCTGGGCAGGCCGATGTCAATGATGGCGATATCGGGCTTCTCGGCGAGGATGCACGCCACTCCCTCGAGACCGTCGTCCGCGTCGACGACTTGATGACCGCTGAGCTCCATGACCTCACGCATCAGGCAGCGAAGATCCTCTTGGTCTTCCACGAGCACGATTCGACGTCGCCCGCCTGCAATCGGCGCGATGTCGTGGAGCGCCACCACCACATCGCCACCCTCACCACCCTTGGGGTGCACGAGGAAGTCTGCACCCGTGCCGATGCTATCCAAAAATCCGGTCAGCTCATCCACCCAGCGTCGCACAGCATCGGTGTTCCGGACACCGGCCTCGAGCTCGAGCCCCGTGCCGATGTGGCTGATGGGCGGAAAGCCGAAGCTTGCACCTGCCCCTTTCATGCCGTGTCCTAGCCGCTCGACCGTCTCGAAGTCGCCGCGAGTCAACGCCTTCAGCATCGAGACGACGTCGTGCCTGCGGTTCATCAGGAATGCAGGGATTCGCGCCTTCAGGCTGCTATGAACGGATGCGGGGTCAGGTTCCGCCAGAGTCGAGTGTTCAATCGGTGGGGATAGCCCGACCAGGAAGCGGTCTTTGATCGCCCTGAGCAGAACCTCCTGTTTGATTGGCTTGGTCAGGAATGAGGTGCAGCCTGCCGCGAGACATGTCTCGCGATCGCCCTTCAAGGCGGACGCCGTCAGCGCGATGATCGGCGTCGGTGATCGGTCGTGTGCTGTTTCCCACGCGCGGATGGTCCGTGTCGCCGTCAAGCCATCCATGATCGGCATTTGCCGATCCATCAAGACGACATCGTACTGGCCGGCCGCGAACATCTCACAGGCTATCGCGCCGTTCTCCGCGACCTCGACCCGGTAAGGCGTCCCCTCCATGTAGGCGACCGCGATCATGCAATTGTCGGGGTTGTCTTCGACCAAGAGAATCCGCAGGGGTGTCAGCAGCGACTCGGTGACCGTGGGGTGCGGCTCCGGCATGCCGGAGCTGGTCGCGGTCCAGATCTCGAATGGCGCGACAAACGAGAACACACTGCCCTCTCCCACCACGCTCTCGACCCAGAGGCGTCCTCCCATGAGCTCCACGAGGCGCTTGCAGATCGTGAGCCCTAGGCCTGAGCCGCCGAACCGGCGCGTCGTGGACGAGTCGGCCTGCGTGAAACGGTCGAACACGCTGCCAATTTTATCGGCTGGAATGCCGATGCCGCTGTCCGTGATCGTGAACCGCAACGCCGTCGGCACCGCAGGGTTGCCGTCGAGCGTGACCCGCAGCGACACTTCGCCCGTCGTCGTGAATTTGATCGCGTTGCCGAGCAGGTTGAGTAGCACCTGACGCAACCGCGTCGGGTCACCCACCAACGCTGGAGCTACGTCCCGGGCGACTTCCCATAAGAGGGTGAGCCCCTTCTCTTGCGCGCGAGCCGCCACCATCTCCACCACCTTCTCGAGCAAGTCCGTGATCGAGAAGCCGGTTTGCTCCAGTTCGAGCTGCGAAGCCTCTACCTTTGAAAGATCGAGGATGTCGTTGATGAGGTTGAGCAGGTTGTCGCCCGCGCGGCGAAATACCTGCACGTACTTGTCTTGCTCTGCGGACAGCGGAGTCTTCGCG
>JBKJUF010000537.1:0-13507 GCA_046590445.1 Kofleriaceae bacterium
GGTCCGCGCGCGCAAAACAGTCGCGCAGATTCTCGTCGGTCCACGGCCAGCACGTTGCCCAAGTGACCTCGGCCGGTCGCCGCGCCACGACCTCGATCGCGCGCGCGCCGCGCACGCCATACGCGACCGCGCGTGCAGCACCGCCGGCGCCGAGCAGCACCACGCGCTTGCCGCGCAGGTCGAACCCGGCGGCGGTCAGCGCGTCGAGAAATCCGTCGCAGTCGGTGTTGTGGCCGATCAGCGTGCCGCCCTCGAGCTGCAGACAGTTGACCGCGCCGATCGCCTTGGCTTCGGCGGACAGCTCGTCACACAGCGCCGCGACCGCGAGCTTGTGCGGGATGGTGACGCTCGCGCCGAGCATGTGCGTCGCGCGCAGCGCGGCAACCACGGTGACGAGTGCGTCGGGCGCGACCCCCATCGGTACGAGCACCGCGTCGATCTTGTCGGCGACGAACGCCGCGTTCAGCATCGCCGGACTGCGCGAGTGATCGACCGGCCAGCCCAGCACCGCGGCGATCTTGGTCGCGCCGGTGATCGCGACACTCACGGCTGCACGGCCAGGTCCGCGCCATCCTTGCGCGCCTGCTCGAGCGTGCGCATCGCATCCTTGAGCAACCGCGCGAAGCTGAGTGGCTGATCCAGATGCGCGGCGACGGCAGCGCCGGTGATGAGCGGCGGATAGCCACGGCCGCCCGAGATCACGGGCTCGCCCGCGTTGACCGACGCGATCACTTTTTGCGCCAGCGACGCCGCGCGCTTGAGATCGGTGTATGGCAACAGCACGAGGAAGCGGTCACCCTCGAGCCGCGTCGCGACGTCGATCTCGCGGATCGAGTGGATCAGCGCATTGCCGGCTCGCGCGCGCACGATGCCGCCGATCCCCGGCGGGGGTAGCGGCTGAACGTCGACGGAGAACAGCACGACCGACAGCGGGTAGTCGAGCTTCTGCGCGCGCACGATCGCGAGCTCGAGGATGCGCTGAAAGGCCTCGTACGTGACGAGCCCACGTGGCTCGGGATCTGCCGCGAGCTTGCGCTCGATCGTGAGGCGATTCGCCGCGAGCATCACCGGCGCGATCGTGCCGACCTCGTGCGGGCGCAGTGCCACCAGGTCTGCACCGACCGAGCTCGCGCGATTGACCGCGGCCAGCGCGGAGCCGTCGACGCTGGCGATCACGACGGGCCGTTGCCCCTCCAGCGCAAGCGCCGCGTCGATGATCGGCTCGCCGCCGGGGATCGCGACGAACACCGCATCGAGCTCGCCACCACGTACGGCGGCGAGCACGTGTCCGCGACCCTCGTGGCCGGTCGCGGCGATCGCGACCACATGACCGGCGGCGCCGATCGCGCTCTGCAGCGAGCGCAGGTGCGTGGCGTCCTCGAACACCCCGACGCGCAGGACCGGCAGCTCGGTGATCACCTCACCGCCGTCGAAGTCCTCGTCGTAGAGCGCATCGATCACCTCCGCACTGCCTTCGGCAGTGCTGCGCGCCCCCGCAAAGCCGGGACTTGCGATGGCCATCGTGCCGCTCTCCGACATCTCCGGCTCGACCTTGCCCCGTCGCAGCGTGCGGTCTTCGTACGAGGCACCTGCATGCTGGGTCAGGATCTCCTCCTCGATGTCGTCGTCGTCGACATCGACGCGCAGCAGATCCTCGAGTGCGGCCTCGGCGGCATCGGGCAGATCGTCCGGCAGGTTGCGACGGCCACTCTTGGTGCCCGCCCGCTTTTGCTTCGCGCGCGTCATTCGCCGTCCTTGATCTTGTCGACGATCACTTCGAGCAAGCCACGCGCGAGCCTGACCTCGAGCCGAGCCTTGGGTTTGACCTGAGCGACATCGCGGACAATCGCATCACCGCTGCGAACCATCGCATATCCGCGATCGAGCACAGCGAGCGGCGACAGCGCGGCCATCTGCGCGCCAGCCTGCGCGAGGTCGGCGCGGCGCTTCGCGAGGCTCGCCAGGATCGCGGCGTCCGCACGCGCGCCGAGCGCCGCGAGATCGTGCCGCGCACGCCCGATCCGTCGCACCGGGGACACCGCCGCGAGCCGGCGCTCGAGCTCGCCGAGCACCGTGCGGTGCCGCAGGATCCGCGCGCGCGGGTGCAGCCCGGACAGTCGCTCGTGCAGCCGCAGCAGCTGCGCCCGCGTCGCCGCCAGTGCGCGCTCGCCGCGCGAGTGCAGGCCCATCGTGGCGTGGTCGAGATCCTGTCGCGCGCTCGACAGAACGTGCCGCATTTCACGATCGAGCCGGCGCCGCTCCTTGATGAGAATGTCGACGAGCGCGTGGCCGTCGGGGACCGCGAGCTCGGCCGCCGCCGTCGGTGTCGACGCGCGCGCATCAGCCGCGAGATCGGCGAGCGACAGATCCACCTCGTGACCGACGGCGCTGATCACCGGCACCGGGCAGCGCGCGATCGTGCGGACGACGCGCTCGTGATTGAACGCCGTGAGATCGGTCGCCGCCCCACCGCCGCGCCCGACGATGACGACATCGACGCCCGCCTTCACGACCATCGCCATGCCCATCACGATCTGGTGCGGCGCGGTCGCTCCCTGGACCGCGGCGTCGGCGATCAGGATCGGCGTCGGCAACCGGCGCTGGATCGTGCGGATGATGTCGTGGATCGCGGCGCCGTTCGCCGAGGTGACGACACCGATCCGGCGCGGGAATCGTGGCAGCGCGCGCTTTTTGTCTGCCGCGAACATGCCCTCGGCCGCGAGCTTCGCCTTCAGCTGCTCGAGTGCCGCGGCCTCGGCGCCTGCGCCGACCGGCTCTGCGAAATCGGCGTAGAGCTGCATCTTGCCATCGCGGTCGTAGACCCCGAGCCGACCGCGCACCCGCAGCCGCTGCCCTGCCTCGATCTTGAAGCGGATCCGCCCGACATCACGGCCCCACATCACCGCTGGCAGCACGCTGCCGCGATCCTGGAGCGCGAAGTACAGGTGGCCCGACGATGGCTGGCTGACCTGGGTGACCTCGCCCTCGAGCCAGACCAGACCAAGCCCGTCGAGCGCACGCCCCGCGATCCGGACGACCTCGGCGATCCCGAGCGGTCGTTCGCGACTGCTGGCTGGACGCTCGCCCGTGGCCACGCGCCAACGTAACCCGCGAACAACACAGCCGCTACTGCAGTTCGTCGCAACCACGGGCGGTGGCGCGTTGTCGATCAGCAAGATACGATGCCCACCGCCCTCATGGCCGAGTCCGAGCAGAGATCAGCGACGAACGAGCCAGGTGCGCCGATCCCCCACGATGCGGTCGATCCCGACCTGATCAAGCTGACGCGTCCGCGCGCGAAGATCGGCCTCCTGACCTCGGCGGGCATGGTGTTTCTGTGCGCGTTCTTCCTGTGGCGGCTGTCACCCGATCGCCGGTTCGGCGGCGAGCCGGATGCGGCGCGGCTGGTCGCGATCGCCGACGTGATCGCCGGCAAGGTGGGCAGCGATGCCCACGTCGCGCTCGAGGCCGAGCCGATGATGTCGCACGCGATCCGCGCGACCAAGGCATCGGGCGATCCCGGCATGCGGGTCACGCCGGTGCGCGGTAGCAGCGAGCGCGTGTGGCTCGTCCTCGACGGTGTCGGCTGGGATCCGCCGACGATCGGCCGCTATACCGGTCGGCTGCGCCCGCTCGCGGACATGCCGTTTGGCGACACCGTCCGCCAGCGCGCGGCCACCGAGCCCCGCGCCGTGTTCGCGACCGCGACCGCGATCCGCGCAGGTCTCGCGGCAGGCAAGATCGCCACCGTCGACGGCGACACGATTGCCGTACGCGACACCGATCGCGTCGCGTTCGACGTCGTCGATCCGGATGTGTCGACCATCATCGCGACGTTCACGCCGGGCACGCCCGAGCACGCCGCCCTGCTCGACGAGGCCGCGTGGGCCGCAGAGCTCGTCAAGCTCGGCATCACGGCGACGCCGGCGGCCGCCGACCCACGTGACAAGGCCCTCAACCAGGGGCGGTTCAACGCCACGATGCCGGTCACGATCGTGACCGCGAAGCTCGAAGGCGCGAGGCTGTGGGCCGCCCGCGTCGAGCCGGTCACCCGCCACCACGAGACGACGTGGGGCGCGATCAAGGGCTCGAGCCCGAGCGGGTTCACCGTCGGCACCACGACCATCCCAGATGCGCAGCTCGATCTCGTCGGCGTTTATGTCACCCGCACGATCCCCGACGGTGCGTACGCCCTGCTGATCGCCGAGCGGCCCCAGGACTACTGGTACATCCTGCCGATCACGATCGTCGTCGCCATCATCGGCCTGTTGTTCCTGTGGACCCTGATCCGCACCGTGCGCCGCGACGTGCTGCCTACCAGCGCCTAATTCCTCCCTTCGGTCGGTTCGCGCTCAGCCGCTTCGCGGCTGCCTGTCCGCTTCGCGTCCAGCGTTCGCTTCGCGACGTCGCGAATTCGTCAGGCACCGGCGCCGCGGGCTTGGCATTATACTGCGCGCGTCGTGGTGGACGATGCCAAGCCCGTACCGGAGACGCCGAAGCCCTCGGACGCCTCGAACCTGCCGACCGCGGCCGGCTCCGCGATCCCGTCGACGCAGCCTCCCGGGATGCCGACCGGGATGCGGACCGACGTTCCGGACACGATCCGCGCCACGCGTGACACGCCGGCCTTGGGCACGATGCAGCTGCGAGCCGGCGTCGCACCCGACGCGGTAGCGGCCGTGATGCAGACGGTGACCGGCGTGCCGGTCCCGGTCCGCGCGCCGCCGTCGATGCCACCCGAGCGCTACGAGCTCGGCGAGGAGATCGCGCGTGGTGGCATGGGCCGCGTCGTCGAGGCCCGCGATACCGTGCTCGGCCGCGTCGTCGCGCTGAAAGAAGCGCTCGCGCTCGACAGCGACTCGCTCAAGCGGTTCGCCCGCGAGACCCGGATCACCGCACGACTCGAGCATCCTTCGATCGTGCCGGTCCACGATGCCGGCTCGATGGCCGGCGGCGCGCCGTACTACGTCATGCGCAAGATCTCGGGCCGCCCGCTCGAGAAGCTCGTCGCGAAGGCCGAGACCCTCGGCGAGCGGCTCGCGCTGATCCCGCACATCGTCGCGGCCTCGCACGCGGTCGCGCACGCGCACGAGCGCGGCATCGTCCATCGTGACATCAAGCCGTCGAACATCCTCGCTGGTGATCTCGGCGAGACCATCGTGATCGACTGGGGCCTCGCGAAGCTGATCGGAGAGCCCGACGAGCCGATCGATCCGCAGGCCGGGCCAGAGGCCCGGGCGCAGCCCGTCACCACGGACGATCCCGATTCGATCAAGACGCGCGCCGGTATCGTCTACGGGACGCCCGGGTTCATGGCGCCCGAGCAGCTGCGCGGCCGCCCTGTCAACGAACGCTGCGATGTCTACGCGCTCGGCGCGACGCTCTATCACCTGCTGTCGCGCAAGCCACCGCACCACGCGAAGACCGCGGACGAGATGATGCAGGCTGCCGCGCACGCACCGCCGCCACCGATCGGCGAGCTGGTTGCCGGCGTGCCGCCCGAGCTGTCGACGATCATCGACAAGTGCCTCGCGCACGATCCCGCCGCGCGCTATCCGAACGCGCGCGAGCTCGCCGAGGATCTCAACCGCTTCCTCACCGGCCAGCTCGTCGCCTCGCACCACTACTCGCCGAGCGTGCGGGTCCGCCGCTTCGTCAAGAAGCACAAGGTGCCGGTCGGGATCGCGGTCGGCGCGGTGCTGCTCCTGCTCCTCGCGTTCATCCGCGTCGTCGGCGAGCGCAACCGGGCCGACGAGGCCGCGCGCGATGCCGTGGAAGAGCAGCGGGTCGCCGAGGTCGAGCGTGCCCGCGCCGAGACCCAGCTCGAGCGTGTCACGCTGCAGCAGGCGCGCAACGAGGTCGAGACCAACCCGACCCGCGCGGTCGCGATGATCCGTCACCTCGCCGCGAAGCATCCGCGCGAGGTTCGCTCGATCGCGATCGCCGCGCGCGCGGCCGGGGTTGCGTGGGGACTGCCAGCCTCGAAGAAGACGTTCACGCTCGAGATGTCACGCGATGGCCTCCGCGCGCTGGCGGCGGGCGAGGACGGCGTGATCCGGATCTACGATCTCGCGGCGCGCTCGGTGAAGACCGTCGCCGAGCTCGGCGAGCGGGTCTCGGCACGGTTCGCCGATCAGGAGCGCCGGATCGTCGTGTGGGCTGGCCCGAAGCTCGTCGTGATCGACGCGACGACCGGCGCCCGCCGCGAGCTCCGCACGCCGACCGCGATCCGCGACCTCGAGGTCGTCGGCGTCACCGCGTACTGGGTCGACGTCGAGCGCCGCCTGTGGATGCTCGATCTCGCCGGCAGCACCCCGCTCGAGATCGCGCTCGCCGAGCCGGTCGACCAGCTCGCGCCCTCCCCCGATGGCCGCTGGATCGCCCTCCACGGCGAAGATCACCTGCTGCTCTTCGATCGCACGCAGCCGGCGGCCGAGCTGGTCGTGATCATCAACGGCAAGACCGTCGACGTCGACTGGTCGAGCGATGGCTCGCACCTCGCGATGCTCGTCGATGACTCGGCGTTCGGCGTCAAGATCGATCCGGTTCCGACGATCGTGCATCGCCGCAACGTCGGGGTCCGGCGCTACGTGGCCTATGGCAACGACCGCGTGTACTCGATCGGCGTCGCTGGCGTCACCGCGCTCCCCGCGGAGGGCCTCGCGCCGCGCAAGCCGCTCGTCGGCGATCCGCTCGGCCTCGTCGAGGCGCGCGGCCGCACGATGATCGCCGGCAGCCGCGGCGGCATCGCGGTGCTCGCCGACACCGGTGACCTCGCGTTCACGGTGCCGGCCGGCCGCGTCGATATCATCGAGGCCTCGCCGCGCTCGCCGTACGTGATCGCGACGATCGAGGATCGGCTGCTCGTGTGGAACCTCGACGAGATCCAGCCGCGCAAGGTGCCGCTCGCGCAGATCGAGCTCGCGCGGTTCGTCGGCAACGACCACGTGCTCGCGACCTCGGCCGAGGCGCCGCTGCAGTGGATCGATCTCGCGACCGGCAAGCAGCAACCCGCCGGCGACCGCCTGCAGCTCCGCGACATCGTCGGCGCACCGGGCGGGACCGCCGCCTGCGCGATCGACATCACCCGCAAGGCCTACCTCGTGATGCCTGGCCGCCCCGCGGAGCCGCTCGACGGCACCGTCTCGCACGCCGGGTTCGCGACCGATCGAGATCTGCTGCTCGCCGACGATGCAAGCGGCACGCTCCATCACGTCGACGTCGCGACCCGCGCGCGCAAGCTGCTGGTATCGCGCCCGACCAAGCTCGCGAGCATGGCGTGGAGCCGTGGCGCGCTGCGCGGCAAGCCGACCTGGGTCGCCGCGGCGTTCACCGACGGCACGCTGTGGCGGATCGATCTCGCGACCGGTCAGCACGCGGTGGCGAGCTCGCCGATCTCGCTGACCACGCGCCTGCTCGTGACGCCGGACGGCACCGTGATGTTCGCCGAGGGACGCGTGCTCAGCGCGTGGCGTCCCGACGGCGGGATCGACGCGCACGCGACGCTGCCCAAGCCCGTCGACGCGCTCGGCATCGCGGGCGCGGGCCCTGTCATCGCGTTCACGTCGGAAGGCGCCGCATACCTCGTCGGGCTCGACGCGCGCGATCGGGTCACCGAGGCCGATCCGGTCAACGCCGGGCGCGCCGCGATGGCGGTCGACACCGGGGTCTACGTGGTCTCGAACCTCGATGGCATCGACGTGATCGATCCGCTCGCGCCGCATCGCTGGACCCTCGCCCGCGCTCAGAGCAACGCCTACGGCGAGCCGCAGATCAGCAACGATGGCCGCCGCGTGATGGCGCACTCGGCGCGCGCGCTGCTGGTGTGGACCCTGCCTGCCGCGCCGTCGCCGGCCGAGCTGACGGGCTGGCTTGCGACGCTGTCGAACGCGATGCTCGATCCGATGGGCCGGCTCGGCTGGTTGTGAGCCGAGGACGGGCCGGAACCCGAGACTGGCACGAGTCGCCGGCACGAGTAGTGCTACAACCTCAGGCCCGTGACGACGCCCTTTCGCCTCTACGATTCGATGCGCCGCGACAAAGTGCCGTTCGAGCCCCTCGAGCCCGGCAAGGTCGGCATGTACGTGTGCGGCCCGACGCCTTACGCACCGGCCCACATCGGCCACGCGTTCTCGGCGATCTCGTTCGACACGATCCGCCGCAGCCTCGGGTTCCTCGGCTATGAGGTCCACTACGTCCGTAACGTGACCGACGTCGAGGACAAGATCATCCGCCGCGCGAACGAGGTCGGCGAGGACTCGGTGGCGCTCGCGGCGCGGTTCGCCGATGACTACAACCGCGACATGGCGCGGTTCGCGGTGCTGCCGCCCGATGTCGAGCCGAAGGTCTCGACGCACATCCCGCAGATCGTCGAGCTGATCGTCAAGCTCATCGAGAACGGCAGCGCGTATCCGGTCGATGGCGACGTCTACTTCGCGGTCGACAAGTTCCCGGCCTATGGCCAGCTCAGCGGCATGACGATCGACGAGCTGCGCTCGGGCGCCAGCGATCGCGAGCTCGTCGAGAAGCAAAAGAAGAACCCGGTCGACTTCGCGCTGTGGAAGGCCGCGAAGCCCGGCGAGCCGTTCTGGCCGTCGCCGTGGGGCAACGGGCGACCCGGCTGGCACATCGAGTGCTCGGCGATGCCGGTCGCGCACCTCGGCGTGACCTTCGACATCCACGGCGGCGGCAAGGATCTGATCTTCCCGCACCACGAGAACGAGATCGCGCAGTCGCAGGGCGCGTTCGGCCCCAAGACGTTCGCGCGCTACTGGATGCACAACGGCTTCCTCAACTTCGCCGGCGAGAAGATGTCGAAGTCGCTCGGCAACGTCTTCAACTGCGACGAGATCGCCAATGCGGTCGGCGGCGAGGCGCTGCGGTTCTTCTGCGTCGAGCATCACTACCGCTCGCCCGTCGAGTTCGACGTCGAGGCGGTGCGCGATGCCAGCAACGAGGTCGTCGGCGTCCGGTTCCGCAGCCTCGAAGCTGCCGATCGCCGGCTCGAGGACTTCTACAAGACGCTCGCGAAGATCGACGCGTTCGTCGCCCAGGGCGGGTCGATAGATTCCGGCGGCGAGGGCACCGTGCTCGCCGAGGCCGCGCGCCTGCTCCCCGAGGCCCGCGAGGCGCTGACCGATGACTTCAACGCACCGGTCGTGATGTCGAAGCTGCACGAGGCCAAGACGCTCGCGAACCGCTTGCTCGACATCGGCAAGGGCACCGACAAACAGGTCCGCCGCCGCACGCTGGCGCGGCTTGGCAAGGACATGCGCATCGTCGGCGGCGCGCTCGGCGTGCTCGCGAACGATCCCGCGCGCTACCTCGCCGAGCGTCGCGACCGGCTCGTGCGCCGCTGCGGCATCGATGTCGCGCGCGTCACCCAGCTGATCACGGATCGCGTGACCGCACGCGGCAGCAAGGACTTCACGCGCGCCGACGAGATCCGCGGCGAGCTGACCACGCTCGGCGTCGAGCTGCACGACACGCCGCAGGGCACCGACTGGAGCGTCCAGGACGTTGGTTGATGGCAGCTGATCCCAAAGAGCCGCCGGGAGGAGCGGGTACCGAACTCGCGCTCGTGCGACCGATGATCGCGCGCGACCTCGACAAGGCCGGCAAGGGGCAGCTCGTCTACGTCGGCCGCGATGGCGAGGTCAAGGATCCATCGGGCGTGCGCAACCGGCAGGTCGCGGCGTACGTCGCGTTCGGTGGCATCACGGCGGCCGGCGTCGCCCTCGCGGCGACCTCGTTCCCGCTGCTGATCCCGTTCTACCTCGCGCTCGCCGGCCGCTTCCTCGGGACCGTGCGCGCGGTCAAGCGCGTCAACGAGGCGAGCGTCGCGCTATCCAATGGCGACGCGCTCGCCGGTCGCGCGCTCGCCGAGCCGGTATCGCGGGCGTGGTGGGCGCCGAGCCGCGTGCGCGCACTCGCCGAGCTGCGGGTCGCGATCGCGGACGCGCTCGACGGCAAGGGCGAACAGGCCCTCGATCGCGTGCGCCTCGCGCGTGCCCGGCTCTCGCCGCGGCTGATCCAGCACCAGTTCTCGTACTACACCGAGATCAACTTGCTGACCGCGCTCGGCCGCACCAAGGAGGCGCGCGTGGTGCTCGACGCGCGCGGTGGTGTGCCGAACGGCGAGGTCCTCAAGCTGTCGTACTGGATCGCGCAGATGCACCTCGCGGTCGCCGAGGGCGGCGTCCGGTCCGACGACCTCGACGACACCGAGCTCCACGATCGAATGCGCAAGGGGCTGTCGATGACGGCCGGCCGCGATCTATTGCTGCTCTGCGCGTGGGTCTACGCGCACCGCGGCGATCACGAGGAAGCTCGCTTCGCGTACCGCCAGGCACTCGATCGCGAGGGCAGCCAGCGCCTCGAGGTCGCGATGCCGAAGCTCGCCGAGTGGATCGCGACCTACCGCGCCGAGCGACCCGATCTCGACGCGCCCGAGCCCGACGAGACCTGAGACCGCGCGCTGATTGATTAGCCGGGGCTGCTCGAGCCGGTGGCGGCGCTGTGACCCGCGAGCATGCCGTCGAGCTCGCCGCGCCGCTCGAGCGCGCGCAGGTCGTCGTAGCCGCCGATCGGTTTGCCGTCGATGAAGATCTGCGGAACCGTGCTTCGTCCCGTCACCTCGAGGAGCCAGCGCCGCACGGCGTGATCGCCGGTGCAGTCGATCTCCTCGTAGGTCACGTTCTTCTCCTGCAAGAGGCGCTGGGCCGCCGTGCAGTACCCACACCATCGCCGCGTGTACATCTTCACCTCGGCCGGCATGGTGAAAACCGTAGCCGCGTATCGATCGCCTGACAACGTGGCAATCACGCTCGCACCGCCAGCCGTGTGACGTCAGCGCGCGGACTCACCCTGTCGTCAGGAACGTATCCCCAACTACTTGTCGTCAGCGTCTTCGGAGAGATACGCGAGGATGACCTCGTCGAGGCTCTTCTCGCTGATCAGCCCCTGGCCAAAGCCGCGGCCCTCGTCCTCGCGTGCCTTGCGAACCCGCGGTGTCGGCGGCGACTTTGCCGGCGCACCCACGATCACCGCAGGACGTGTCATCACGACGCCGCTCGAGTTGGTCGAGACGACGCGACCACTCGTCGGATTCGCGGACGTACCGGAGCGTAGTGGCGTCGGCGTGCGGGGCGGATTGACATGTCCGGAGGACGGCTCGCGCGAAACGCCCGAGGACTTCTCGGCTAGCGCACTGTTCGCGCTCGTCGCGCGTGATGAGTCGCGACCGATCGGAGTCGGCACGCCCCCAGACACGCCGGACGAGATTCGGCCGGGCCGCCCGAGCCCAGGCGGGATCGGATAGCCGCCGGTACGCTGATCGCGAGGTGCTTCGCGCGGGACCTCGCGCGGGACCTCGCGCGGATCGATCGCGGGCATCTTCGTGCTGGGCCGCTTGTGCTGCGCGTACTGGCTCGAGCGATCGACCGCGGCCATGCCCGGCGGCGCGTCGGCCGATGGCGGCGCCGGGGCGTAGACCTCGACGGCATCGGTATCGGTATCCGGGCGCCCCGATTCGTTCGTGATCGGACGCGACACGACCTGCGGCGGCGCCATCGCCTGCCGCGACGGCGGACGAACGATCGGGCGAGCCGGTGGTAGCGAGGCGGCACCGACCGCGCTTGGCGATCGCGTCGGCGCACTCGGCGAGGCGGACGGCGGGACCGACTCGCTCGACACGCGCCCGCTCGCCGTCCGACCGCTCGGCACGCCATCGGAGGACTCGAGATCGACGAGCGATCGTCCGCCGAAGACCTCGGGCGCGATATCGGTGTCGCGCGAACGCCGTGTGCGATGGAGCTCGTCATCCGCGTCGTCGAGCTCGAGCTCGATCTCGACGTCGGGCGGTCCGTCGAACTCGCGCGGTAGCCGGGTCGGCACCGTGGCGTGGCCAGCCGCGACCGCCGCCGCGACTTGATAGCTCAACGTCTCCGGTTCGTCCTCAGGCGCCATCGGTGCCGGCGGCAGGTTCGCGCGCACCGTGCTCGGCGGACTTCCCCGTTCCGCGGTCTGGGTGCGAGGCTTCATGATCGCCGGTTCGCCGATCTCGTCGTGGCCATCCGCCACGGTCAGCGAGCGCGACGACGCAGCCTCGGTCGGCGCGCGCGCGAACGCAGGGTCGACGGGCGCGGCAACCACCTCGGCGACCACGGGTGGCTTGACGACTGGGGGGGCCACCACCTCAGCAGCCCCGGCCTCCTCGTCCTTCACGCCACGCGGCAGGAGCCCTTCGGTTCCAGCGAGGTAGACGTCGATCTTGTCGTCGAAGGTCCCCCTCTTCAGGTCCTTCATCACCGCCTTGTGCTGGGCTTGCATCAAGGACTTGATCGACTCCTCGGCGGCGCCGGAGTCGTAGACCAACTTGCGGGTCGAGATGATCACGCCGCCATAGAACAGGTGCGTGAAGAGGTGCGGGGACGCCATCCCCGAGTCCTCGGTCTGCACGTGGAACACCAGCCCGCGGTACCGGGCATTGTGGTTGTAGCCCAGGATGGGCGAGCGCTTGGCCACGTCGCTGTCGAGGGTACCACAGCAACGGCTTCGCTGGCCCCGGGCTTGTAATTCTGGTGAGGGGTTGGTACTCCGTGTCTGGCTTCAATCACGAAGCTCGCTTGGAGGCCCCGCAGATGCGGGGTACGCATATCCCGTGACGACGAGTCTTTCTGTACCGGTGGCCGAGGCGAAGTTTGTCGAGCTGGTTCGTGCCTGGTTGGTGTCGCTGCCGCACGACCTCAAGATCGCGTTCGACGCGATGGACGACGAGAACCTGCCCCGTCCGGTGCGCGAAGTCGCCGCCGGCGTGGTCGCCTACGTTGTGTCTCCCAATGACTTCGTGTCCGACCGGAACGACGCCGTCGTCAGCTACGCCGACGATGCGTTGCTGCTGCGCCTCGCGCTGCAGCAGGCGCTCGGCAAGGGTGAGGACGAGGATGCGTTCCGTGGGAGGTTTCCCGAGCTGTTCGAAGGTCTCGAGGAAAACCTCGGCCTCTGCAAGAGCGTCATGGGCGACCTGATGACCTGGCTCGAGGGCAAGGTGCAGTCGCTGCCCAAGCTCGACTACAAGGGCAAGAAGGTCACGAAGTACCTCGACGACGAGGAAGCCCGCGAGCAGCTGTTCGACGATGGCCTGGTGTTCCGCACCGACTATCCGGTCGACGAGAAGACGATCGCCGACAAGCTGAAGAAGGCGTCGACGGTCACCGAAGTGATGAAGCGCCGCAAGGCCGAAGAAGCTCGCACCAAGGGTGCGAGTGCTCGCGCCTGAGAGCTGCTTCTAAGGGTTGCGATCTAGAGACAATGCCGCTCACTTTAGCGGCCTCGCTCGTTACGACCTCGCACGCCCTCGCCAGATTGGCCGCCAAGGCGCCGAGCACGTCAAGGTTTTTTCAGGGGAGCGTGCTCGCGGCGGTAGCACGAGAGAGCGGAAGTCAAACCTTGGCGATTTGGCGCCTTGGCGGCCAATCTGGAACCGGGAAGCGTTTTGCGAACGCGT